>NZ_JBEHFO010000001.1:0-334188 GCF_040225595.1 Corynebacterium sp. KPL2734 | reverse complement strand
TGGAGCGGATGACGAGACTCGAACTCGCGACCCTCACCTTGGCAAGGTGATGCGCTACCAACTGCGCTACATCCGCATGCGAAACCAGGCCCGGTTTCTAGGACAAAGTCCTTGTGCGCGATACTGGGATTGAACCAGTGACCTCTTCCGTGTCAGGGAAGCGCTCTCCCACTGAGCTAATCGCGCGCTATTCATTTAGTTCCACTTTCCCTTTGTGGTGTAATACCCTCAAGAAAAGCGTGGAGCGGATGACGAGACTCGAACTCGCGACCCTCACCTTGGCAAGGTGATGCGCTACCAACTGCGCTACATCCGCATCGCGCCGCAGTGCTTAATGCTTTGCGGTGCGTGAACAAACATTATCGTGCTCCCTGTCAGTTTCCAAATCCCCAGCCCAGCACCCCTATTGCGCGACACACATCACGCATTTCTCCGCACCGTGAATTGCAGGGTTGTCATTTACCCCACGAGTAAACCTCCCCTGGATATCCGCGTCTACCCCACCTTCCACGCCTGCCATCCAGCCAATTAGGAAAATGGAATGAACCGGGTGTAGATTTATCCCCCGCAAGGTCCTATAGCTCAGTGGGAGAGCGTTCCGTTCACACCGGAAAGGTCACTGGTTCAATCCCAGTTAGGACCACCACCGCCCACTTAAGCTTAATTTTCTTCGCTTAGGTGGGCTTTTCCCATTCAAGTGGGCTTTTTGGCTTATCTGAGTAAAGTGTCCACCCGTGTTGTGGATACTTTTGGGAATTCTTGCTGGACTGGTCTTACCGATACAAACGCTGGTCAATACCCGCCTTCGCGCCTCCACCGGCACCCCGTTTTCCTCCTCGATGATCTCCTTCGCCGTAGGAACGGTAACCCTGCTCATCGTGGCCACCGCAGTTACCGGCGGGGACTACGGTATTGCGCAGGCTATTGATGAACCACTCTGGATTTGGTTCGGCGGTATGCTAGGTGTTGTCGCTCTGACCGGAAATATTCTTCTCTTTCCACACCTCGGCGCGGTGCAGACTGTGGTCTTGCCCATTGCCGGGCAAGTCATTATGGGGCTCATGTTGACCACTTTGGGCTCTTCGAATCCCCTCAATCGTCTTTAACGGTGGTGCGCGCCGTGGGCGCCATTATCGTGCTTGCTGGCGTGATTGCGGTGGTAGCCACACCGAGCGCAGCAACAAGTAATGAAGATTCCGCGACCGCCCTGTGGCTGTGGCGGCTAGCCGGATTTATTTTTGGCTGTTTTACAGCCAGCCAATCCGCCATCAACGGCCACCTTGGCCAGGTGACGGGATCTCCGGTGAGCGCTGCGCTAGTATCGTTTGCCGTCGGCGTTACCGCCTTGGTCATCATCAATATCGTGTTGCGCTGGCGCCCGCGCATCGAGCGCCCGGAAGGAAAACCAAACCCGTGGTGGATGTGGATAGGCGGTGTATTGGGCGCGCTTTTCATCTTCGGCAACGCCGCCCTCGTTCCGCAGATTGGTACCGGCCTCACCGTAGTTGCCGGCCTGCTTGGCTCGATGCTGGGCTCGCTCATCATTGACCGCGTAAGCGGCGCCCCCATTAAGTCCCGCCAGGTCCTGGGCATTGCCCTCCTTTTGACCGGTGTGGTGCTTATTCGGCTGGTGTAGCCAGCGGGACGATTCACACCTGCAGAACCATTACACTGGCAGACCATGGACATCGCTTCGCTTCTGGGCCCCGAACCCGCTTACCTGCCCGCCGTGCGGGCCAATATGGTTTCTACCCTCACCGGTTCTGCCACCATCAACGATCTTTCAGAGGCCATGGGCAATGACACTGATGCACAGCTTTTCCAGGCCCTGCGCGGCTGGGCGGACGTCGTCTTCGTTGGCGGGCAGACAGTCAGGTCAGAAGATTATGCGGGAGTAGAGCGCGACTCTCCCGATTCACAGCCCGCCCCCATCGCCGTGCCCACGCAAAGCTTGAAGTTTGATCCGGGTTCGAAATTCTTAACGCACTTCACCACTGCCCCGCTCTTCCTTCTCCCCCACGCCGCGTTGCAAAGCGCAGAGGTCTCCGCGAGAAAGCGCTCCATCGAGGCAGCAGGTGCAGAGGTAATCGATGCCGGTGACGGCACCATGCAGGACTATCTCCGCGTATTGCGGGAGCGTGGATTCCAGCGCATCCTCTGCGAAGGTGGGCCAGGAATGCTCGGCCAGCTGGTGCATATCGATGCGATTGATCAGATGTATTTAACCCTGGATCCCCACCTTTCCACCGGCGTAGAAAAACCCGTGGCTACCTTTCATGGCACGCACTCCCACCGCCGAATGCAGCTAGAAAATATTGCCGCCGATACAGATAGCACGGTGTTTCTGCGGTACTCGCGCACTACTGAGTCCGTAGACTAAAAGGTCGTGACTGCTCGAATAAACGCCGCCGCATGGCCTATTGCCGTTCTCCTCGTCATTCAGCGCGTCTTCATCGTGGCGCGCAATGGGACGCTGACTGATGATTTCACTACGGTCTATAGCGCGCTTAAGCGCATGGTCGACGGTATTCCGGTGTATGAACAGGCTTATAACCATGTGGATCCGCTATATCTCTACACCCCAGGCGCAACGCTATTCTTATCGCCTTTAGCGTGGCTCGATTTCAGCCTTGCGCGCGGACTTTTCATCGTTGTTAACGCCCTTGCCATCATTGCCGCACTGGCGCTGCTAACCCACGTGGTGGGAAGAAAGCTCACCTCGCCGGTTTTTCCAGTCTCGATCGCTTTAGCCTTCGCCACCGAATCAGTCACCAACACTTTGGCGTTTACCAATATCAACGGTGTGCTCTTATTCTGCATGGCGCTTTTCCTATGGGCTTTCTTAGCGGCTGAGCGCACCCCGCAGCTCGCGTGGGTCTCCGGCATAGCCCTTGGGCTAGCCATTTTGATTAAGCCCCAATTCGCACCCCTGCTTTTCTTGCCCTTGGTCAAGCTGCAATGGCGCAACCTCCTCGCAGGGCTCGGGATTCCGGTCGTTCTCAATGTCCTCGCGTGGCCGCTCGTGCCGGGTGCTAGCGGTTACCTCGACAAGCTGATGCCCTATCTTTCCACGACCCGCGATTATGCCAATTCCTCCTGGGCGGGATTGCGGGCCTATGTGGAATTCGGCCCCGTTCTCTACTGGGTGGTGTGGGTAGTCTTCGCCGCCTTGGTCGGGTGCGCGGTGCTCGGACTACTGCGGTGGCGACAATCCGAACCGGTATTTTGGGCGCTGACGACGAGTGGCACGATTATGGTCGGGATTTTCTTCTTGTCCTCACTAGGACAGCAATATTATTCAATGTGGTTATTCCCGCTAATTTTCACCGTGTTCCTACCGCGCTCGGTCTTTCACTCGGTGGGCGCATGGGTGGCTGCATTCCTGTTCTTGGCCCCAGTGACATGGACGTCGCAAGCGCACCCGGATGCTGGGCGGTGGGTGAACACTTTCTCCGGCACCGTGGGGTGGAGCCTGCTCATCGTCATCATCTTCGCTTCCGTTGCCGGGTGGTGGCGTGCCACGCAAATAAAGGATTAAACTTAAAGTCATGACTGATTTTAAGCTCATCGCTGATGCCGACTGGCAAAAGCGCCTTAGCCCCGAAGAATATTACGTATTGCGCGAAGCAGGCACGGAGCCGCCGCACGTGGGCGAATACACAGATACCACCACAGAGGGTGTCTACTCCTGCAAGGCCTGCGGCGAGGAGCTATTCCGTTCCACCGAGAAGTTTGCTTCCCACTGTGGTTGGCCTTCCTTCTTCTCCCCGCTAGCCGGTGACAAGATTATCGAGCGGGAAGATAATTCCCTGGGCATGCGCCGCGTCGAGGTACTATGCGCCAACTGTGAGTCCCACTTGGGCCACGTATTCGAAGGCGAAGGCTACGATACCCCGACTGACCTGCGCTACTGCATTAACTCTATTTCTTTGAACCTGGAAGAAAAGCCCATCGAGGAAAACTAGGATTTCACTACCACGCGCAGTGAGATCAAATGACAGCGCTGGAAGCTCCCTCCAGTTAAGGGGGGGCTCCCAGCGCTGTTTTTATTTCAAATCTTAGGGCAGAACCTTAATGAGTTCTGCGATGTCCTTCACGCGACGTCCGGTGTGGAATGGAATTTCCTCACGCACGTGGTGGCGGGCTTCAGTATAGCGCATCTTATACATCAGGTCCACAATGCGGTGTAGCTCGTCGGCTTCAAAGGCAAGGACCCACTCATAATCCCCAAGCGCGAATGCCGGTACGGTATTGGCGCGCACATCGGGGTAGTCGCGTGCCTGCATTCCGTGCTCCATCAAAATACGGCGACGCTTTTCTTCTTCCATCGTGTACCAGTCATACGAACGCACGAATGGGTAGACGGAAATCCACTCCTTGGGCTCTTCCCCCATGATGAAGGAAGGCAGGTGGGACTTATTGAACTCGGCCGGACGGTGCAGGGCATTTCCAATCCACGTTACTTCGCTCACCTGGCCCAAGGTGGTCTCCCGGCGGAAATCGCCAAAGGCTTTCTGGATATCGGAAAACTCCTCGGCGTGCCACCAGATCATGAAGTCCGCAGAATCGCGCATCGCGGTCAGATCGTAAACGCCGCGGACGGTGACCTTATTGTCCTTTTCTAGTTCCGCAAAGAATTCTTGGGCTTGGGAGATGATCTCCTCGCGCTCGCTGCCCAGCCCGCCGGGGATCACCTTGAAAACGGCGTGTTGGGAGTATTGCTGTACCTCGTTGAGTTCCTTGAAATCGAGCTTCGCCATTGCCTTCTCCTTTGCAGAAGCTTATTCGAATATTCGGACAAATCCATCATAAGTTGGAGTTAGACCGATTGTCATCCCCCCTGTGCACCTCCCACTATCGGCGCGCCTCCGCCAGCTCAAGGTAGTGAAACTATAGCTTTATCAAGGTGAGTAATTCCGAATCGAGCACGCCCAGCGCCGGTAAGAATGCCGGAGCCAACTCCGGAGATGGCGCAGCCTTTACCTCCCTACGCCGCAATGACGAGGCACAGGAGCCAACGACGCCGCCGGCTTTTACTCAGGCAGTAGAGTCCATGCACGCGGCCACTCTTCGCCCAGAAATTAGCCTAGGGTCCATTCGCCCACCGCAGCGATTAGCGCCCTTTAGCCACGCCATTGGCCTTGAGGTGGGCACGGAAGAGGAGCCGGATATCATCGCCACCGATTCAGATGGCGATGCCTTCGGGCGCCTCATCCTCCTTCATGACCCGGGCGCGGAAGAGGCCTGGGAGGGCGCAATGCGCTTGGTGGCGTATATCCAGGCCGATATGGATGATTCGGTAGCAGGAGATCCGCTGCTTCCGGACGTAGCCTGGCAATGGCTCAATGAAGGCTTGGAAAAAGAAGGCGCGGAGCTTACCAACCTCGGCGGTACGGTCACCTCCACCGCCTCGGTCCGCTTCGGTGAGATCGGCGGCCCCCCGCGCGCTTATCAGATTGAGATGCGCGCATCGTGGACGGCGGAGGGGCTGGATTTAGCACCGCACGTGCAGGCCTTCGCACAAGTATTAGCCAACGTCGCGGGGCTGCCGCCTGAAGGCGTTACTGAACTCGGCCGCTAAGATGGTGGAATTTCGGAAGCAACCGAAAGAGGGTATTCCGAAGGTATTATCCACGCCAGCGGAATTCACCGCTGCCGCCGCGCGGTTGCACGCTGGTACCGGGCCCTTTGCCATCGATACCGAGCGCGCCTCAGGCTACCGGTACGATGACCGCGCCTTTCTCATCCAGATTCGCCGTAACGGCGCCGGGACGATGCTTTTTGCCCCCGAAGGCCACCGCGCGGAATTGACCAAGACACTGGCTCCGGTGCTCAATGGGCAGCACTGGATCATTCACGCCGCGCCCTCGGATCTCCCGTCTCTTGGGTGGCTCGGGCTTTTCCCTGGCACCCTTTTCGATACGGAATTAGCCGCCCGGTTTGCAGGATTTCACCGCACCAATTTGGGCGCCATTATCGCGGAGCTTCTCGATGTCCAGCTAGAAAAAGGCCACGGCGACGATGACTGGTCCATCCCGCGGCTCAGCGAAGAAATGCGCGCTTATGCCGCACTCGATGTCGAGCTCTTACTGGAATTGGCTACGACGCTGCGCGATATCTTGGCCGAACAAGAAAAGCTGGACTGGATGGTGGAGGAATGTGCGGCGATCGTCGCCAAGCACGCGAATGACACCGCCCCGCAGCCGCACTCTTGGCGCGATATCAAGGGAGTATCGAGCCTAAAGAATGGGAAGCAGCGCGCCGCGGCGCAGTCTTTGTGGAACCTGCGCGATGATATTAGCCGGCGAACCGATACCGCGCCCGGGCGCGTGCTGCCCAATAAGGTACTAGTAGAGATAGCCCGGATCCTGCCCAGCACGCAGCCGCAATTAACCCGCATCAAGGGGTTTCCACGGCGGAGCAAAGGCGTCGCGCACCGCTGGTTACTGGCCGTGCAGCAGTCCCAGAATATTCCACCGCGCGGGCGCCCAGGCCCGCTTCGCCAGGAAAGAACCGTTCCCTCGAAATCGGTGTGGTCTAGGGAGTATCCACAGCAGTGGGGGGAATATCAAGAGATCCGCGCTGCCATTGGGGATATCGCCGAAGAGCTCGGGCTACCACAGGAGCTGCTGCTTCGACCCGCAACCCTTCGCGCCACCGTGTGGGCGGCCATTGGCGGGAGCGGAACCATCAGCCAGCCTGAAGATGTGCCCGCCTTCCTAGAACGCGAAGGCGCGCGGTCGTGGCAGGTCAACCTCGTTGCCCCGGCATTGATCGCGAGCCTATTCTCCCAGCCGCATTAAGCGGTCAGGTTTTCTACCCACTCGGTAATCGATGCAGCAATGAGCTGAGGGCTTAGGCCAAATTCTTCCAAAACCTCGCCGCGGGAACCGTGCTTGGGGAAGTAACCAGGAACACCCAGGCGACGCACTGGGGTGTCCACCTCTGCGGCGCCGAGGGCCTCAGCAATCATGGATCCAATTCCGCCGCGAATGAGGCCATCCTCTACCGTCACCACCAAATCGTGATCTGCCGCCATAGCGATGACGGAGCTTGCCACTGGTGCGACCCACCGCGGGTCGATAACCGTGACGTTGAGCCCCTGCTTCTCCAGCTCTTGCGCTGCCTTGATGCTCCGCGCGGACATCGCACCGATAGAAACGATGAGGACCTCGGGAGTATCCTCACCGGCGTCAGCCTCACCGTAGTAGAGGATATCGACGCCATCGGCAAGCGTATCCACGGCTTCCATATCGGGCAGCAAGTTTCCCTTGGGGAACCGGACGACTGAAGGCCCAGAATCAATGTCCAGAGATTCCTGGAAGAGCTCGCGCAGGCGCGCACCATCGCGCGGGGCGGCGATGTGCATGCCAGGGACAATGCTCATTAAGGACATATCCCAAATTCCGTTGTGGGAGGCGCCATCAGATCCCGTCACGCCCGCGCGGTCCAGCACGATGGTCACCGGCAGCTTAAGCAAGGCAATATCCATGATCACTTGATCCACGGCCCTATTCAGGAACGTGGAATACACAGCCACCACGGGGTGCATGCCGCCCAAAGCCAAACCAGAGGCAGAGGCCATGGCGTGCTGCTCGGCGATGCCCACATCAAAGAACCGCTCCGGGAAACGCTCCTGGAAGGGAGCTAGCCCCGTAGGACCCGCCATGGCTGCGGTAATCGCGACGATGTCCTCGCGCTTTTCCGCCGCCGCAATCAATTCTTCAGAAAATGCGGCCGTCCACCCTGGTTGCTTGGTGCCCTTGGCAACACCTGTGACTGGGTCGATAGCACCCGTCGAGTGCATCTGGTCCTTCGGCTCATTGACCGCCGGGGCAAATCCGTGGCCCTTTTCCGTGACCACATGCACGATAATGGGGCCCTCATAATCGCGGGCATAGGAAAGCGCATGCACCAAGCCATCGATGTCATGGCCGTAGATGGGGCCAATATATTTAATCCCCAGCTCTGGGAAAATCTCCGTGGGCAAGACGGTGGACTTGACGCCTTCCTTCATGGCATGGAGCGCATCAAAGGCGCGCTCGCCCACCCAGCCCATGGATTTTAAGCGGCGCTTGCCCTGCTCCATGAGCTCGTCGTAGCCATGCTGGGAACGAATTCGCCCCAGGTTTTCAGAAATGCCGCCAATGGTGGGCGAATAGCTGCGGCCGTTGTCATTGACCACGATGACTGCATTGCGCTTTTTATCTTCAGAAATATTATTGAGCGCTTCCCAGCACATGCCGCCGGTCAAGGCGCCATCGCCCACAATGCCAATGACATTGCGGTGGCCTTCCCCGCGAATCTTAAAGGCCTTGGACAGCCCATCCACAGTCGAAAGCGAGGCGGAAGCATGCGAGGATTCCGTCCAGTCATGCTCGGACTCACCGCGGTCCGTATAACCGGACAGGCCGCCCTTTTGGCGCAGGGTATCGAATTGGGCCGTGCGACCAGTGAGCATCTTGTGCACATAAGACTGGTGGGAGGTATCAAAGATGATGGGCTCGCGCGGGGAATCAAAGACCCGGTGCAGCGCAATGGTCAATTCCACCACGCCCAAATTGGGCCCCAAATGCCCACCCGTCACCGATACCTTATCGATGAGGCGCTGGCGAATATCCGCCGCAAGTTCCTCCAACTTTTCTGCAGGCAGTGCCTTCAGGTCTTGCGGCGAGTTTATGGTATCCAAGATAGTCATGGAGCGGCCTTCAACTCCTTCTGTGCTTAGTTCTTCCTATCCACCGTACCCGTGGTCCGTATTTTCTTTTATATCGGCTTCTTAATTCAGGCGGGGTATTTTCGCATTAAACAGCGTCCTGCGCCGAGTTATACGCCGCCTTATCTGGGGTAATAAGAGCGATTACCTCAAAGTGATGGGTGCCGGGGAAGGCATTGACCAGCGCCATTTTCTCGGGCTTATACCCAGCGCTTTGCCATAGGGACAGATCGCGGGCAAAGGTCGCTGGATCGCATCCCACATGCACCACGGCTTGGGGCTTTGCCTCCGCCACGGCGCGGACCACCTGCTCGCCTGCCCCGGTTCGCGGCGGATCGAGCACCACGGCACCGGGTTGGGGCAATTGCGCAGCAACCTGTTCTACCTTGGCGGATTTCACGGCAATATCGATATCGCGCAACCCCGGCTGCGTAGTCGCCGTTGCCGCGGGCGAATAGTCCACGGAAATGACTTTTCCGCCGGTGGCTTCTGATAACGCGGGCGCGAATAGTCCAACGCCGCCGTACAAATCCCAAGCGATCTTGTGCTGGTAATCCCGGCCGGCCAGCCACTGCCCTGCCACAGCGCTATAAATCTCCGGCGCCGCCACATGCGCTTGCCAAAATGCCGTGGCGGGGAAGGAAAACTCGCGGCCATTGACGTATTCGGCCACCGTGCCAGAGCCCTCGATGACCTCACGAATGGTCTCCACGCGCCTGCCTCGCGGGGCCTTGCGCGTTTCCACCACATGCCGGTTGCCGGCGCCATCAAGAACCGCGACGATTTCGGCCCCAGGGGTAAAACGCCGCGCGCCATCCCCAACCAGACCATCAATCAAGCCATCTGCTAATTGGGTACAACCGACGGACGTGACCAGCTCATTCGAGCGGTACTTCCGCAATCCGGCGCGGCCTTGCTTGTCGACGCCCAACCGGACCCTCGTCCGCCAGCCCCGTACCGGCGGCAGATCATGTTGCTCAATGGTGAGGGACTCGAGCCCCTCAATGCCGCTGCGGCGCAGCTGTTCGCGGAAGACATCCATCTTGATGTCTATTTCCGCTGCGGGATCCAACTCAGCAAAATCGCAGCACCCAGCACCAAGCTCCGCGGCGGGACAGCTACTGGGTACACGCAGCTGCCCTGCGGTGACGATGCCATCGAGTTCGCCCTTGATAAAGGACTTTTTTACCTTACCCGCGGTGGCACGAACCGTATCCCCCGGAAAAGCCCGCGGAACAAAGACGACGCGCCCGTCTGGGGCGTGGCCGATACCAAGTCCGCCATGGGCCATTCGGTCAATGGTGACTTCTACGGTGTCCCCGCGAGATACTGCGGACTCATTCATTTTCTGCCTCGAGCTCTTGTGTACTGCGATCTGAATTTGTAGCAAGTCCGGCATTTTCTGCCTCTTCTACCGCGGCGTCCGCACGGCGCACCATCCACACTGTTAATGCTGTCACCAACAGCGTCAAGGGCCAGCCCATGACGATCCTGGTAATTCCCAATGCGGTAGTCTCCCCGGCATCATAAATCGCGCGCTGGATGATAAACCGCGCTAAGAAGATAACGGCCCACCCGGCGGTGGCGATGGAATAGGCCCTCCGCGCAAGCTTTACCTTCTGCCAGGCCATATCATCGCCGTTCAAGCCCTTCCAGATAACGCCTACGGCCGGCCACCGGAAAAGGATGGATAACGCTGCGGCAATAAACAAGGCCAGCGACATCCAAATGCCGTATAGGAAGTAGCCTTTGGCATCCCCGGTAAACCATGCGATGGCGGCGCAAATGGCCACGCCGATAAGTCCAGATATGGCCGGCTGAATAGTCTGTTTGCGAACGATGCGCCAGATGGCGATCACTACCGCCACACCCAGCGCGGAGATCAGCGCTGGGGTGAGGCCATAGAGGCTATTGACTGGAATAAGGACGACGATGGGCAACGTGGCCGCGACGAGGCCGGGTAGGCCTCCCATTTGTTCCAACAGAGTTGGTTCAGTATCGCGGTCCTGGTCGTCGCTTAGCTGAGGAGCCTGCGGCTCCGGCAAAGAGTTACTCACGTAGCGTTCTGCTTTACTTACTTATCGGTATCGGGGTTAGACCCCTTGTCTTTGTCATGTGCGGGAGATTCATTCTCCCCCTCGGGTGGCTGCGCGCCCAAATCGCGCAGTTGCTTTTCCGCTTCCGCCTCAGCGGCAGGATCGGGGCCGCCTACCCCGTTTTCTGGGTGGCCTTGGGCCGGCTGACCTTGGGCATTTGCGCCGGATTGTTCCTGCTGGCGCTTTTCCATGGCTTGTTTAACCTGCTCCACCAGCTGCTTTGGCATGATGACCGGCAGTGCATTGCCCGCCAAAATGGGATCCTCACCGCGGTAAACAAAGGTACGCGATGCTACGTCGCGCGCGATCTGCGCCAAATCTTCTTCAAGGCCGGTAGGTGCTGCAAGAGTTAAGCGCAGCATCCACCGCGGGCCCTCGGCGCCAATGACGCGGAGTTGGCCGTTGCCATTTTTGCCAACGATTTCCAGCCCCCAGGGGCCTTGCTCGGTGGTAACGGAAAGTCCATCGCGGCTCATGCCTTCCTTGATTTCTTCCACGGATTCTGCCCACTGTCCAGGCTTGCGCGGAGCTGCGAAGGCAACGGGAGTAATACGACCAGCCTTGGTGACAATGTGCAGCATCTTAGGGCCTTGTTCACCCATTTCCACCTGGACCTGGGAGTCCTTTGGCAGCGGAATGCGCATCGAGCCAAGGTCAAGGATGCCGATGGATGAATCAGAAAAGTCAAAGTCTTCGATATTGACGGAATCGCCATCGAAGGGCCCGGTTTCGCCGTTCACGGCATCGTGGGCAAACTCCGTTGGCACCTGTCCCGAGGCTGCGGCGGCATCGGCAGCCGTATCTTTTACGGATTCAAAAGAACTCGAGTCAGCCGAAGCCGTTCCTGCGGAATCAGCAGCAGGCTCTTGCGACTGCGATTGCTGAGAGTTCTCCGGCTCTTCCTTTCGGCCGTCATCGTTTTTCTTTTTGCCAAATGGCCAAATGCCCATTTTTTAATCCTTCCTATATCCCAGTTGATCCGTAGCCGCCGGTACCGCGGTCGGTCTCATCCAAGTCTTCTACTTCGCTAAAATCCATTAGTTCTACACGCTGTACCACGAGTTGAGCGATGCGCATGCCGCGCTCGATCTCGATCGGGGTGTGGGGATCGTGGTTAATCAGGCACACCTTGATCTCCCCGCGGTAGTCAGCATCCACGGTACCCGGCGTATTGACAATGGACAGCCCGTGTTTAGCTGCTAAGCCGGACCGCGGATGGATTAATCCCACGGTGCCGAGCGGTAAGGCCATGGCGATACCGGTGCCGACAAGTGCGCGTTCGCCAGGTTGGAGGGTAAGCGCCTCCGCGGCGTAGAGATCGGCACCGGCGTCACCCCGATGCGCCCGAAATGGCATCGGGAGCCCTTTATCGAGGCGCTTAATTTTGACGTCTCCTACTGGCGTTAGTTCCTGCGGTAGCGAATTCGAATCAGTCACTTAGCCAATCCTACCTGCCCCAGCCGGTTCATTCTGCGCCTGGAGTGGACTAGACTGCCTAGGCGTGTCTGATATTTCTGCTCCTCAACCCGCTGCCCCGAAAGTGTTGTATCGCGAACGCCAATGGGTGCCGTGGTACTTCTGGATTTTTGCAGCAATCGTTGTGGCTTTAACCTCAGCTACGGCCGGACTTAACCGCTCTGTGTGGTGGACCATCATTCCCGCAGTCCTGCTCGGCGCCATCGCTATCTGGGTGCTCATCACGTGGTCTGGGACCGTTGTGCAGGTGGAACAAGATGAAGATGGAACGCGATGGTTGCTAGTCAAGGATGCGCAGTTACCCAATGAGGTTGTCTCTCGTTCGATTACCGTTCCAAAGTCTGCGCGCCATAACGCACTGGGCCCGCAATTCGATCCGGCCGCATTCTTGGTCTCTCATGCGTGGATTGACGAGCACGCCATGATGGTCCTCAATGATCCGGAGGATGACACCCCATATTGGCTCATTGCCTCGAAAGATCCAGACCAACTGCTCCGCACCTTCCTGCCAGAGCAGCACGCAAAAGGCTCGTAGATTCTAGGGGTCGCTGCTTTTTAGAAGGCGTCACCTGTGAGAGTGCCGTTGGTGTTTTTCGGTGCTACTACATCCCCCGAGCAAGCCCCCGCATGACAGCATTAAAGAAGACTTTCGGTCGCACCTTACGCGGGTTCTTGTACCATCAGTGAAAAGTTGGACTAGGAGGAGATCACAATGGGTTTCGGAGGAGCTCTACGCAGAACTCAGAAAGATGGGAAACCCTGGATACCTCCGTGGTGGTTTTCCTTTGTGATACTGCCACTAATGGTGATCGCTGAATTCTACGTCATTCAAGTAACCGGTTGGCGTGGAGTGTCCTCATCAAACGTAGAGGGGGTTGCCTGGAGCGAAGTGAGCTCTGACGGCATCGTCCTTCACGTAGTGGGGTACATGGCTTTTTACTTCGTTCTAGTATTGCCCATCTTCCTAGTGCGTAGATATCTATGGGAGAAACAGCAAAAGCAAGGAAGCGAACCGGATAAGAAGGGCAAAGACGAGCAGCCTTAGATAGAACTGGATGACTGAAAAGATTTGCACCCTCAAAAAGTAGACACCCCGCGCAGTTAGGTGCCGCGCACATTGGGTGTCTGCTAAATAAGGAAAACTTCAAACCCCGCCGCGTTTACCATTGCAAACTGCGGCGGGGTGAATCTTTATTTGGGTTGTGCGCAATAACGACTAGCTAAGCCAATACTGGCTGCTTAGGCACAATCCTTACAGATGGGCATGCCATCTTCTTCGTGCGAATAACGCTTATTGGACTGAACCAAAAAGCAAGATCCGCAGGTAAATTCGTCTTCTTGGCGGGGAACGACCTGTACGTTGAGTTCCTCGCCGGTCAGATCAACTGATGGTGGTTGGAATGCTTCGACGATTTCGCCATCGTCATCCATGCCATTGCTTTCGGGTTCAGCTGCTTTCAGTCCCTCTAAAGAGTCAGTTTCAAGTTCTTCTTCTGCGCCGCGGCGCGGTGCGTCATAATCGGTGGCCATACTGTACGCCCCTATAAGTCGAGTTGCTTTAGGAATAGTTGTTTATCGATCGCGCATAGTAAAGGACAAATACCGATATGTCATCCTGCTGCTAAAAATTTCTTTAACCCTTCACCCCCGCATCGCCTCCTTAGCGCCATGTGCTGCCAAAAGTTCCTCAAATGCGGGTGCCAATTTCACCCCCGCGGCCCAGGTTAATTCACCATCAGCGGACCCCTTGTCCAGCCTTGGGTGATGGACTTTAGCTCCTGCCTCGCGGGCGATGAGAGCACCGGCGGCAAAGTCCCAGGCGTTAATACCGTGCTCGAAATAGGCATCAACACTCCCCTCTGCCACGCGGCATAAATCAAGGGCGGCTGCGCCGATGCGGCGGATATCGCGGACCTGCGGCAACAACTTAGTCAGTAGTTCCGCCTGTTGCTTGCGCCGCTGTGCGCCGTAACCAAATCCCGTCGCTACCAAGGAAAGCGCGGGATCGTCTTGCTCACCGCACCGTAGTGAGGACCGCGTGCCATCCGCAGCGGTAACCGTGGCACCCTGGCCTGCTGCTGCGGAATACACTTGCCCCCGTGCCACATTGACTACTGCACCCGCTACCAAGCGGCCGTCGTATTCCGCGCCAATCGAGACCGCATAGTCCGGAATGCCGTAAAGGAAATTGACGGTTCCGTCGATGGGATCCACGATCCACCTCACCCCGGTCGTCCCGTCGAAGCTTGCGCCTTCCTCACCCAATAGGCCATCGCCAGGGCGGCTTTCCTTAATCGTGCGCTTAATGAACTCCTCGGTGGCGGTATCGACCTCCGTAACGGGGTCGACGGCGCTCGACTTTGTCTGAGTATGTGCCGCAATACCGTCTCCAGCCACCAAGTCCGCACGGCGCGCGCGAATAAGTTCCGCCGCACGCACTGCGGTAGATTCCGCAAAATCTCGCAGCTGCAGAAAATCTATGTCATGATCCATGCCATCCATTGTGCCTTCTTCTACACTTGCGAGCATGACTACTCATATTGGCCACTCTTTTGGCATCGATATTGGCGGCTCCGGCATTAAGGGCGCCGAAGTCGACCTCAAAAACGGTGAATTCGTGGGCCCACGGCTAAAGATCCCCACCCCACAGCCGTCCACGCCACATGAGGTAGCCACGGTAGTGGCCCAGATTGTGGGCAAAAAAGAGTGGGACAAGCCCGTCGGCATCACCTTGCCCTCGGTGGTGTCCAACCACACGGTGCACTCCGCTGCCAATATCTCACCTGAGTGGGTCGGTGTGGATACCACTGAGTTGTTTTCTCGTTATCTAGACGTTGACTTTGTGGTTTTAAATGATGCCGATGCCGCAGGCCTTGCGGAAGTCGCGTATGGAAACGAGTTGGCTAAAACCGGGCCAGTCATCTTTTTGACGCTGGGAACCGGCATCGGCTCGGCCTTCTTCCTCAACGGGCAACTCTTTCCCAATACTGAGCTTGGACACCTCACTGTGGGAACTGACGAGGCCGAAGCGATCGCATCCTCCGCAGCCAAAGAACGCGAAGGGTTGAAGTACAAGGAGTGGGCGGTTCGGCTCGATCGCGTGCTGCAGGAATACGAGAAGTTATTTAACCCCCAGGCTTTCCTCATCGGGGGTGGCATATCTCGCAAATTCCACAAATGGGGCCCCCACTTAACTATTGATACCCCCGTTATGCCTGCACAACTGCAAAATCGTGCAGGTATTGTAGGTGCAGCGATGGCTGTATTGGAAGGCCTAGAGCCATAAATTCGCCGTTGCATTAACCCTATCTACCGGCATTGTGCAAAAATCGCCTATACTGGGCGGTCGATCCAAAATTGCATGGCTCTCGGGCGTGTCTGACCTGCATAAGGCCTACACCCGCTAGCATTTCATAATGCTATTGCCACCCTGTGCGGGTGCGGTGAGCTATTTCCATCAAGTAGTAAGTCGAAAGGGCGTACGTGGCAGCCACTGATTCTTCAGACCAGGCACTCGGCGAGGACGACAAGTCAGTCGAGGCATCTACTCCTGCAAAGAAGACCGCCAAAAAGACGGCAAAGAAAACGGCGAAGAAAACCGCCAAGAAGACAGCTAAAAAGACGGCGAAAAAGACTGCCAAGAAAACGGCTAAGAAGACCGTCAAGAAGTCGGCGAAGAAATCAGCCAAAAAAGCTGTCAAAAAGACCGTGCGAGCCTCTGCGGCAGAACCGCAAGACTCCCCCGCAAACTCCGCGGAGAAAGCACCGTCGGAAGCTAAGGACGCAGAGGATCAGCTCGACGCCGTTGAGCAAGACGCCCCTGCGGATGACGTCGACTTCGACCCCACCCATGAGGACATCGAAGAAGATGAATTCGATGCCCCCACTGACCTGGATGAAGACGATATCCAGGAAGAGTTGGGCGAAGAAGAAGACGAGGACGAAGCAGAAGATACGTCCTCGGTCTGGGATGAGGAAGAATCCGTCGCCCTACGCCAAGCGCGCAAGGATGCACAGCTGACCGCCTCCGCCGACTCCGTCCGCGCGTACCTTAAGCAGATCGGTAAGGTTGCCCTGCTGAATGCAGAGCAGGAGGTCTCTTTGGCAAAGCGCATTGAGGCTGGCCTGTACGCGCAGCACCGCATGGATGAGATGGAAAAGGCTCGTGCGGAGGGCGATAAGGCTGCCAAGCTCTCCCCCATGGAAAAGCGCGACCTGCGCAGCATCGCAAGGGACGGGCGCAAGGCTAAGAACCACCTGTTGGAGGCCAACCTTCGCCTTGTGGTCTCCTTGGCCAAGCGCTACACCGGCCGCGGCATGGCTTTCTTGGACCTTATTCAGGAAGGCAACTTGGGCCTTATCCGTGCGGTGGAAAAGTTCGACTACACCAAGGGCTATAAGTTCTCTACCTACGCCACGTGGTGGATTCGTCAGGCTATTACCCGCGCCATGGCTGACCAGGCCCGCACCATCCGCATCCCGGTTCACATGGTGGAGGTCATCAACAAGCTGGGCCGCATCCAGCGCGAGCTACTCCAGGACTTGGGCCGCGAGCCCACTCCCCAGGAGCTCGCGAAGGAAATGGACATCACTGAAGAAAAGGTGATGGAGATTCAGCAGTATGCGCGTGAGCCCATCTCGCTGGACCAGACCATTGGTGATGAGGGCGATTCCCAGCTGGGTGATTTCATCGAGGATTCTGAGGCCGTCATCGCCGTCGATGCCGTGTCCTTCACCTTGCTGCAGGACCAGCTCCAGGACGTGCTGACGACGTTGTCCGAGCGCGAAGCCGGCGTCGTGCGCCTGCGCTTTGGGCTTACCGATGGCATGCCGCGCACTTTAGACGAGATCGGCCAAGTCTACGGCGTTACCCGCGAGCGCATCCGCCAGATCGAGTCCAAGACGATGTCGAAGCTGCGCCACCCCTCTCGTTCGCAGGTATTGCGCGATTACCTCGACTAGATAACTCGCCCGTCCTGCACAAAATGAAGGCCGCACCACCATGGTGCGGCCTTTTTATGTGCCTAATTCTCTCCTGCGGGCTGGCGCGGCGAAAGGGGCGCAGCGCCAACCGCCGGCCAGCAGCCAACCAGCGACGGAGAGGCGCTCTACCACTTGCGCAGGTAATTGATACGCTCGCGCAGTTGCTCCGCGCTGCATAACGCGGTGGGCGGTCCACCGCAGGCCTTGCGGACCTCGGTGTGGATGGCACCGTGCGGCCGGCCAGAGCTCTGCGCGGCGATGGAGACCACGGTATTAAGCTCCTTGCGCAGCGCGCCGAGCTCATCAACCACGCCGGTATCCTCCGCGGCATCGGACTCTTGCTGCTTCGCGGCTGGCGCATGACCCATGCCGTAAATCTTGCGGCGGTGGGCCTCTTCTGCCTCGGCGGCCCGGCGCGCCTTTTCCTCAGCCTCGCGGCGGTCCATTTCCTCGGATTGCTTCTTGCGCAAGAGGTCTTTGACCTGGTCGGCATCGAGGAGCCCGGGGATGCCGAGGAAATCGGCCTCCTCATCAGAGGTCATATCGCCGGTATTAAACTGCGAGCCGTTATAGAGCAGGCCAGAAAACTCGGCTTCGGCGCCTAAGGACTCATAAGACTTTTCCAGCATGTCCGGTTCGGTCTTTTTCTGGTTTGCTTGCTCAAGCAGCTCGTCGTCCCAGCCTTCTTTCTCCGTCTTCTCTTTGCCCAAGACGTGGTCACGGGATTTTTCCATGTGCTCTGCAAGGCCGAGCAGCACGGGGACGGAGGGAAGGAATACCGAGGCGGTTTCGCCAGGCATGCGGGAGCGCACGAAGCGGCCGATTGCCTGGGCGAAGAACAAGGGGGTCGACGCGGAGGTGGCGTAGACGCCCACTGCGAGGCGGGGCACGTCGACGCCCTCGGACACCATGCGGACGGCAACCATCCATTCATCGGTGGAGTCCGCAAATTCTTGAATGCGGTCCGAGGAGCCTGGGTCATCGGACAAAATAACCGAGACGGGGGTATTGGAGAGTTGCTTGAGGATTTTCGCGTAGGCACGGGCGGTGGTCGTATCGGAAGCGAGCACGAGCCCGCCGGCATCCGGCATATTGCGCCGCATCTGCATCAAGCGGGTATGCGCCGCCTGCAGCACGGCGGGGATCCATTCGCCCTTGGGGTCAAGCGCGGTGCGCCAGGCACGCGCGGTTTGTTCCACGTTCATGATGTCACCCAAGCGCGCAGAGTGCTCCTCCCCGGCGGAGTCCCGCCAGCGCGCCTCGCCGGAGTAGGACAGGAAGACGACGGGGCGCACGACGCCATCGGCAAGCGCATCGCCGTAATCATAAGTGTGGTCGGCGCGCGAGACCTTATGGCCTTCCCCATCGTCCTCATAGCGCACAAAGGGGATGGGCGATTCATCGGAGCGAAACGGCGTACCGGTCAGCGCAAGGCGGTGGTTGACGTCGTCGTAGGCCTCCTTCACACCATCGCCCCAGCTTTTGGCGTCGCCGGCGTGGTGGATCTCGTCCAAGATCACCAAGGTGCGCCGCGCGGACGCAACGGCGCGGTGCTTGAAGGGGTGCATGCCCACTTGGGCATAGGTCACCACGATGCCATCCATGCTGGGGTTAACAGCAGAAGAGTTCGTGAAGGCAGGATCCAAGGCCAAGCCCACCCGCGCGGCGGCGGCAGACCACTGCGTCTTCAGGTGCTCGGTAGGCACCACGACGATGACGCGCTCCACCGTGCGGTCTTCCATGAGCTCCGTCGCGATGCGCAGAGCAAAGGTGGTTTTACCCGCACCTGGGGTCGCCACCGCCATAAAGTCTTGTGGCTTGGTGGCGAGGAATTTATCGAGGGCTGATTGCTGCCACGCGCGGAGGTTCGTCTTCTTAAACGTCCTCACTTGCGGCGAAGACCCTTAAAAACGCGTTCGCAATCGGGGCAGACCGGCGAGCCCGGCTTTGCCTGTTTAGTTACCGGGAAGGTCTCACCGCACAGGGCAACGACGTACTTGCCGTTGACCGCGGAATCGAGGATCTGATCCTTTTTGACGTAGTGGAAGAACTTCGGCGTTTCATTATCCGTCGTCGAAGTGTCTTCACGAATATCTGGCCGTTCAATTGTCTTCGTAGTCGTAGTCACGCACCCCATTTTGCCGCATCAGCATCGAACTTTGCGAGTCATGCGTCTACCCTTGGAGAACATGCACACTCTACGCACGCCAACGCCGGCTTTCCCGTCCCCTGTTGTAGGGTTACGCGCCGCGCTCCAAGGAGGTGCGTAGTTTAAGTGTTTGGCAAAAAGGAACGTTTTCTCATCACGGATGCCAAGCTCTCGCCCGCACAAGATCGCAGGCGCCGGGAGTTATGGTACGGCTTTTTCCAATTCTTGCGCGTGCCGTCCCTGCTCATTGCCGGGGTCTTTTTATACCTGCATTGGTGGTTCCTCGCGGCGATTATCGTGGGCGTGACTTTTCCTTTGCCGTGGATTGCCGTGGTTATTGGCAATAGCCGCGGTGAGAAGAAGGATAAGCGCGATAAAAATGTCTATAAACCCGCGATGAATCGTCAGCTATATTCGCAGTATCAGAACCAACAGATTTCCCGCGGCGGCTCCACGGCAATCGAATCTAAGCACTCGGTCATTGACCATGACGATACTGCCTCCGACTAACCGCATCATCAGCATGAATAGTACGACTGGAAAGGAACTTCTCCCAGTATGACGTCCTTTGGCCCCCACTTCGATGCCGCCGCGCTGCGCGATCTTGCCCCAGAGTTGGCAGAGGCTTTTTCGCAGGCCGGTTTTACTACCGATGGTTTAGCGGGGCATTTGGGCCCGGAGCTTACGGAGGCCCTCTACCGAGGTGAGCCTGCCGCGGTGGCGCGCGGAACCGCAGGTAATACCCAGCTGGATACGCTCATTCGCTTCTTCCTGCTGCATGAGCATCTGCCTGCCACGTTGCTTGCCGATGCCCTCGGGGCCCGCCTTGCCACCAAGCTCCTGGATGCCGGCGTGGCGCTTTCCGATGATCGCGGCAGCATCTACATTGCCCTCGACATCCGGCCCCATATCATCGTTGGCTCCAACCGCCTCGTCTTTTCCGATGTCGATGCCTCGCTCGTGGACCACGTCCCCGGCGCGGATCACGTCTTAGGAGTCGGGGCGGCAAGCCTTTCGCTATTGCAATCGACGCCGGTAAGCCCGGTATCAACGGTGCTCGATTTGGGTACCGGCTCTGGCGTGCAATTGCTGGGTCAGCTCGAGAGCGCGCACAGCATTACCGCGACAGATGTCCACCGGCGCGCGCTTGATTTGGCAGCGGCGACAGTTGCTGCTGCGGGGTCCAGCACCGAGGTAGAACTTGTTGAGGGCTCGTGGTTCGAGCCCGTTGCGGGACGCACCTTTGACCGCATCGTGGCCAATCCCCCATTTGTCGTTGGCCTCCCTGAGGTGGGCCATGTTTACCGCGATTCTGGCCTGAACTTGGATGGGGCTAGCGAATTGGTGGTATCCCAGGCAGTAGAGCACCTCACCCCGGGTGGAACCGCACACTTGCTCGCCGCCTGGGTACATACCAGTGGGCAGACTTGGCAGCAGCGCGTGGCCTCGTGGCTGCCGGATAAGGGTATAGCCGCTTGGATCATTCAGCGCGATATCGCCGATCCTTCCCTCTACGTATCTACGTGGCTCAAGGATGAATCGTTGGATGTGCGCAGCGATGAGGGCAAGGCTCGCTCCACGGCGCAGCTGGATCATTTCCACGACCACGATGTCACGGGTATCGGGTTTGGATTCGTCGCCATCCAAAAAATCGCCGATGATGAGCCCTCCGATATCTTGGCCGAAGAAATGCCGCAGCACTTTAGTGATCCTTTGGGACCCGAGGTGGAAGAATACTTCGCCCGCGTGGCGTGGCTGCGCGATTTGGTTCCTGGTGAGCTGGAGGGCAAGCACTTCCAGGTACGCCCACAGGTGGCCAAGGAAGAAGTCAGCGTGGCCGATACCGATAACAAACAAGGATTTAACCGGGCGGTAATCCGGCTAACCCGTACCGATGGGCCCCGGTGGAGCCACGAAGTTGATGAGCACTTGGCCGCAATCGTTGCGGGCCTATCTCCCTACGGGCTCAACCTTGCCGAGACCGTGGGCCTTTATGCGGCCGCGCACGGCTTCGATGAAGCAGAACTGACCGCGGCGGCGCTTCCCGCCATTATCGATATGGTCCGCCACGGCTTGCTCATCCCCGCCGATCTGCTGCTCGAGGACGACGCTTCCCCGGCTACCCACGCCGATTAACACCGAATAGCGCCGTATAGCTAAGAAAGGAAGAGACTTTTATGCGCGCAGTACTAACCCGCGTATCCGAAGCCGCGGTCACGGTTGCAGGCGAAACCGTCGGCGCCATCGATTGCCCTGAGACCGGCGGACTTTTAGCCCTCGTCGGTGTTTCCAGGGAGGATTTGGACGATTGGGCACCGCGCGCGGAAAAGATGGCCCGCAAGATCGCGGAGCTGCGCATCCTGGAAGGTGAAGTATCGGTCGCTGATGCTGGAGCACCGGTATTGGTAGTCAGCCAATTCACGCTCTATGGCCGCACCGCCAAGGGGCGGCGCCCATCGTGGGCCGATGCGGCCCCGGGGGAAGAGGCCGAGCCGGTCATCGAGTACATCATCGAGCACCTTCGCGAGCGCAATATCGCGGTCGAATCAGGCCAATTCGGGGCTATGATGCGCGTATCTTCCGTCAACGAAGGCCCGTTTACGGTTTTGGTCGAGACCTAATCTCCTCTAACGCATTTTTCTCATCATCTGGCGATTACCTGCACGAGCGCCCACTCACACCCACGATTATTTATGAGTTAGATCGCAGAGAGTTCGATATTGTTCAACAATGCATATCGCTGGGTGCCGCGCAAGCTTTTTTAGAGTGATAATTAACCTATCCCAAAATGTAATAAATTATTATCACGTGGCATTACCGCGGGCTTATACTTAACGCGTAACGAAGTGAATGGGCTGGATACAAGCTGAAAGTTTAATTTCAGGCCCTTGCCCGCGCACGCTGGTGAGAGAAAATATTTTCTCACTCCAGGGTGACAGGAGCCCCCAAGCTTCGGTCAACCCCATGCAGAGGAGGAAAGAAAATGTCCCACAAGCTCTTGCGCCACGGACAAGTCGAACACCCGGAACACAGTGCGCAAATTCCGGAACAACTACCCGCAGAAGAAAAGCCACCTGCTGACGGCATAGAGACCCCATTTGCGGGCCAAGAAGGCGCCCCAGCGTGGAACAAGGAAGACACCGTTTGGATGCTCTCCCTATTCGGCACCGCCATTGGCGCCGGCGTGCTCTTCCTCCCTATCAACGCTGGCATCGGCGGCATCATCCCGCTTCTTATCATGACCGTCGTCGCCTTGCCGATGACCTACTGGGCCCACCGCGGCATGACCCGCTTGGTCCTATCAAGCTCGAAGCCAGATGGCGATCTCACCGACGTCGTGGAGGAACACTTCGGCGTTAAAGCCGGCGTGCTGATGAATATCCTCTACTTCCTTTCCGTCTACCCCATCCTGTTGGTGTACTCGGTAACCATCACCAACACGGTCAATTCCTTCTTGGAACACCAGCTAGGTATCACTCCACCGGAGCGGTGGCTTACCTCGTTGGTTCTCGTAGGCGGACTCATCCTCGTCGTACGCATGGGTAAAAGCGTGGTCGTCCACGTTATGTCCTACTTGGTATACCCGTTCATCGGTATCCTGGTCCTGCTCTCGCTGTACCTCATCCCCAAGTGGAATACCGCACTCTTTGATAGCTTCGACCTCGACGTCGCGCGCGAAGCTTCCGGCCACGGCATGGGTATTACCTTGATGCTCTTGGTCCCAGTTATGGTCTTTTCCTTCAACCACTCGCCCATGATTTCTTCCTTCGCCGTTGACCGCCGCCAGACCTACGGCAAGTACGCGGAATACAAGTCCCGCAAGATCTTGCTCCGCGCGGAAATCCTCATGGTCGTCGTCGTGATGTTCTTCGTCTTCTCCTGCGCGCTCAGCCTATCGCCTGCGGATATGGCCGAGGCCAAGGAACAAAACATCACCATCTTGTCTTACCTGGCCAACCACTTTGATAACCCCGTCATCCAGTGGATTGCCCCCATCATCGCCATGATTGCCGTAGCCAAGTCCTTTTTGGGCCACTACCTCGGCGCTGCAGAAGGCTTCGAGGGCCTCCTAGTCAAAGGCAGCAAGAATGCCAATAAAGATGATGCAGAATCCAGCCACAAGCTCGACACCATCACGCTTGTCTTCATGCTGGTAACCGCATGGCTCGTTGCCTGGGCAGATCCTTCCATCCTCGGCATGATCGAAACCCTCTGCGGCCCGACCATCGCCATCATGCTGTTCCTTATTCCGATGATTGCCATCCACAAGGTCCCAGCGCTCGCCCGCTTCAAGGGCAAGGCCTCCAACTACTTCGTCTTCATCATGGGCCTTGTTGCCCTGGCCACCATCATCTACTCCATCGTGCAGGCTTTCTAAGCAGCACTTGCTTCTCAGGATTTTCCAGGAGACAACCATGTTCATCAGCATCTTCGATATGTTCAAGATCGGCATCGGCCCCTCAAGCTCACACACCCTTGGGCCAATGAAAGCCGGCAAGGCCTTCGTTGACGAACTCAAAGAAAAAGGCCTCATGGATAAGGTCACCCGCGTCCAGGCCAACGTCTACGGCTCCCTATCCTTGACCGGTGTGGGCCACTCCACCGATAAAGCCATCCTGTTGGGACTGGCCGGCGAAGAACCAGAAACCGTCGATATCGACGGCATCTCCGCCTTCATGAAAGAGATCAACCAGAGCGAAACGCTCCTTCTCGGTGGCACGCACAAGGTGAGCTTCCCCAAAGACGGCGGCTTCTACTTCCACGATGAATACCTGCCGATGCACGAAAACGGCATGTGCCTTATCGCCTTTGCCGGCGAGGAAGACATCCTGCACAAGACCTACTACTCGGTGGGCGGCGGGTTCATCGTCAAGCAAGAAGACTTCGCCATGCGCACCCAGGATTCCGTCGAGGTCCCATTCGCTTATTCCAGCGCGGAAGAACTACTGGCGCTGTGCGAAACCAATAATATGACGCTACCTGAGCTCGGTCGGGCCAATGAAAGGGCGCTGCACAGCGATGAGGACATCGACGAGCACCTGCGCAAGGTCCGCGATGTCATGTACACCGGCATCAAGCGCGGCTCCACCACCGATGGCCCGCTCCCCGGTGCCCTGCTCGTACCGCGCCGCGCCGCCGCCCTGAAGCGCAGGCTGGAACAATCCGACCCGCACGATGGCCTCAACATCTTGAGCTGGGTAAACATGTTTGCCCTGGCCATTTCGGAGGAAAATGCCGCCTGTGGCCGCGTCGTCACCGCACCCACCAACGGCGCATGCGGCGTCGTGCCTGCGGTCCTGGCCTACTTCGATGAATTCGTCGAGCCAGTCACCCCGAGCATGTTCGCGGACTATATCTTCGCCTGCAACCACATTGCCGCGCTGTACAAGATGAACGCCTCCATTTCCGGTGCGGAAGTTGGCTGCCAAGGAGAAATTGGCGTCGCCTGCTCCATGGCCGCGGCCGGGTTGGCCCAACTGATGGGGGCAACGCCGGAACAGGTCTGCGTGGCGGCCGAAATCGGCATGGAACACAAATTGGGCCTGACCTGTGACCCGGTCCTAGGCCAGGTGCAAGTCCCCTGCATCGAGCGCAACGCCGTAGCCGCGGTAGACGCAATTACCAGCGCGCGCATGGCCTTGGACCGCGAAAGCAAGCCATGTGTCAGCCTCGATGAGGTGATCTGGACCATGTACAACACCGGCAAGGACATCAACGCCAAATACCGGGAAACCTCACAAGGCGGCCTCGCCCTAGCGGTGCACCCGCCCATTCCGGTATGTGGTTAATGTCGGCAACCTAGGCTCCGGAAAGAGCGCCATATAAGGAGGTGAGTACTTGGCCACGGCCGGTTACTCGCCTCCTTTTGTCGTTACTTTGTGGTACCTTATCAATAATCTGACAGGAATTATAAGGACATGCTTCAGCTAATGAACCTTTCTAGCAGCCATGCCCCCGAAGAAAACTTCCTCGAGCAGTACATACCACTCGTCGATTTCCTCGGTCAGGCCATAGGCCCTAACACCGAAATCGTGCTTCATGATCTCGATGTACCCGATAAATCCATCATTGCCATTGCCAACGGCCACATCTCTGGACGCGAACTAGGCGGCCCGGTCACAGACTTTGCCCTCTGGTTCATGAAACAGGGCGACGCGGCGGCCGTTCCAATGATGACGGGATACCGCGCGGTCAATGGCGAGGGGAAAGTGTGCCGCTCCTCAAGCTATTTCCTACGCGATACCACCGGCCATATGCGCGGCATGCTTTGTATCAATGTGGAATTATCCGAGCTGATCCAAATCCGCGATGCCGCTAACGCGATGATCGGTGGCACCGAACCGGCCATCGATAAGGCGAAGGCCTTCGGTGGCTACCCCGACACCACCACACCGCCAAAAACTCCGGCATCTGAAGCGACGGCGAATAAAAAGCCGGAAGCGCCCTATAGCGAATCACTGCGTTCCAACGTCGAGCACCTTCTGGACTCCATGCTGGATTCCGCGATTTCCACGCACTCCACTCCGGTCGAGGCGATGCAGCGCAACGAACGGCTCGAAGTCATCGCTTCCCTTGAAGACGCTGGTTTCTTCCTCCTCAAAGGTGGCATCGCCGCCGCGGCCGCCCGGCTCGGCGTGTCTGAGCCCACGGTATATCGCTACCTCGTACAAGTCCGCGGCTAAGACTACCCCGCCACGTGAATGAGCGGTTTTACCGCGTTCACGTGGCGCATGCGCTTGCCGACGCCCCCAAAAAGGTGGGGCAAAACGCCCGGCACGTCGCCGTTTTAAAGATTTCAGGATGCGCGGGAACTAAATGCGACCTAACACCGTTGTACTTTTTGAAACAGGCGACAATTTCAGGAGGCTGAAAGATGACGAATCCATCTGCCAACACCGCCAATGGCACTTCGACTGCCGCTACTGATGAGGAACAGGAAGTAGACCGCGGGTCTCGCCGCAATCAAACCAATGACAATCCCTCTGCGGACTTGGTACGCGTCTACCTCAACGGAATCGGTAAGACCGCCCTGCTCAGCGCCGAGGACGAGGTTGAACTCGCGCAAACCATTGAGGTGGGCCTGTATGCAGAATACAAGCTCAATAACGCAGAGAAGCTGACGCGCGCAGAAAAGCGCGACCTGAAAATTTTGGCTCGCGAAGGCAAGAAGGCCCGCTCCCACCTGCTGGAGGCAAACCTCCGCCTCGTAGTCTCCTTGGCCAAGCGTTACACCGGCCGCGGCATGCCACTATTGGACCTCATCCAAGAGGGCAACCTTGGCCTTATCCGCGCCATGGAAAAGTTCGATTATGCCAAGGGCTTTAAGTTCTCCACCTACGCCACGTGGTGGATCCGCCAAGCCATTACCCGCGGTATGGCCGATCAGTCGCGTACCATCCGCCTCCCGGTCCACCTGGTGGAACAGGTAAATAAGCTTTCCCGCATCAAGCGTGAGATGTATCAGTCCCTGGGCCGCGAGGCGACCAATGAGGAGCTGTCGGAGGAATCCGGCATCGATGAGAACAAGATCGAGATGCTGCTGCGCCAGTCCCGCGATCCCGTCTCGCTCGACATGCCCGTCGGCACCGACGAGGAAGCACCGTTGGGCGACTTCATCGAGGATGCTGAGGCTACCGATGCTGAGACCGCCGTCGTGGCCTCCATGCGGCACTCCGATATTCGCGGTGTCATTGACACGCTAGAAAAGCGCGAGCAGGACGTTATTCGCCTGCGCTACGGCTTGGATGACGGCGTGCCACGCACCCTTGACCAGATTGGTCGCCGGTTCGGACTCTCCCGCGAACGCGTACGCCAAATCGAGCGTGAGGTCATGGCCAAGTTGCGCGATGGCAACCGCGCCGATCGCCTCCGCGAGTACGCGCTATAAAACTTTTCGCCTCCTGAACCTTCATTAATCGCGACCTCGACTGTACTGCCGAGAATTTTTTCCAGTGTGCTTTCGAGGTCGCGTTCTCTATGCAAGCGGCGAGCTCGAACTCGTCTCCGAAAATCTCTCCAGCAAACTTAGGGCAACTTAAGCTAGTCTGGATACAGAATGTAAAAAGCGCTGTCTGCATTGCGCACGGCACGCATTACTGTTTCTCAAAGAAAGGTATGCCCACGTGAGGGACCTCGTTGATACTACTGAGATGTACCTTCGGACCATTTATGAATTGGAAGAAGAAGGCATCACTCCCCTGCGCGCCCGGATTGCGGAACGCCTAGAGCAGTCCGGACCTACCGTATCCCAAACCGTTGCCCGCATGGAGCGCGATGGTCTCCTCCACGTCCGTTCGGATCGGAGCTTGGACCTTACCGAAAAGGGACGCGAATTGGCTACGGCTGTTATGCGCAAGCACCGCCTTGCAGAGCGTTTGCTTACTGATGTCCTCGGGCTCGATATCAGCAAAGTCCACGACGAGGCTTGCCGCTGGGAGCACGTGATGAGCGAAGAGGTGGAAAAGCGCATGGTCACGGTCCTCGATGATCCCAGCCGTTCTCCTTTTGGCAATCCGATTCCGGCGCTGGCAGAGCTGGGCTTCCAGGTCCCCGAACCAGCGATTGGGACGCGGGCTATCGATCTCCCGGATGGCGAAGAGAAGTCCGCCAAGATTATCCAGATCAATGAGATTCTGCAGGTAGATGAGGCTACCTTCCGGGATCTCGCTGAGGCTGGAATCCGCATCGGCACCGAGGTCACCGTGGTCAATAATGGCGGCACCATTTCGCTTACCACTCCCTCGGGTAAGGTCATCACCTTGGCAGATGATCTGGCACACGCTGTGCGCGTGGAGGTCTAGGCCATGAAACTCTTGGTTACTGGCGGCGCCGGCTATGTCGGCAGCGTGTGCTCCGCAGTCCTCGTTGAGCAAGGCCACGATGTCACCATCATCGATAACTTTTCCACGGGAAACCGAGATGCAGTACCGAACTCGGCCCGCATAGTAGAAGGCGATGTGGCAGACAAGGCCGCAGAGGTGCTGGGCGAAGGCGGTTTCGAGGGCGTTCTACACTTCGCCGCCCGCTCGCTCGTCGGTGAATCCGTGGAAAAGCCGGACGAATACTGGCAGCACAACGTCGTGACCACGCTGCGCCTGCTCAATGCCATGCGCGATAACGATGTGAAAAGCCTCGTCTTTTCTTCCACCGCGGCCACCTACGGCGAGCCGGAGCAGGTTCCTATTACTGAGGACTTGCCCACCCAGCCCACGAATCCCTATGGCGCTAGCAAACTAGCTATCGACTACATGATTTCGTCTTTTGCCCAGGCGTTTGGGCTCGCGGCTACATCCCTGCGCTATTTCAACGTTGCCGGCGCGTACGGTTCCATCGGCGAAAACCGCGAGATTGAAACCCACCTTATCCCCATTGTCCTGCAGGTTGCTCTGGGGCACCGCGATAAGATTTTCATGTTTGGCACGGATTGGGATACCCCGGATGGAACGCCGGTGCGCGACTACATCCATATCCGCGATCTTGCCGATGCCCACGTGCTCGCCCTCCACAGCAATACTTCCGGGACCCACCGAATCTATAACTTGGGTTCCGGCGAGGGATACTCGGTCAAGCAGGTCATCGAGATGTGCCGGAAAGTCACCGGCCACGAGATTCCGGCGGAAATTGCCCCACGCCGTGCCGGAGACCCAGCCACGCTCATCGCATCCTCAGAAAAGATCAAGCGGGAGCTTGACTGGAATCCCCAGCGCACGGACTTGGAGACCATCGTGACCGACGCGTGGAATTTCACTCGGCAGCTGGGAGACCGGGCGCATTCGGCACGGCGCTAAAACGCGGGGCTAAACAAGGCCATCGGCATCAATCCCCGCTGCCTCCCGCGCGGCGTCGCAACCGCGGCTCAAGCTAGTAATGAGGCGTTCCCCCATTCCGCTGCGATAGGCCTGGGCGATGAGCTGGCTCAAATTGTGCCCAGGCGCCTCATCGATGGCGACGGTCAGCGCCGGGCCGGCATAGAGCCCAAACCTCTGCGCCACCTGGGTCGCTGCATATAACGCTAGGGCGTTATAGCGGATGGGGCCGCCAAAGGTGCGCGCCGTGGCCAAAAGCAAGGTGCCGGCCGCGTGCGGGGATTCGACGAGGTCCCGGATGACTAGGTCTCGCATCCACGTCGTCGACATCCACATTGCCCCCACGCAGAGTAATTCTTCGTTATCCAACGTCTCTTCCAGGGTTTCTACCTCACTTAATACATATTGCGCATCCGCGATGAGGTGCTGGACCACACGGGTTGGATCCGTCGTACCGTAGCCGTGGCCGGCGCGCATCTGCCGCGACAATTCCTCAGCGCAGCGCTGCATGGACACGATTTCTTCGTGCCCGAAGTACGGATTATGCGGGGCGAATTGCTGGACCAGCTCATTGCGGGAAAGTTCCGGCAAAGTGCCGTTTTCTACGCAGGCGCGCATGGAAGAGCTGGTGGAAATAGCGGGAATGGTTCCTTCGGTCCAGGCGGGCATAGGGCCCTTGCCACCCCCGGTGCTAAAGCCGAATACAAGATCGTAGGCAGTGGATGTGGCGATTTCTTCCACCAGCCAGCAGGCATCAATTCCGGTGCCCTGGTCATCTTCGAAGTGGTAGAGCGACTCGATCATCTCCCAGAGCTCTACTTCCTCGCGCTGGGAGATGATAAAGCCGAGGACGACTTCCGGGTTCCCACAGTGAAAGGCGCTCATGATCTCTGAAAGGGCCGCAGGGACATCGGACAGGTCTACACGCGCGACTGGCCCCATGGTGCGGCCTGCTGGAGTTGGTTCGATGGAGATGAGGACGATGGATTCTGCTGGAAAGAATCCGAGGATTCCTGGAATATTGGCAAGGATATCGCCGGGTGTACGGATGGGCTGTTGTGGTGTTGTGATCTTCATGGCTCCTAGCTTCGGGGCCTGCGGCAAGTACCGAAAGCCCACCACAGGCAGAGGGCCGAAATCTGTGGATAAGGTGGGTGGAAGGGGGCATCGGCAAGCAGTTATGCACAACCCCATCGCACCGGGCCTAGCGCGGGTTGCCGAGTTAGGGCATAATGGGTTATTTAACTACTCCGCGAACACTGAACTGAGTGCGTGTGGGAATAGTACGGTCCTGGCGGTCGTTGATCTAGATTAAGAGACCAAGGAGGTAACACATCATGCACGAAGAAGAGCGCAGCATGTACGAATTGGAGTACCCCGCTCCGGTGGTCAAGGACAATTCCGGTGAAGGAAAAGGCCCCACCATGATTGTTGCCATGCACGGCTATGCCGATGCAGGCCAGGCTATTGAGTCGAGCGCCGATCATCTCAAGGCGGCGCTGGAAAACCGCCAGCTAGCCTCCTTTAACTCTGATGAGCTCATCGATTACCGCTCCCGCCGCCCCGCCGTCACCATCGATAATGACCGGGCCCTAGAGGTAGAACCCATGGATTTGGGCTTGAAGGTGCTCCGGGATAATTCCGGCAAGTCTTTCCTCCTTCTCTCCGGTCCTGAGCCGGATATGCGCTGGGAAGCCTTTACTACAGCGGTGGTAAAACTGGTGGAGAAATTCGATATTGAAGACACCATCATGCTCTACGCCGCGCCGATGCCCGTGCCGCACACCCGCCCCACCGTGGTCACCGCACACGGTACTGCCTCCCGCCTGACGGAAGGCATGGTCAAGATGGACTCGACGATGATGGTTCCGGGAGCCGCGGCGCTCTATATAGAAAAAGCCTTAGCGGATAAGGGCCGGACGGTCGCGGGCTATACCGCGCACGTGCCGCACTACCTGGCTGCGTCCCCGTACCCGCAGGCCACCTTGGAGCTCCTTGACTCCGTGGCTAAAGCCGCCCAGCTCAATATTCCGCTGGGCAGCATTGAGGCGGATATTTCCCGCGTCGAGGGCCAGCTGGATGAGCAGGTCAATGGCTCGGAAGAGATTGAGGGCGTGGTCCAGCAATTGGAGCAGCAATACGATGCCTTCATGGACCGCTACCGCGAAGAGCACCCACAGGCCATTATGCCGGGCGAGGAAGCCGTGCCCAGCGCGGAGGAAATCAGCGAAGAATTCGAAGCCTTCCTCGCCTCTCTCGATGAGTCCGATAGCGAGGAGATTATCCATACTGATATTGATGACCGCGAAGACTCTGCCGATGATGATGACAGAGACTTAGGCGACGATATCTAACGAACCCGCCCCCATCGCCGCTAAGGTGGTGGGGGTGAACTTATCTCAGCAGCTGCCAGATTTAACGGAAGTCCCCGAGTCCCTCATCGATGAGGCCATTTGGGATACTTTTAACTCGTGGACCACCAGCAAGGGAATCGATTTATACCCCGCGCAAGAGGAGGCCTCGCTCGGCATCTTGGCCGGAGATAACGTCATCCTCGCGACCCCAACGGGTTCCGGAAAGTCCATGGTGGCCAACGCCGCCCACTTCATCGCCCTAGCCCGTGGACAGCGGAGTTTTTATACCGCGCCCATTAAGGCGCTGGTCAGCGAGAAGTTCTTTGCGCTGTGTGAAATCTTCGGCGCAGAGAATGTGGGCATGATGACTGGCGATGCCACCGTAAACGGCAACGCCCCCATCATCGCCGCCACCGCCGAGATCGTTGCCAATATCGCGCTTCGCGATGGCGCCGAGGCCAACATCGACCAGGTAGTCATGGACGAATTCCACTACTACTCCGATCCTGATCGCGGCTGGGCGTGGCAGGTTCCGCTCTTGGAGCTGCCCAAGGCGCAATTCCTCTTAATGTCTGCCACGCTCGGTGATACAGACTGGCTGCAAGAAGATCTCACCCGCCGCACGGGGCGCGAGACTAATTTAGTGGCCGGCTCTACTCGCCCGGTGCCGCTTGACTTTTCTTATGTTTTTAGCGCGGTGCACGAAACCATCGAGGAGCTGCTCGCCGATAATAAGGCACCCATTTATGTCGTGCACTTTTCCCAGCGCGAGGCAGCCGAGCGGGCCCAAGCCCTGACCTCGCTTTCTGGCATTATTAGCAAAGAGGAAAAAGAGGACATCGCTGAGGAAATCGGCGGGTTCCGCTTTACCACTGCCTTTGGTAAGGACCTCTCAAAGTTGCTTCGCAAGGGCATTGGTATCCACCATGCGGGAATGCTGCCCAAGTACCGGCGACTTGTAGAGCGCCTCGCACAACGCGGCCTCCTCAAGGTTATTTGCGGCACCGATACCTTGGGCGTGGGCATCAACGTCCCTATCCGCACCGTATTGATGACTGGCCTGGCCAAGTTTGATGGGCAACGCCAGCGCATCTTGAAGTCCCGCGAATTCCACCAGATTGCAGGTCGCGCCGGGCGTGCGGGCTATGACACGGAAGGTACCGTCGTCGTCGAGGCCCCAGAGCACGAGATTGAAAATGCCAAGGCCCGCAGGCGCATTGGCGATGATCCGAAGCGGCTGAAAAAGCTGAAGAAGAAATCCGCACGCGAGGGCGAAGTCTCGTGGTCCGAGAAGACATTTGCGCGGCTCACGGAAGCAGAACCAGAGCAGTTGACCTCGCAATTCCGGGTCTCGAATTCGATGCTGCTCAATGTCTTGGCCCGCCACGGCGGTGGTTATGCGCATATGCGCCACCTCTTGCGCGATAATCACGATCCCCGCAGCAAGCAGAACAAGGACATCCTCACCGCCCTCGACCTCTTCCGCGGATTGGTGGATTCCGGCGTGGTCCAAAAATCCACGAAGGGGCTCGATATTTACGGCCGCCCGTACCACCTCGTGCGGGAGTTGCCGCGAGACTTTGCCTTGAACCAGCCACTCGGCCCCTTTGCCTTGGCCGCGCTCTCCCTCTTGGACCCGGAGGCGGAGAGCTATCACCTGGACGTGATCTCGGTCTTTGAGGCGATCCTCGATGACCCCCGACAGGTGCTACAGGCCCAGCAGAAGAAGCGGCGCGGGGAAGAAATTGCCGCGCTCAAGGCGGACGGGGTGGACTATACCGACCGCATGAATATCGTGGAGGATATCACCTGGCCCAAGCCGCTAGAGGAGCTGCTCGAGCAGGCCTACGATACCTTTGCGGAGACCAATGCTTGGGTAAAGGAATTCGAGCTGCGGCCCAAATCCGTAGTGCGAGACATGGTAGAAAATGCCATGACATTCTCGGATTTGGTGGCCACCTACGGCCTAGCCCGGTCTGAGGGAGTTATCCTCCGTTATCTCACCGACGCGTGGCGGACCCTGAAGCAGTCCATCCCTGATGAATATACGACGCCCCAAATTGAAGACATCATTGTTTGGTTAGGTGAGCTTATCCGCCAGGTGGATTCCTCGCTTGTCGATGAATGGGCGCAGATGGCCGGTGAAGACTCCCCCATCGATCAAGATACGCTCGACCGCGAGCTGGCCTTTGGCGTCGAAGACCCAACAGCCCTTACCGCCAATCGCCGCGCCTTTGGCATTATGGTCCGCAATTACATGTTCCGCCTCGCGCAACTCTTCGCGTTGGAGGAAGAAGACCGCCTCGCCGAGGTATTGGATTATCTGGACGAAATTCCCGATTTTGGTGCCGTCTTAGATGACTACTTCGACGAATACGACGATATTGATACCGGCCCTGAGGCGCGCGGGCCAGAGTACTTCCGGCTGGAAGAATCAAGCTCCCGCAGCTGGCCCGTGCGGCAAATCATTAAGGACCCAGCAGGCGATCGCGCCTATCAATTCGTCGCCACCGTCGATCTGGACGCCTCCGATGAAGCCGGCGAAGTCCGCCTGTCAGAGTTGCGCGTCGAGTATTAGGAACGCGCGGGTTGGGTAAAACGACTTAAGCCACCCCCTCCGCTGCACTCGGCGTCCTGTGGGGGACGCCGAGACAAACAGTGGGCGGGGGTGGCTTAGTTTAAAGGCTGATTAAGCAGCGCTTTTAGCGTGCAGCCTCAATCTGAACAGCCTGTGCGACTGCCTGAATGACAGAAGCAACCTTGATGGCCTCCCAGACCTGCTCCTTGGTCGCACCAGTATCGTTGAGCTTCTGGGTGTGTGCACCCAAGCAGTGCTCGCAGCCGTTGATGGCGGAAACGGCGATATTCCACAGCTCGAAGTTAGCGTCCTCCACGCCAGGCTTGGAGATGAAGTTCATTCGCAGGCCGAACTTAACCTGTGCATAGTCATCGCCCAACCAACCCTTGGCGCGGTAGGCAACGTTATTCATCGCCATGACGGTGGCAGCGCCGTAAGCGGCGTTGATAGCTTCCTCAGAGAGGTGCTCTTGTGCCTCTTCCGCGATTTCAGAAGTCACGGTGTCATTGCGGGTAGCTGCCGCCGAAGCCAACAGGGTGCCCCACAGCTGCTCTTCATTCAGCTCGGTCGTGCGGGTCAGCGCGCCGAGGTTGAGCTTCTGGTCCTTGGCGTACTCAGGCAGTGCTGACTTCAAGTTCTCGATAGACACAGTTTTCTCCTTCTAAATCTTTTCTCAGTAACTTAAATTGCAAGGCAAGTGCGTGCCCCGCCAGAACGGCGGGGGGAAGCACCTACTGATAACTAAGGCTTAAAGCTGGGACTGAACAACGTCCATCTTGTCGATGTTCTTGGTTGGGTCGTTCTTCTCCCAGTTGCAGGCGCAGACCTCTTCGGACTGCAGGGCGTCGAGAACGCGCAGGACCTCGTCAACGTTACGGCCCACAGCGTCCGGGGTAACGGAGACGAACTGGATAACACCATCTGGGTCGATAATGAAGGTTGCGCGATCAGCAACGCCGTCAGCGTTTTCTACGCCCAGGGCGCGGATCAGGTCGTGGCGCACGTCAGAGAACATCGGGAACGGAACGTCCTTCAGGTCCGGGTGGGTTGCGCGCCAGTTGAAGTGAGCGAACTCGTTATCGGTGGAGCCGCCCAGCACCTGGGTGTCGCGGTCCTGGAATTCTTCATCCAGCTTGCCAAAGGCAGCGATCTCGGTCGGGCAAACGAAAGTGAAGTCCTTGGGGTAGAAGAAGACAACCTTCCACTTGCCCTCGTACTTGTCCAAGGAAACCTGCTCGAAGTAGTCCTCTGGCTGGCTAGCGTTAACGTCGTGCAGGTCGCCGCCGGTCAGGGCGGTGAGGTCGAATTCTGGGAACTTTTCGCCAACGGTCATGATAGGCATGTTCTTCAACTCCTTCTTAAAAGGGTAATCTTTTTCAAGTTTCCGACAGTCCTGTGCCGAGGACCACGGGCCGGACCCTCTCCGGCCCAACACCAAAGACAATACCATTAATTCCGGTCACGTCAATAGCTAATCCTATAGATAAATGTTAGAGTGATAGGCATGCATAATAAAGAGTATCGACCAACACTTGCCCAGCTGCGCACGTTTGTCACCGTGGCGGAAAACAAGCACTTCGGCACCGCTGCCGCCAAGCTGGAGATCTCTCAGCCCTCCCTCTCCCAGGGCCTCGTGGCACTCGAGCAGGGGCTCGGCGTGCAGCTCATCGAGCGCTCCACCCGCAAGGTCATCGTAACCTCGGCCGGTGAAACCCTTCTGCCCTATGCCAAATCCACACTTGAGGCCGCCGATACCTTTCTCGCGCACGCCCGCGGCGCCCACGGCACGCTGTCCGGCCCGCTTACCATTGGCGTTATCCCGACCATCGCCCCGTATATCCTCCCGGATTTGTTGGCGAAGATTACGGAGACCTACCCGGAGCTTGAGCCGCGCTTTGTGGAGGAGCAAACCCAGCACCTCATCGCGCGCCTGCGCAACGGTAACCTAGATTTAGCCGTCCTTGCCCTGCCTTCAGAGGCCACGGGCATGGTCGACAGCCCGCTGTACACCGAGGACTTCGCCATCGTCAGCCCGCCCGATCACCCCATCGCCGGGCGTACGGACGTCCAGGTGGCGGAGCTGCGGGACTTGGATTTGCTGCTGCTTGACGATGGCCACTGTCTCCGCGACCAAATCGTCGATCTCTGCCGGCACGCCCACGTCAACCCGGCAGAGGCAACCAATTCCGTCACGCGCGCCTCATCACTGACCACCATTATGCAGCTGGTGATGGGCGGGCTCGGCTGCACCCTTATCCCCAAGTCCGCGTTGGCTACCGAATGCCACGGCAAGAACCTCGGCATCGCCTACTTTGACCCCGATGTCACCGCTGAGCGCGAAATCGGCCTCGTCTTCCGCTCCTCTGCCGCACGCAGTGAAGAGTTCCGCGAATTCGGCACACTGATTACCGCCGCTTATGAAAATGCCCTCGCCCGCTCGCTGGAGGGTTAAAACCGCCACGCACGTTTAAGGCCACCGAAGCAATGCCTCGGTGGCCTTAAATAATGCTAAAGCGCCTTACGCAGCTTGGCTAGTCGCGCGGCCTGCGCACTGGCGGAACAAATATGCCGTAGCCAGCAAGGTAACCGGTACGGCGACAATCAAGCCAACCAGGAACAGGATGCCGCCGGCAATGGTAATCAGCACGTTGAGCACCGTCAGCAGCAAGAGCTGGCCGTAGTTTCCTTTACCGGCCTTAAATCCGTTCTTGATGGCCTGGCCAACCCCGTCACCGTCGGCTGCAAACCACTGCATCAGCATATAAAGCGGCTGGATGAATAGGCCGATGAGCATCAATACAAGCAACATGACGAAAAAGCTTGTCTCGAAGCCAGCCATGGCATCCAATTCCTCGTCCTCGGTGGCGTCGGCGCCCGCGTCTGGGCCGAGGAAGATCGAGCCACCAACGAAGAGGAACATTACTACCGAGGAAATAATACCGATGATGATCATGATCACCAGTGGCTGCCACCACCGCACGTCCTTGCCCACATAGCTCCACCCAGTACGCGGGTCATCGATCTGGAAAAGCGCCAGTCGCATCGCCAACAAGCTGACGACGACCATGATCACGTAGGACACGATTTGCACAATGGATCCCGCACCGGAGGCATCCGCGCCCTCTGCGGGAGCAACGGCCAGGCTCACTCCGGAGACTGCTATGACAATGACGCCAACGAGCAAGGCACCGAGTATCCACAGTTTCCAGTTCTTAAACACCGTGCGAAAGGCCCACGAAATCGAATCAATGGCCGAGGGCTTTCCGGTAAACCCGCCGGAATTTACGGTATTGTCCTGTGCTTGGTAGCCCGCATATCCTTGGTTGCCGGAGCTTTCGTAGCTGCCGCTCTCGTGGCTTCCGCCGTAGGACGGCAGGCTTCCGTAGCTCGGCTGGTCTTCTGGGTGGTCGGTCGGTTCATAGCGGGGAAAATCGTCATTTCCACCGGATTTATCGTCGTTCATCAGCGGTGCCTTCCTTCTGCATTCAGGTTGGGCGCAACGAGAAAAGTATCGTTGAGACAAGTATTTTCACAATAGCAACTTTTTCCACTCCACGTAACCGGGGTAAGCTCATAAATTAGCCATGACACAGCATGAAACCACGACGTCGCAGGCCCCTAGCCGCGATGAACTTTTTGCCGCATTAGACAACGTCACCATCGCCGAGGCCCGCAGCTTCCGCCGCCGCCTATCGAAGGCACGCGCCCCCAAGGCCCTGCGCGAAATCGGCCAGGATATCCAGGCTGCCGCAGATCGCCTGGCGCTTGTCGATGCCGCCGTTCCCCCACTCACCTACCCCGACTCCCTGCCGGTCAGCGGCCGCAAGGACGATATTGCCGCCGCGATTGAAGAAAACCAGGTCGTCATCATTGCCGGCGAAACCGGTTCCGGTAAGACCACGCAGATCCCTAAGATCTGCCTCGACATCGGCCGGGGTCGCCGCGGCCTTATCGGGCATACGCAGCCGCGCCGCATTGCCGCGCGGACCGTCGCCGAGCGCATCGCCTCCGAGCTGGACCAAGATATCGGGGAATCGGTAGGCTACGCCATCCGCTTCGATGACCAGGTCTCTGATACCACCGCCGTAAAGCTTATGACGGACGGCATCCTGCTAGCGGAAATGCAGCGCGATCGCTTCCTTAATAAATACGACACCATCATTATCGATGAGGCGCACGAGCGCTCGCTGAATATCGACTTCCTCTTGGGATATCTGAAGCGACTGCTCCCCAAGCGGCCCGATCTCAAGGTGATTATCACCTCCGCGACGATCGATCCGGAAAGTTTTGCCGAGCACTTCGCCCAGCCCGATGGCACCCCTGCGCCCATCATCGAGGTATCCGGGCGCACCTATCCGGTAGAAATTCGCTACCGCCCCCTCGAATTCGAGGCCGGTGAAAAACTGGTGGATCAGGACCCGCTCGATGGCTTAACCGAGGCCATCGAGGAGCTCATGGCAGAAGGCGATGGCGATATCCTCTGCTTTTTCCCAGGCGAGCGCGATATCCGCGATGCCATGGAAGCAATCGAGGCCAAGAAGTGGAAAAACGTGGAGGTCGCTCCCCTCTTCGGGCGCCTGTCCAACCAGGAACAGCACCGCGTATTTAGCAATCACCGCGGAAGGCGCATCGTTTTGGCTACCAATATCGCCGAAACCTCGCTGACCGTGCCCGGAATCCGCTACGTCGTGGATACCGGCACCGCGCGCATCTCGCGCTATTCCACGCGGACCAAGGTGCAGCGCCTGCCTATCGAGCCCATTTCACAGGCCTCTGCCAATCAGCGCTCGGGTAGGTGCGGCCGCGTCGCCGATGGCATCGCTATCCGCCTCTATAGCGAGCAAGATTTTCAAAGCCGACCAGAGTTTACTGACCCGGAAATCCTGCGCACCAACCTGGCCAGCGTCATTTTGCAGATGGTCTCGCTCAAGCTCGGCGATATCGAGAAATTCCCTTTCCTCCAGCCACCCGAGTTCAAGGCCATTCGCGATGGCCTCAACCTCCTCCACGAGCTCGGTGCTCTCCAGGACAAGCACGAGAAACCGGCGCTGACCGAAACCGGCCGCAATTTGGCCCGCATCCCACTCGATCCCCGCATGGCACGCATGCTTATCGAGGCCCATACCAACGGCTGCCTCCACGATGTCATCGTGATCGTTGCCGCCATGACCATCCAAGACGTGCGCGAACGCCCGCTGGAGTACCAAGCACAAGCCGATCAAGCGCACGCGCGCTTTAAGGACAAGACCTCTGACTTTTTGTCCATGCTGAAGTTGTGGGATTACATCAAACAGACCCGCAACGAGCAATCGGGAAATAAGTTCCGCAAGCACATGAAGCAGGAGTTTCTCCACTACATGCGCATCCGCGAATGGTTCGATTTGGTCCGCCAGCTCAAAGACGTATCCAAGCAACTGGGTTGGAACTACCAGGAAGGCACCGAGTGCCGTTCCGACGATATTCACATCGCGCTGCTATCTGGCCTGCTTTCCAATATTGGCGCCCGCGACGGCAATTCCAAGGAGTTCCACGGCGCGCGCAATACCCGCTTCCTCGTCTTTCCAGGCTCCGCGTTGGCCAAAAAGCCGCCCGAGTTCCTCATGGCGGCAGAGCTCGTCGAAACCTCTCGGCTTTGGGCACGCGACGTTGCCGCTATCGATCCGGCCTGGGTGGAAAAACTCGGTGCGGACCTGCTCAAGCACAACTATTCCGATCCCACTTGGTCCCGCAAGCGCGCGGCCGCCATCGCACACCAGAAGTCCACGCTCTACGGCGTGCCCATCGTCGCGGATCGCACCGTGCCCTATCACCGCGTGGATCCCGTCGCGGCGCGCGATATGTTCATCCGCAATGCGCTTATCGCCGGCGAGTGGAATGCGCACCACGACTTCCTCAAGGCAAACGCGCAGGCCCTTGATGAGGCGGCCGAATACGAGGAAAAGGCCCGCCGCCGCGGCCTTATCGTGGATGAGGATACCCTCTTCGATTTCTATGACCAGCGCATTCCCGCCAAGATCACCACGGGCCGCCATTTCGATTCCTGGTGGAAGAAAAAGCGCCGCCAGGAACCCGATCTGTTGAATTTCGACCCAGCCACGCTTGTCGATGACTCCCACGACGTAACCGAAGTCTCCTTCCCAGATCACTGGCGCAAGGGATCCATCGATTACGAGCTGACCTATAGGTTCGAACCCGGCGACTCGCTCGATGGCGTCACCGTGATGGTGCCTGTGCCTATGCTTGCCGGGCTTGATACCGAAGGCTTCGATTGGCTCGTTCCCGGCCTGCGATTCGAGCTCGTCAACGAACTTATTCGTTCCCTTCCCAAGGCCCTGCGGCGCACGGTCGTGCCAGCCCCGGAATTTGCCGAACGCGCCATGGACCGGCTCATTCCTTTCGAAGGCCCCCTTACCCAGCAGCTTGCCGATGTCCTGCGCGAGCTCGGCGGCCACGGCATCAACGCCTCCGACTTCCAACCGGACAAGCTGCCGGATCATTTGCGGATGAACTACGCGGCCATCGACAAGCGTGGCACCATCATCGACTCCGACAGGGACCTTGCCGCCCTGCGCGAGCGCCAGGCCGGGCACATCAAATCGTCCGTCTCTCAAGTTAGCCGCACCGCCGAATCGACCGCAGTCAGCGAGTGGACCGACGATACCCTGGGCACCGTTGACGAGACCGTCACCACCACCGTTGACGGCCACGAAGTCACCGCCTACCCAGCGCTGGTGGCCACCAAAGACGGCGTGGAGCTTAAGGTTCACCCCACCAAGGCCGCAGCCGATGCCGCCATGGTCACCACCACCCTCACGCTCTTGATGCGCGAAATTTCTGTCTCGACCGCGCAAATGGTCAAGGGCCTACCCTTGCAACAGCGCGTCGCCGTGGATTCTTATCCGCATGGCGGTGCCGACGGGCTGGTCAATGACGCACGCGTCGCGGCAATCCGTGACCTCATGCTCGAAGCCGGCGGCCCCGTGCGCTCCCCAGAGGCGTTTACCGAGCTCAAGGATTCCGTAAAACCACAGGTCCCCGGCCGCGTGCGGCAATCAATTGTTTCGATAGCCCCCGGCCTGGCTGAGTATTCCAATCTCCGCGCCGAGCTTTCTCACTGGGACGGTACCGCCATCGACGATATGGAAAAGCAACTCGCTTTCCTTCTCCCGCCGAATGCCATTACCGTGCACGGAGCCGCGCACCTGCGACACCTTCCCCGCTACATCCAGGCAATGCGGATCCGCTTGGAAGACCTGTCGCTCGACCCAGATCGCGATGCCGACCGTCAGGCCGAGGTCGATAACGCCAAGGCCTACCTGGCAAACCGGCTGCGCAACCTCCCCGCGGGTCGTGAAAAGACGCGCGAGGTCAAGGACATCCACTGGATGATCGAGGAATTGCGGGTCTCGCTATTCGCCCAGCGCCTCGGCACGGCGCACGCGGTATCCCTGCGGAGGATCCAGAAGGCAGTGGATAAATTGCGCTGACCTCCCAGCACCTCGAGTCCCCGTCACCCGCCGAGAACTCCGCTCCCGCCATCGCTGGTCGGTCGGCTGGCTAACCAAAACCGCCAGCCGACTATCGCCGCAGCCCAAACACAACTGCCGCCCATGCGCCGCTGCCGACGAACCACAAGGAAATCCGTTCTCCTGGCCGCCGGCGCCATGAGAATTAGCCGATCACAGCGAAATAATGATGCAAAAAGCCAGCTAAAACTGCTCTAAACCTGCACTCGCATGGCCGTATAACTGCTAAGAAACCGCCATAAGCCCCGCATTTTAAAGGTCCCCGCGATCGCGTCGCCGCATCAGTCGAATCTCCGATTCAAAATCGTCCGCGCTCTCGAAAGATTTATATACCGAGGCAAAGCGCAGATATGCGACCTCGTCTAGGTCGCGCAGCGGCTCAAGGATCGCAAGCCCAATTTCGTTGGCGTTAACCTGCGATGACCCATGGCCCCGCACTGTTTCCTCAACTTCTTGTGCCAACTTCTTAAGGGCATCATCGCTAACATCTCGGCCCTGGCAAGCGCGCCTGACACCCCGAATGAGTTTGTCCCTGCTAAATGGTTCTGCAAGGCCGTTTCTCTTAACGACCAGCAGTACGGCCTTTTCCACAGTGGTAAAACGCCCTTTACACGAAGCACACTCGCGGCGGCGCCGTATCGATGCGCCTGCATCAACCACGCGAGAGTCAATAACGCGGGATTGTTCGTTATGGCAAAACGGGCAGTACACGCTAGTCCTTTCGCTATTTTAGCTTCTCGGCTTAGTTTACCCCGAGGCCAAACCAGGATTCAGACGCCAATACACCAGACTCCTGTTACCGGCATGCCTGCCTCGTTAAGTGAGCAGGTCTCGTCTAATCAGAGGAAGGCAAGCTGATGGCAAAAAAGACGCCAAGCCTAAAGCCCTCCCAACGCTCGCTTAAGTACTAGATGCATTACTGAACGAGCGCTGCTTCTACTTGCTGTACCGAAGCGCCAGGTTCAGTCGGTGCCTCAGCGCTCGTGCCCATCAATCCGCCGACGACCGTGCCAAAAAATACCGCAGCGCCGAACACAGCACCAAGGAGATAATTCTTGCGTGAACTCTGGGCATCGTCTTCTTCGATCGTCTTGTTCGCCACATTAGGCAACGAATATTCTTCAGTCCACATATTCGAATCCCCTTTAGAATTCGTTCGATATTCAGAATCTAGTGTCCTAATTTTTCCTCTTTCAGAGCGGGGATGCTGAGCACCCCACCTACGATCATCAATATCCCAGATAGCGGCTGAAGGTACGATCTGTGGACGTACCGAGTGCTGTTTAACCATGTTATTGCGAGAGTTAAGTAGTTGAGACATTTCTTTCCTTTCGACGACCGCCGTAAGTCTAAAGCGGCCCCTTGACACGACAGAAGCATAATGTCGCTCCTGTGTTCGAGATTGATTCTATGTTCGATTTATAGCATTCCTTCGAAAACCTGTCCAGTTTTGTGTGCAAATCTCGAACGCCTGTACTTTTCGTGCTACAAATGGGTTATGGCACGCAGCTGCCACCCAGTCCCCTTTTCAAGCCACGACCGCAGAACCTCAGACCCCTAGCTAGGAGCCGCACATGGGCCGCAAAAAAGCAAGCAACGCAAAGAACGATTACGCTTCTCTTTCCGAAAGGCAACGCCGCATCCTGAACGTCATCAGCGATGCGGTGATGTTACGCGGCTACCCACCCAGCATCCGCGAAATTGGCGATGCCGCAGGCCTGCAATCCACCTCGTCCGTGGCCTATCAGCTCAAGCAGCTGGAAGAAAAGGGCTTCTTGCGTCGCGATCCTAATAAGCCACGCGCGGTCGATGTGCGTCACCTCAATACTGACGACGGCGAAAAGAAACCAGGCCGTAAATCTAAAGAGGCCACCGATACCTCTGTCCGCAGCCCTGAAGAGTCCGCCGCCGTAGCTTATATTCCCGTCGTGGGACGCATTGCCGCCGGTGCACCGATCACCGCAGAGGAAAATATTGATACGTATTTCCCCATGCCGGACGAGGTCGTCGGCGGCGGCGAGCTTTATATGTTGCAGGTTGTGGGTGATTCCATGCAGGATGCCGGCATCCTTAACGGCGACTGGGTCATCATCCGGTCGCAGTCAGTGGCTGAGGAAGGCGAGTTTGTCGCCGCGCTTCTCGATGGCTCCGAGGCCACCGTCAAAGAATTCCATCGCGACTCCTCGGGCGTGTGGCTCCTTCCCCACAATGATGCCTACCCACCCATCAACGGCGACGATGCAGAGATTATGGGCAAGGTAGTATCCGTCTTCCGCAAGCTCTAAGTCGCGCCAGGCAGATGTGAACTCGCTGTACGCCGGTTCTTCACTAGCGGCCATAACCGCTACCTTTATTCTGCGCCCGCTTCCTTGAAACGCGTACTTTCGACCCACTCGCACAGCCCTGTCTCCCCGCCTTGGAGAGCAGGGCGGTACCAGTTTTACCAAAGTTTAAGTCCGTTCATCCATACAATCGCGCCCCATAAAACCAACTTGAACTCGGGCTCCCTATTGATAAAGCACCCCCGAAATAACGGATCCGTAAGTTAATCACTAATAGGTCTGACTTTCATCACGGTGAAATATTGCTTACTGACCAGCAAGTTTTGTTCAAAAACGGACAGCCGCACAAACCTGTATTTTTGTTTTCGTCCGATTACCGCCGAATTTTGACACAATGGAGGAAGAAATCCCACATCATATAGCTTTCACCGCGCACCTGCATACGCAAATGGAGTAACCGCCCGGCCGAAGGCAAGGAGCAAGGAGGGTCCGTGTACGCAGAGGAGCGACGCCGCCAAATCGCGTCCCAAACTGCTGTCGAGGGTCGCGTTAACGTCACCGATTTATCAGAGCGTTTCGATGTGACTGCCGAAACCATCCGTCGCGACCTAGCTGTGCTGGATAGAGAGGGCGTTGTCCACCGCGTGCACGGCGGCGCCGTTGCTTCGCAAGCCTTCCAAACCGCGGAGCTCACGCTCGATACCCGCCAGCGATCCGCATCGGGGGCCAAGGCCGCCATCGCGCATGCCGCGCTCGATTTCCTTCCCCCTGGCGGCGGCAGCATTTTTTTGGACGCCGGCACCACCATCAATACCTTTGCCGAGCTCATCAGCCAGCAATACCTGCAAGCGCAGTTCAATATCGTCTCCAATAGCCTGCCCATTGCGCTGTCCCTCGCCAATAGTGGCGTCCCCGATGTCCAGCTCCTCGGCGGAACCGTACGCGCAATCACTCAGGCCGTCGTCGGCGATACCGCCTTGCGCACCATGGCGCTCATGCGTGCCGATGTCGCCTTTATCGGCACCAATGCCCTGACCCTCGATCACGGCTTGTCGACGGCCGATTCCCAAGAAGCAGCCATCAAATCCGCCTTCGTCACGAATGCCCACAAGGTCGTGGTCATGTGCGATTCCAGCAAATTGGGCAACGACTACCTGGTGAGCTTCGCTTCCATTGCCGATATCGATGTCGTCATCACTGATTCCGGCGCGCCGGAATCCTTCGTCGATGCTCTCCGCGAGCGCGAGATCGACGTCGTCCTAGCCAGCGAATAGCTCCAGGCCGCACACGACTTCGCCCTCCCTGCCTCGGCGCCGAGGTGGGGAGGGCGAAGCTTTATACCGTTAGTTGAATTTTTCTATCTGCTCCATCGCCGCGGCACGGGCGGCGGAGGGGCCTTCGGAATTGAGGGCGGCATCGGCAAGCTGCTGGCACTGGTCGAAGGTCAACTCGGCCAATTGGGCACCGACGCCGGCGACTGCGGTGGATGCAGCCGACAAGGAGTTGACGCCAAGGCCGGTCAATACGCAGGCCAGTAGCGGATCGGCGGCGGCCTCACCGCAGACGCCAACCGGGACGTTGTATTCGTGTCCAGCGATGCAGGTGTGCTGGATCAGACGAAGCACGGCCGGCTGCCACGGATCGGTGAGGTAAGCAAGCTGTGGCGACAAGCGGTCAGCGGCCATCGTGTACTGGGTGAGGTCATTGGTGCCGATGGATACGAAGTCCAGATGCGGCATGATCTTATCTGCCATCAGCGCTGCTGCGGGCACCTCAATCATCGCGCCCGCGGTCAGGCCGCGCTCCCGGCACAGCTCCGCAAACCACTGGGCCTCCTTCGAGGTCGCCACCATCGGTGCCATGACCCAGGTCTCGGCAGCTTCGCCGCGGGACTCCGCAGCCTGTGCGATGGCATCCAACTGGCGAGTCAAGAGGGACTCATTATCGCGGGCAATGCGCAGGCCGCGCACACCCAATGCCGGGTTCTCCTCAGAGGACAGCGTGGCATAAGAAATCGGCTTATCGGAGCCAGCATCTAAGGTGCGCACCACGACCTTGGAATCGGGGTAGGCGTTGAAGACCTTTCTGTAAATCTTTGCCTGCTCGTCAACGGAAGGCTCCTCGCTAGCGGATAGGAACGACAGCTCCGTGCGGTAGAGGCCAATCCCCTCTGCCTGCGAGTCGGAGGCGATGCGGGCGGCGTTGCCATCGGCCACGTTGGCCAAAAGCTGCACGCGGTGGCCGTCCTTGGTTTGCGCTGGTCCAGTCCATTCGGCAACGCGGGCGGCGCGCTCGCGATATTCTTCGACCGCCTTGGTGGATTCTGCCTCGTCCGCGCCCAGCGTCACGGTTCCAAGCGCACCGTCGACGAAGACGAGCGTGCCGCTTTCAATCTCGCGCAGCTTGTTTCCCACGGCAACGATGCACGGAATATCGAGCTGGCGAGCGATGATCGCGGTGTGGCTGGTGGGCCCGCCCAGCTCGGTGACGAGTGCGCGGATATGCGCGGTATCCAGGGTGGCGGTATCGGCAGGCGCGAGGTCATCGGCAAAAAGTACCGCTTGGCCTTCCACCATGGGCAAACCGGGCTCCTGCTCGCCGCGCAGCTGGGCGATGACGCGGTCGCGCACGTCCTTCAGATCGGTGGTGCGCTCAGCCATAACGCCGCCGGCCGCCTCAAACATGGTGACGAACTTGTCCGTGGCTCCCACCGTGGCGAACTCGGCATTCTTGCCGGATCGGATGTTCTTGCGCACGGCCTTGTGCCAGCCACGGTCCTTGACCATGCCGGCGGTTGCGGTCAGCACTTCCGAGGCTTGGCCCTCCGCGGCTGCGGCGCGGTTTTCCAAGCGGCTGGCAACGATATCGACTGCCTCGAGGAAGCGATCGTATTCGGCTTCGCTGCTGGCCTCTTGGTCAATACTTCCTTCAGTAGGCAGGTCCGGGCGGGGGCGGACCCATACGGCTTCTGCATAGGCGACTCCAGCAACAACGCCGGTTCCTTTAACAGTGGACTGAAGCGTATTTTCCATGGCGATACTTCCTTCGAAGATAGCGGCTTATTTATTTCCAGATCATCACAAATCCAACAGAAATGCAATGTATGCCACACGGTTTCTATTGACTTTCCAACACAATCGGGCAAGAATAAACATTAATGGCGGGCTTAAGCGCGTGTTCCAACCGGACCGACTGCGTGTGGCCCCCAATATACGCACTCTGCGAAAGGGATAAGTTCTCGATGATCCTCACGCTCACCCCAAACCCAAGCATCGACGCCACCCTGGCGCTCAATCAGCCTTTGACCTCAGGCGATGTTCACCGCGCCGCCAGTGTTACCCAGGTTGCGGGCAGTAAAGGCGTCAACGTCGCCCACGCGGTTCACCTCGCCGGGAAAGAAACCCTGGCCCTCTTCCCCGCCCGCGCGGCCGATCCGTTCATCAACCTCATCCACGACGTCGACCTCCCCTACGCCCACGTGAACATGGATGGCGGCGTGCGCGTCAATACCACCATCACCGAGCCAGATGGCACGACCACCAAGGTCAACGGCCCTGGCCCGCTGCTTTCCGATGCCACCCAAAAGCACCTCATCGCCACCCTTACCCGCCACGCCCAGTCCGCCGATTGGGTAGCCCTTGCCGGATCGCTTCCCAAGGGTGTTGACGCCGGGTGGTATACCGACCTCATCAAGGAAATCCGCACTGCCGCCCCGCAGGCGCGCATCGCCGTCGATACCTCCGATGCCCCGATGAAGGCCATCGCCGAGCAGCTCGATTCCGCAGCCCCGGATCTCATCAAACCCAACGGTTTCGAACTGGGGCAGCTCACCGGTCAGGATGGCCTCGCCCTCGAGCGCGCCGCTGCGGCCGGAGACTATAGCCCGGTCGTGGAGGCTGCTAGAGATGTCGTGAAGCGCAGCATCAAGGAAGTGCTTGTCACCCTCGGCGGCGCCGGCGCCGTGCTGGTAAACGCAGACGGCGCATGGGCTGCCACCCCGCCTCCTGCCACGGTGAAATCCACGGTCGGCGCGGGTGATGCCGCGTTGGCCGGATACCTATTAGGGCGCACGCAGGGGCAAGGACCGGCAGATTCCCTTGCGCTCTCGGTGGCTTATGGCACCGCTGCGGCCGCAAAACCGGGCACCCAATTCCCCCGCCCCGAAGAACTCGATACCGCCCACACCTCCATCTCCGCTCTATAGCTAAAGGAGCCTTCCATCATGGCATCCGATCTCATCACTACCGAACTGGTAGCGCTCGACGCCGACTTCGGCGATAGCGTCGATTCCGTAATCACTAACCTCGCCACCCTGGTGCACGATACCGGGCGCGCAACCGAGGTCGAAGGCCTCGCCCAGCCCGCCATCGACCGCGAAGCCAAGGCCGGCACCGGCGTACCTGGAGGCGTGGCCATCCCCCACTGCCGTTCCGAGGCCGTCACCGAGCCGACGTTGGCTTTCGCCCGCCTGTCCCGCGGCGTGGATTTTTCCGGCCCCGACGACGATGCCCAGTTAGTCTTTCTCATTGCCGCACCTGCTGGCGGCGGCAAGGCCCACCTGCAGATTCTTTCCAAGCTCGCCCGCGCCCTCGTGCGCAAGGACTTCCTAGAGGCCCTGCGCACCGCGACGACGAAGGAAGAAATCGTCAAAGAAATCCTCGCCGTCGTCAACGCGGAAAAGCCGAAGAAGAAAAAGCAGGACAACGCGGAGGCTGCTGCAGGTGGGGCAGCGGAAGCGGCATCGGAAAGCGCGGGAGACTCGGCACAAGCTACCCGCATCGTTGCCATCACGGCCTGCCCGACCGGCATCGCGCACACCTACATGGCTGCCGATGCCCTCACCCAGACCGCCGGCGAGCGCGACGACGTCGATCTCACCGTCGAAACCCAGGGCTCGTCCAATAACGAATCGGTCTCGCAGTCCACCATCGACGCTGCCGATGCCGTCATCTTCGCCACGGACGTCGGCGTGCGCGACCGTGAGCGCTTCGCGGGCAAACCCGTCATCGAATCCGGCGTCAAGCGCGCCATCAACGAGCCCGGCAAGATGCTCGATGAAGCCATTGCGGCGGCAAAGAACCCGAACGCCCGCAAGGTCTCTGGAACGGCCTTACCTTCCTCCGCCGAAGAAGAGGGCCAGTCGCTAGGTTGGGGCAAGCGCATCCAGCAGGCGATTATGACCGGTGTGTCCTACATGGTGCCGTTCGTCGCCGCCGGCGGCCTGCTGCTCGCCCTCGGATTCCTCTTCGGTGGCGCCGATATGGCCAATGGCTGGCAGGCGCTTTCCACCAATTACTCCCTGTCCAACCTGCCGGGCAATGAAATCATCGTCGACGGCGAGACGATGTCGTTCGAGCATTCCGGCTACTCGCTTTATATAGGCGCGGTACTCTTTGCCATCGGCCAGGCCGCAATGGGCTTTATTGTCGCCGCACTTTCTGGCTATATCGCCTACGCCCTGGCCGGACGCCCGGGTATTGCGCCGGGCTTCGTCGGCGGTGCTATCGCCGTAACGCTCGACGCGGGCTTTATCGGTGGCCTGGTGACCGGTTTGTTGGCCGGCTTTATCGCCCTGTGGATTGGCAATTGGAAAGTCCCGCGCTGGCTCGGTTCCCTCATGCCGGTGGTCATCATTCCGCTTTTGACCTCCCTGGTCGTTGGCCTGGCGATGTACCTGTTGCTCGGCGCCCCACTGGCCGCGCTGATGGAGGGCCTGCAAAATTGGCTGTCTTCCATGTCTGGGTCTTCTGCCGTAGTGCTCGGCATCATCTTGGGCCTGATGATGTGCGTCGACCTGGGTGGCCCGGTCAACAAAGCCGCCTACCTCTTTGCCACCGCAGGATTGTCCACTGGCGATGCAGCCTCCATGCAAATCATGGCCGCTGTCATGGCCGCCGGCATGGTTCCACCCATCGCACTGTCCTTGGCAACCTTCATTCGCAAGTCACTGTTTACTCCTGCTGAGCAGGAAAACGGTAAGTCCGCCTGGCTGCTCGGCCTGTCCTTCGTCTCCGAAGGCGCCATTCCGTTCGCCGCGGCCGATCCGTTCCGCGTCATCCCTTCCATGATGGCCGGTGGTGCCGTGACGGGTGCTATCTCCATGGCTCTGTCGGTCGAGTCCCGTGCTCCGCACGGTGGTGTCTTCGTCGCCTTCGCTATCGATCCGTTCTGGGCTTACCTGGTCGCAATCCTTGCCGGCGTGGCGGTATCCACCGTCGCAGTCTTGGCCATGAAGCAATTCTGGCCAAATAAAACCGTCCAACAAGCTGCTCAAAAGGCTGCTCCAGAGTCCAAGACCGGTTCCCAGAACGTGGCGGCATAAACCAAACACTCGTACACTGGATCACGATAAATTAACCACAGAAAGGATAAATTCCATGGCTTCCAAGACTGTAAAGGTCGGCTCCTCCGTAGGACTGCACGCACGTCCTGCCTCCATCATTGCTGACGCTGCCGGCGAATTCGACGAGGACATTTTCCTGAACCTTGTTGGTGAAGATGACGATAACGAAACCGACGCCGCTTCTTCCCTGATGATCATGGCCCTCGGTGCTGAGCAGGGCGACGAGGTCACCGTTACCTCTGACAACGAAGAAGCCGTTGAGAAGATCGCGAGCCTCATCGAGCAGGATCTTGATGCTTCCTAAACGCTGCTGCTCATAACTAGCGTTTAAGCACGATTCGTACGCTCCTCGCCTTGATGGCGGGGAGCTTTTGCGATCCGCAGGCAGTTCTTCGCTGCCCCTGTGAGCAGATTTAACTCGTTAGTGCAGCACTCAATTGCGGCCAGTGTTCGATGGCCTGTCGTTTCCGTTAGGGCTTCCGGGAGGCGTGGCCCCGGGAGGAAGCCAACGAACCTTTCCTTGTATTCGGGCCAATCGCCCGCGCCGCGGTGGCGCCTTCGGGTCATCGTCGTTAACGCCGTTGTGGTACGGGCAGCAGGTAGCGAGATTAGCGGAATTGGTATTGCCACCGTGCTGCCAGCTTTCTAGGTGGTGGATCTGGCACTCATCCGCAGGATAGTTGCACTTTTCCCAGGGACATACGGGATTGACTGCGGCAGCCATCAACCGTTGCTTCGCGTTGGCGAACCGGGACGTGCGGTACAAATTGACCGGCCCTTCAACGGGATGCACAAGCGTGATGTATCCGTGATCGCTTAAAACCCGGCTCACGAGGTCAGCGCCGCTGATTCGCGAGCCATTGGTGAGCTGCAGGGTTATTTCCTCGCCATCGCCGTCAACGATGCGATCGAGCTCGTCCAAGGTGATGACCACCTGCGTGCTCGCAGTGGTGCGCGCCCCAGATTTCCCGCCGAAGAAGATGGACTTAACTGAGTCCAGTGGGCTCTGGTTATCAAGGGCGGCGTGCATATCGGCGACATCGGCGGATTCCCCGGTAATGGTCAACGACCACGGTCCGCGCGGCCGGCGGGTAATGCGCACTCCTTTCTTGGGAGTGCGGGGCGGTTGGAGCTCCCGCAACATGGCGCGCGCCCGTTTGCGCAAGGCCGTGGCGCTGCCGCGAAATTTACACAACTCGGAGCGCACGGCCCAGGCATCGCGCTGGGTGCGAGCGCGCAGTGCGAATTTCTCGATCAGGGTGAGCACGTCTAGTGGGTGCGTCGTCGAGCGGGCCGTGCGTTGCTTGGCGCTAAAGGCACTGCGGCCAAAATAGATATCGCAAAGCTGCACCAAATCGCGCGCGGCGACGTCGCTGGCACCGCGCTGCACCAAGTCGCGCTCGCTTAAGCCCTGGGCGGCGGCGATGATGTCCATCCCCTGGCCCAGCGCGGATAAGTAACGGTCGAGTGCGTTCATGCCGCCTAGTACAGCGCAAAACCCTGCGCAGCCGCGACCGCACGCACGAAGGCCTGTGGATTAGGCTGCAAACCGTACCGCTACGACCCTATTTCGCGGCGGGTTCAACAAAGTTATCCACAGAATTTAGTACTTGGCGCCGTTACCTTCGCCCACGGTTTCGTACAGCTTCCGCATGATCGGATAGGCAACGATGATGCCGACCGAGCCCCAGGCGATGCCCTCCAAGCTCACCCCGCCCACGGTCAGCGTCAGGTTACCGATGCCCGCGATCAAGGCCACCGCGGCCGCGGTCAGGTTCACCGGGTTATTGAAGTTGACCTCATTATCCATCCAGATGCGCACGCCCAGCATGCCGATAAGGCCATAGAGCACGAGGGTTGCCCCACCGAGCACGCCGGTAGGGATGGTGAAAATCAGCGCGCCGAACTTCGGGACGAAGGCCAGCAAGATTGCGGTTAAGGCGGCGACCCAATACGCGGCGGTGGAATAGACGCGCGTGGCGGCCATGACGCCAATATTCTCGGCATAGGTGGTGGTACCGGAGCCGCCGAAGCCGCCGGCGAGGGAGGAGGCGAGGCCATCGGCAATCAGCGCATCGCCGGCAAGATCGTCTAAGTCGCGGTTGGTCATCTCGGAGACAGCCTTAACGTGCCCGACGTTTTCCGCAATCAGCACCACGAGCACCGGCAGGGCCACGGCGATGGCCGAAAGATGGAACTCAGGGGCATGGAATTCGGGCAGTCCTACCCACGGGGCGGCATCGATGGCGGCCTTGGCATCCTCGCCCAAGTTGCCGGTCAGGGCGGCGAAAATCCAGCCGACGACCACTCCGATGAGGATGGACAGGCGCGATACCATGCCGCGCCCGGCCACAGTGGCCAAGAGAATAACCAGCAGCGTAATGCCTGCTACCAACGGCTGGCTGGCGAAGTTTTCGGCCGCATTCGGCGCCAAGTTGAGCCCGATGAGCGCGACGATGGCGCCGGTAACCGCCGGTGGCATCACCGCATCGAGCACCCGCCTGCCGGCAGCCTTGACCACGATACCGACCGCCACCAGCACCAAACCGGTCACCAGAATGGATCCAGCCTGCGCCGCGATCCCGTATTGCTGCGAGGCTGTCAGCGGAGCGATGAAAGCAAACGACGAGCCCAAGTAGGACGGCAGGCGATTGCGCGTAATCAGCAGGAAGAGGATGGTGCCGATGCCGGAAAATAGCAGCGTGGTATTGACCGGAAATCCGGTCAGGGTGGGCACCAGCAGCGTGGCACCAAACATCGCCACCACATGCTGCATGCCGATGCCAATGGTTCGGCCCCAGCTTAAACGTTCCTCGGGCGCGACCACGGCGCCTGGTGCAATCTTCTTACCGTCGCCGTGGACGGTCCAACCTAGTATGCTCACGAACCACCATTATGGGCCATGGAGCACGAATTTTAGGAATCTTCCTCCACGATGAATTCGGCGAGCTCGCGGGCGGTGGTGGCGGGCAGGCGGACATCGACAAGCGTGCCATTTTCGGTATATTCCTCGCTGCGCACGGTGCCCTCGGCGTGCACGCGGGAGACGACATCGCCGCGGGTGAAGGGAACCTGCAGCTTAACGTGACTATCGCGGGAGTTGAGGAAGAGCTCCACGCGCGCGCTCAGCTCGTCGATGCCCTCCCCCGTGCGCGCCGAAACATAGACGACGTCCTCATGATCCAGGACGTGGCGCAGCTCCGCAAGCACGAGCGGCTCGGCCTGGTCAATCTTGTTGATCACGATGATTTCCGGCGGGGCCTGCTCACCAGTCTCGCTGACGATATCGTAGATGACCTTATTGACCGCCTCGATTTGCTTGAGCGGGAACGGGTCCGATCCGTCCACGACGTGCAGCATAATATCGGCGGCGAGCACCTCTTCCAGGGTGGATTTGAAGGCCTCCACTAGCTGGGTGGGCAGGTGGCGGACGAAGCCGACGGTATCGGTGAAGACGACCTGGCGGCCATCGGCAAGCGAGGCGCGGCGCGTGGTGGGATCCAAGGTGGCAAAAAGCGCGTCTTCCACAAGCACGCCCGCGTTCGTCATGGCATTAATGAGCGAAGATTTGCCGGCGTTGGTGTAGCCTGCGATGGCGATCTGAGCGATCGTGGAGGACTGGCGCCGAGAGCGCTTGACCTCGCGGGCGGTTTTCATCCCGCGCAATTCCTTGCGCAGGCGCGCCATCTCGGTGCGGATGCGCCGGCGGTCGGTTTCGATCTTGGTTTCACCGGGACCGCGCAGGCCCACGCCGCCATTAGAACCGGCGCGGCCACCGGCCTGGCGCGAAAGGTTGCCACCCCAACCGCGGGTGTGGGTATAGAGGTATTCCAGCTGTGCTAGCGAGACCTGCGCCTTGCCCTCCTTGGACTTTGCGTGCTGGGCAAAGATGTCCAAGATGAGCATGGTGCGGTCGATGACCTTAGTATTCAGCGCCCGCTCGAGCGCCGTGAGCTGGCCGGGGTTTAGCTCACCATCGCAGACGACGGTATCGGCCCCGGTGGCCTCGACGATATCGTGGAGCTCTTTGACCTTGCCCGAGCCGATGAAGGTGCCCGGGTCGGGTTTATCGCGCTTTTGGTAGATCATTTCGACTACGTCGGCGCCGGCGGTCTCGGTTAGGGCCGCCAGCTCATCCATCGTGGCTTCGACCTCCGCTACGGTGCCTTCGGTCCACACGCCCACGAGGATAACGCGCTCGAGGCGCAGTTTTCGGTATTCCACCTCGTAGCCATCGGTGGTGTCCTCGGCGCGGATGGAGGTCTCGCGGGTAACGCGGCGGAAGGCGTTGCGTTCGGCCAAATCTAGATCGCCGCTGGTGGGCGTGGTTTCCTGCGGGGTATCCGCGTGGTCGCGGAAGGCCTGGGCGAGAAGTTCATCCTTGCTCGCGGAGCTATCAGAATTCTGCGGGGAAAATTTGTTCATATTGCTATCTATTTTGGCACGTTAGGCGGCAAAACGGGAATTGCGGTTTCCGGGCGTACTGGACAAAGCGATACAATGGTGGCTATGGAAACCACGCAGCCTAGGCCAACGACTACTACCCAGAAAAAGAATACCGAAATGCAGGCCATCGGCTTGGATTTCGAACGCTGGCAGGACGCGGTCGAGGCAGCCATCGCCACGGACCACCTTGCCGTCACCGGTGAGGTCCGAGGTGGCCAACTCATCCAATACGGCGACCCCTCGGGCGCCCAGCTTAATATCTTGGCGGTAGAGCCCTACGCCACCTTTATTGGTTTCGATGCGGTCACGCAGGGCTTTGCCCACGTGGAGATGTTTAATGACGTTCTAGCGATCATGGACATCATCGATCCCTTCGGCACGCCGCTGGCCCAGGTCACGGCGAACCTCGCGCAGGGGCCACTGTTGGCAGAAGAACCGCGGCAGGAATGGCAGCAGGTATCGCTGACCGCCATGGGACTGGATATCACCACCTACGACTCCCCTTCTGCCTACGAGGCCAAGACCGGTGAGTACCCCGCCCTTTTTGAATCCGAAGGTGCACGCGTGATCGCCTCTGGCTCCGGCGCGCAGGCCCCCACGCCGGCGGCTACTTTTGCCGCCCGGGTGATGGAAGCCGAGTGGCGCACCAATGAACTCACCGGCGAAAAGTTCGCGCACCTCGTCATGGACGGGCTATTCCCCTTCGATCTCTGCCTGCCGGCGGACCGTGGCGAATTGCCGGCCAAGGATACCGTAATCTCCGGTACGGCCCTGCTCACCGCCGCTATTGACATGCCGTCTGGCGGCTGCGGCGATGGCGGATGCGGTTGTGGATCCGGCGGTTGCGGCTGCGGCGGGCACTAGATTTTAGGCCATGGCTTTCCTTAGCGATCCGCAAAACCGGAGGACACTTGTCTTTATCCTCCTGGTCCTTTGCGCGATCGCGATTGTTGCCACGCTAAAACTGCCCGGCCTCATCATCGCCGCCATGCTGGTGGGCGCGGGGTGGTTTATGCTGCGCACGCGCCCCGATACCGCGGAACGGAGGGCCCTGCGCAGCTCCATCTCGCTTTCGGCGGACGATATCCAGGACGTCATCGCCGAATTCGAGGAATTCGAAACCTCCACAGAGGCGGAGCCACTGGCGGATCGCACGCTGTACCGGCCGGCGCTGCTCGACCTCGACTGCTCCCACCCCGCCATCGATGCGTTCCACTACGAATTAGCCGGGGCGCGCCGCTTCCTCCGCCGCCTCAATATCAGAATCCACGCCCACGGCATGCGCACGCAGGAGTTAGAATCACTCCTCCGCGTCACCGATGAGCGCGCCCGCGAGCTGAAAGAATCGTGGCTGGCGGCCCGCCGCGCGGCCTTCCGGCTCGGCCCGGATTACCGCACGCGCCAGATCGACGACGGAAACTAACGCCTCTACAGGCTCGTTTCGCCCGTAGCCACGATGGCGGACGGGCCCGTCAAGCGCGTACCGCCGTCATAGACCTCGACGGTGACCTCGCCGCCAGGAACGTGGACGTGGACGGTGCCAAGGGCTTGGGCGGCATCGGCAAGCGCGGCGGTAGCTGCCGCGACCGTACCCGTGCCACAAGACTGCGTCTCCCCAACCCCGCGCTCGAAGACGCGCATATGCACCTGCCCCTCCCGCAGTGGGGTGACCAGCTCAAAGTTGACCCCACCCGGGAAGAAGGATTCATCATAGACCGGCGCCGTGAGTTCCTTGGTAGCCAATGCTTCCGGTTCCAGGCCTGGGATGACGGCCGCGAGGTGCGGGTTGCCCATATCCACCCCGAGTCCGGCATAGGACTCACCGCCCACGGAAGCGGTGGACACCCCGGTCACGCGCGCCGGCCCCATCTCCACGGTGACGCTCGCGTCAGTGGCATCGCAGGAATGCACCGTTACTTGCTTGGCGCCCGCCCGGGTGCCGATGGTGAATGCGTCCTCGCTAACCAAGTCGTGCGAGCGCAACCAATGGGCAAAGACGCGGGTGCCATTGCCGCACATTTCCGCTACGGAGCCATCGGCGTTGCGGTAATCCATGAACCAATCGGCAGCGTCCACCCCGTCCGGCAAGGCCGCCAGCTCGCCCGCGTCCACGAGTGCGCCGGCCCGGACCACCCGCAGCAGGCCATCGCCGCCGATTCCTGCTCGGCGGTCACACAGCGCCGCCACGCGCTCCGGTGCAAACGGCACGTCGGCGTCGAAGTCTTCTACGATGACGAAGTCATTTTCAGTTCCATGGCCTTTGGCAAATTTCATGCCTTCTACCCTAGCGCCGAAGCGCGTGCAAAGCCTCGGCGGTAGTATCGCCCGCGGCATCGAGCCAGGTAATGCGCTTATCGCGGTTGAACCAGGAACGCTGGCGGCGCACGTACCGGCGGGTGCCAGTAATCGTGCGTTCTACCGCATCCTCCCACGTCAGCTCGCCGCGCTGGGCTTGTAGCACCTGCGCATAACCAATCGCGCGGCCGGCGGTGGAATCGGCCACAAGCCCCTTGTCCTGCAGGCGCTCTACTTCTTCGACGAGGCCTTGCTCAAACATGAGGCGCGTGCGCTTTTCGATGCGCGGGTTCAACCACTCGCTATCTGTGCGCAGCCCCAGCAGCTTGGTTCCCCACCGAGGCGGGCCATTCTTCGGCGGCTGGCTGGCCTTAAAGGGCTTGCCGGTCAGCTCGATGACCTCGAGTGCCCGGACGGTGCGCCGGGGGTCTTTGTCCTCAATAATGGCGGCTGCGGCCGGATCGACGCGTGCCAGCTCGGCGTGGAGTGCGTCGGTTCCGATATCGGCGCGGCGGGCCTCGTATTTGGCACGGACCTGCGGGTCGGTGGGCGGGAATTGCCAATCATCCACCAACGCCTGGGCATAGAGCATGGATCCGCCGACGAGGATGGGCGTCTTACCGCGGGACATGATGTCCTCGATATCGCGCAAGGCCGCCTGCTGATAGCGCGCCACGGAGGCGGTTTCCGTCACGTCCCAGACATCGAGCTGGTGGTGCGGAATGCCTTCGCGCTCTGCGGGGGAAAGCTTTGCGGTGCCGATATCCATGCCGCGGTATAGCTGCATGGAATCGACATTGACCACTTCCCCACCCAGTTCATGGGCTAGGGCCAGCCCGAGCGCAGATTTGCCGGAGGCGGTGGGGCCAACTACTGCGATGGGGCGCATATTACCTCCCAACCAGCCACGTAGCGGCCTACTCCGAGGGTGGCATCCGTCGCCCGCACCTGCGCGCGCTTGGGCGTGCAGCCAGCAAGCTCCAACCAGAGCTCCGGCTCTTCCACGCCACGTTGCTGAAGCCACTCGGCATTGCTGCTTGCCGATGCCCCCATCAGCACCTCCTCGCACCACCGGTGCGCCTCCTGCGCGCCGGGGATAAGGGCCAGCGGTGCCCTCTCGGTAAGACCTGCGCTGCCGTCTGCGACCACAACGCTCAGGACCTTAGGGTCTGGCGCGCCCAGGCGATCGCGGCTATCGCGGACCGTTATCTGTGGGACCGTGGATAAGACGTAGTGGGCCATGATCTCTGGCAGGTAGCTTCCGGCGCCCACGTGCACCTGGTGAGCACCCCATGCGCGCAGGCTTCCGGTATGGCTGGTATGCCAGCGTGGAGAGCGGGATCCGATAATTTCTGCCTCGTTAATGCCGGCGGCAGCGGCTTCAACCGCGAGCGTGCGCGCCGCCGCGAGCAGTGCCCGCGAGGCGGCGTCGTTGGGAGCTAGCTCGACTGCCAGCGCCGGCGAGGCGGGCATAACCATGAGATTGAACATTATTCCTCCATACTATCTACCCAAGAGGAGGTAATTAAATAGATTCTAGGCACACAGCGATTTTTCGCGGTAATGTAACCAGTGATTTCATCCGGCAGCCGTGACGCGCGGCGATATATGTCTAGGAGGGCTTTCCATGTCTCCCACCCCTACTCCAGGTTCCATGCCCAAGAAGGGCCCCCGCCCTACAGCCAAGCCCGTGCCCGTTCAATCTCCGAGCAAGAACGATCCAGCCAAGTGGGGGCGCGTCGATGCCGATGGGTCCGTCTTCGTTTCCGCCCCCGAGGGCGAGCGCAAGATTGGGGAATGGCAGGCAGGCTCTGCGCAAGAGGGCCTCGAGCACTTCGGCGCCCGCTATGACGATCTAGCCACCGAGATCGAGCTTTTGGAGGCTCGCCTGCGCGCCAACCCCAGCGAAGCCGCAGGAATCAAGCAGACGGCCGCGGAATTGCGCGAGACCCTGCCTACCGCTGCGGTTATTGGCGATATCGCCGCATTGGATCGCCGCCTGGGCGCGGTTATCGATCACTCCGTTGTGGCCGGGGAGCAGGCGCAGGCGGATAAGGAAAAGCGCCGACTGGATGCCATTACGGCGAAGGAAAAGCTCGCCGCCGAGGCGGAAGAGATTGCCGAAAATTCCACCGAATGGAAGGCCGCCGGTGACCGCATCCGCGCCATTTTGGAAGAGTGGAAGCAGATTAAGGGCATCGATAAGAAGACCGATGACGGCCTGTGGAAGCGCTACTCTCGCGCCCGCGATGCCTTCAATAGGCGCCGCGGTTCGCACTTTGCAGAACTCGATCGCGCCCGCGCGGCGGCGCGAAAGAAGAAGGAAGAACTCGTCGAGCGCGCTGAATCCATCCAGGACTCCACCGACTGGGGCCCTACCGCCCGCGCCTACCGCGATCTCATGGCGGAGTGGAAGGCGGCTGGCCGCGCCCCGCGCGAGGTCGATGACCAGCTGTGGGCAAAGTTCCGCGCGGCACAGGACCGCTTCTTTGATGCCCGCAATGCCGTCAACGACGAGCGGGACCGCGAGTTCGCCGAAAACGCCAAGGCAAAGGACGCGCTGCTTGCGGAATACGATAGCCTGATTGACCCATCGCAAAGCATGGACAAGGCCAAGGCTAAGCTGCGCGAGCTGCAGGAAAAGTGGGAGGAAATCGGCTTTGTGCCCCGCAATCAGGTGCGCGAGTACGAATCCAAGATCGAGCAGCTAGAAAAGCGCGTCACCCAGGCGGAAGAATCCGAATGGCGGCGCACCGACCCTGAAGCGCAGGCTCGCGTGGCCCAGTTCCAGGCCAAGGTGGAAGACTTCAAGGCCCAGTCCGCGGCCGCGGAAGCTAAGGGCAAAGAGAAGAAGGCCGCGGAGCTGCGCGCGCAGGCGGAGCAATGGCAGGAATTTGCCGATGCCGCTGCCAATGCCGTCAACGATAAATAGTGCACCTCGTTCAGATTGCGCGCCCCACCCAGGTAACCGAGGCTGAACCGGCGGATTGCATCCGATCCTTTGTTTTCTGGGCAAACCTGGCGGCGCAGGAAGCCAGTGGGGATGCGGCGGCCTCGACCTCGCCTAGCCGCGTGGTGCACCGCCTGCAGGGTTCGGGCGAATCGCAAACCTACCTTTTCGCCGTGGTCGATGCGCCGGCGACGCTCGGTCCTGTCTCCGATCTTGGCCTGCCCCAAATCCCCGCCACCGCACCGAGCCCCGAGCTGGACTATGTAGGATTTATCCACATCAGCCTGCCGCTTTTAGAAGAGCGCAATGCCGCGGAAATCGAGTGCGTCCTCTGCGATCTGCCACTGCCCGGAGAACCCCTTGATGCCAAGGGGCAGAAGGTGGCTACCTGGATGGGAGATACCGCCTTAAAAATCACCCAACAGCTCGGCCGCAGCGTCGCGCACGTGGGTCTGCTGCACCCGCCGGAGACTTCGCCGGAGTACGACGCGATGGCAGAGGTCTATCAATCCTTAGGCTTTACGCAGCGCCATAGTGAGCGGCAACTAACCATCGATATTCCAGAACAACCGGCTGCTGCCCTCTTTCCGCCTGGGCTTTCGGCCGCGGTATGGCAGGACTATGCCATACCGGAAGAACACATCGACGATGTCATGCGACTTTTAACGGTCGCCTCCGCAGATGCCGATACCGGCACCCTGTCCACCGAACCCATCGTGTGGTCTCGGCAGCGGTTGGAGGAGGCGCACCAACGCCTGCGTTCGCGGCGCGGACATACGTTGCTCGTAGCGCTCATTGATGACGCCGGCGATATCGTGGCGCTAACCGAGCTGGCGCGCCACGAGGCGGCGGATCCGGAGGTCTGCGAATGGACCCTCACCGTCACCGACCGCGACCACCGCCGGCAAGGCTTGGCGCAATTGGCAAAACTCACCGCCCTGCACGAGGTCAATCAGGTCTGGCCGCAGGTGCGTCGCTGCTATTGTTCCGTCGCCGCCGGTGACGCAGCTATGAACGCGCTATACGCACGGCTCGGGGCGCGGGAAATCTCCCAATCCTCAGCCTGGGAGCTGCACCTTTAGCCCTCCTGCTGGTGACGGTGGCGCTCGGCGGCCTTCTTGCGGCGGTCATCGATAAGCATCTCCTGCGGCTGTGGGGACGCAATATCGGACTGGATTTTGCCTACCTCATCCAGCTGGCCCGCCGAGGCGCGGACCTTCTCCTCGGCCGCGCGTTGCTCCGGGCTGCGGCGCAGGGCGACGAGGCTAAAGCCCAAGAAGGCCAGGAAGGTGGCCAGCATGCCCACCCACATGCCAATGGCCGGGCCGTCTGCGGTGGAGCCGCGGTACCAAAAGCCCCACAGGTTGACGAAGAATGAAACCGTCACCATCATCCACGCAATCAGCCCGAGGGTGGCGCGGCGGGTCAGCAAGGTCGCCGTCGTCAGCACGCCCACGCCGAGTAGCGCGAGCCACGCGGAGACGGTTTCCATCAGCGAGATCTTCACCCCGTCATCGGTGGTGCCAAAACTCAGGACCTGCCACCCGTGGGCAGAGCCGGCATAAGGAACGATGAGGTAGACAATATAGGCCGCCACAGCGATCAACAGCATCAGCTGCTGCCCACGCAGATCCATGGTTTGTGCTGCTCGGCGCTCCGCCTGTGCCGCCTCCTGGGCGGCGCTGGTGGTATTTCGCTCTGTCATGGCACCCTAGCCTACTCCCCCGGTTAGCAGCCGCAGGAATCCGCTGTGGCAGCGCCGGCGGGCTTGCCGATGCCCGGCAGTCCCAACCCCACCCCAATGGGAGCGGTAGTGGGGGTTTGACCCGCCGCCGACATGTCGCCGGCCTTGGTGCGGGTGTGGGTGTTTACTGCGGCATCGGCAAGCAAGAAGAACGAGCCTGCACCGGTGACCTTGGTGCGCACGACGTCGCCTGGGCGAATCTCAGCGGAGATATCCGCGCCGTTGTCGTCGATGGGGCTAAAGTGCACGAGGCGCCCATCGCGGGCCCGACCCGACATGCGGTGGGTCTCGTCGTTCTTGCGCCCGCCTTCTGCCTGGACCAAGAGCTCCACCTCAGTGCCCACGAGCTTCTGATTCTCTTCTGCCTGGATGCTATCCTGCAGCGCAACGAGCCGCTCGAAGCGATCCTGGACGATTTCCTTAGGCACTTGGTTTTCCATCTCCGCCGCGGGGGTGCCAGGGCGCGGGGAATACTGGAAGGTAAACGCCGAGGCGAAGCGAGCGCGGCGAACCAACTCCATGGTGTCCTGGAAATCCTCTTCGGTCTCGCCCGGGAAGCCGACGATGATATCGGTAGTAATCGCCGCGTTTGGAATCTTCTCGCGAACCTCATCGAGGATGCGCAAGAACTTCTTCGTGCGGTAGGAACGGCGCATGTCCTTCAAGACCTTATCCGAGCCGGATTGCAGCGGCATATGCAGCTGCGGGCACACCGCCGGGGTTTCCGCCATGGCGTCGATGACATCCGAGGTAAATTCTGCCGGGTGCGGGGAGGTAAACCGCAGGCGCTCGAGGCCGTCGATCTTTCCCACCTCGCGCAGCAGCTTAGAGAAAGCGAAGCGATCGCGCGGCATTTCTGGATCGGCGAAATTCACGCCATAGGCGTTGACGTTTTGGCCCAGCAGGGTGACCTCAGAGACGCCCTGGTCCACCAGCGCTTGTACCTCGGCCAGGATATCGCCCGGCCGGCGGTCCTCTTCCTTACCGCGCAGGAAGGGAACGATGCAGAAAGTGCAGGTGTTATTGCAGCCTACGGACACCGACACCCAACCCGCGTAGGCGGATTCGCGCTTAGCGGGCAAAACCGAGGGGAACGCCTCTAGCGAATCGACGATTTCTACCTGGGCTTCCTCGTTATGGCGGGCGCGCTCGAGGAGGGTTGGCAATGCTGCCATATTGTGGGTGCCGAAGACGGCATCCACCCACGGTGCGTTGTCAAGGACAGTGTCTTTATCCTTTTGCGCAAGGCAACCGCCCACGGCAATTTGCATGCCTGGGTGGTTCTCCTTCGTCTTCTTCAATGCGCCCAGCGTGCCGTACAGGCGCTTGTCGGCGTTTTCGCGGACTGCGCACGTATTAAAGACGATCAGATCCGGCTCCGTGGCCTCGTCTGCGGCCGCGTAGCCAGCTTCCTCCAGCAGGCCAGAGATGCGCTCAGAATCGTGCACATTCATCTGGCAGCCAAAGGTTCGGACTTCATAGGTACGGGTTTCAGGAATTGTCTGCTCCACGTCGGCATAGTCTAGCCATCACCCAGAACAACTCATAACCGTCGCTGCTAGGCGCCCATGAAGGCTGGAAGATGAGACCGCGTTAGGGTGCGCACCCGCTGTGCGTGGGGATGCGCGCGCGAGTGCCTAGGTTAGTGTCCCACTAGGCGTACGGATTTAAGGAGAAGACAGCTCCTCGCACCGTTCCTCGAGGGCGCTAATGGCAATGTTCAAAGACATTCCCTCGTTGAACCCACGGCGCGCCAATACGCCTACGATTCTGCGCAGCGCCTTATCCCGTTCCTTCCTATCTGCAGGAACGGATTTCAGGCTGCGCGCCTTCTTTTCCGCCAAGGCTCGGGCCATAGCTTCTTCATCGGCGGCATCTATCTGCTCGAGGGCTTCGTCTCTATCCGCTTGGCTTACGCCCTTGTCTCGGAGCTCGCGGTCGAGGACGCTGCGCGATTTCCCCCTCCGCTTGTGCCGCTGCCGCACCCATTCGGCGGCAAAGGCGGCATCGTTAATGAGGCCCGCATGCGCTAAGTCATCGAGGACATCTTCAACCACCTCGGGGTCGAATTCGGCTTGTACTAGACGGTCATACAATTCCTGACGGGATCGCGAACGTTGATCCAGCAAACCCAAGGCGCGGGAGCGAACCTTGGATTTTGCCTCTTCGGCCTCCCGATCAAAAAGCCCGCCCCCGGCTTCTCCTTTTTCATAGGCCTCAAGGGCCTGGCGGAGTTGCTCTAACTTTTCAGGGGCGGGTTGATTCATAGCGCGGGTTAAAAGCGATGGGATTGCAGGTGGACAGGATTAGTCGTCATCGAAGTCGACGTTCGGGACCAAATCTACGGATTCATCCGTCAATGGGTCATCGGAGCCGGGGACATCCATGGCGGTAGCTTCTTCACCATTTGCCGCCTCTTCCCCAATGCCGAGCTTCTGGAAGATCTTCTTTTCGATCTCATTGGCAAGGTCCGGGTTGTCCTTAAGGAAGGAGCGGGCCTTCTCCTTACCTTGGCCCAATTGATCACCTTCATAGGTAAACCAGGAGCCGGACTTGCGGATGAAGCCGTTTTCTACGCCGAGATCAATGATGGAGGACTCGCGAGAAATACCCTCGCCGTACATGATGTCGAACTCGGCGATCTTGAATGGTGGGGAGACCTTATTCTTTACCACCTTGAGCTTTGTGCGGTTGCCAATGGCGTCTTGGCCATCCTTCAGGGTCTGGATACGGCGGATATCGCAGCGCACGGAGGAATAGAACTTCAGCGCCTTACCACCGGTGGTGGTCTCCGGGGAACCGAACATCACACCAATCTTTTCGCGCAGCTGGTTGATGAAGATTGCGGTGGTGCCAGAGTTGTATAGCGCACCGGTCATCTTGCGCAAGGCCTGGGACATAAGGCGGGCTTGCAGGCCCACGTGGCTATCGCCCATCTCACCTTCAATTTCCGCCTTTGGGGTCAACGCCGCCACAGAGTCCACAACGATAATGTCGATGGCGCCGGAGCGCACCAGCATATCTGCTATTTCTAGGGCCTGCTCACCAGTATCAGGCTGGGATACGAGGAGGTTATCGGTGTCGACACCTAGCAGGCGTGCATATTGGGGGTCGAGGGCGTGCTCGGCATCGATAAACGCTGCAATGCCGCCGTCTTTTTGCGCCGAGGCAATTGCGTGCAGTGCCACCGTCGTCTTACCAGAGGACTCTGGGCCATAGATTTCCACAATTCGCCCGCGGGGAAAGCCGCCAATACCCAGTGCCACGTCGATTGCCGTGTTGCCGGAAGAAATGGCCTTGATGGGCGGGCGGTCATCATCGCCCAAGCGCATAACGGCGCCTTTGCCATAATCCTTTTCGATCATGGCCATAGCTGCATCTAGCGCCTTCTGGCGGTCATCTCCCTTGGTTGCGGCTGAGGATGATTTCTTTTTCGTTGCCATTGTTATAAATCCTTATCTCGTACGACACTGCGTGAACACTTAATTAGACTGCTGCAGAGCCCTAAATGGTTCCGCCCTCATTGCAATCCCACTGTAGTCGCCCACACCGACACTCCAACTAGAGTACATACATCTGTTCGAATATCGAAAATGGACACGCATTTTCAGCTTTTCTCAGTCCCTATAAGGTTGGGTAATCTACGCCGAGACGGCGCTCTTGGGGGACATCGAAGTCATCGCACAGCCCTATCCATACACGGCGGGGATCGACGCCACGTTCGATAAGTTCATCCGGCGTTCCATTGAGCGCAGATAAAACATGCGAATGGCTAATCCACGCCCCTTTTGATTCGCCAAATTCATCCACAACCAATTGGTGGTACTCCGTCAATCGCATGCGCGCAATCCTACCCACCACCATGGAAATTTTTCCAAAGCCTTTACCAGGACCCTAAAAATGTTGTACTTGAACAACGTTCAAATATGCATGTCTACAGCGCCTTTACCCAAGATGCTAATCTTTTCCCATGCAGAAGAACTCCGTGGCAACCACCATTGCCTATGTTGCGGTATTTACCGCCCTCGTTATCGTTTTAGCCTTCGTTTCTATCCCCGTAGGCACCGCCGGCGTCCCCATCGTCTTGCAAAACGCCGCGCTCATTTTGGCCGGACTCATCTTAGGCGGCAAACGCGGCGGCTACGTTGGGCTCCTATTCCTCTTTCTTGGTTTGGCATTGCCCGTTTTGGCAGGCGGTGGCACCACGCTCCGCGCGCTCGCCGGCCCCACCGTGGGATACATCGTCGGATACGTGCTCTCCCCAATCGTCGCAGGCGCCATTGCTTACCGCGCCCCACGCGGAAAGAGCGGCATGACCATTGTTCTCGCTATCGCGGCCATCGCAGGCCTCCTGGTGCAGTACACCTGTGGCGCGATCGGCTTGATGCTTCGCTCCGGATTGGACGTCGGCCCGGCCATCGCGGCGCAAGGCCCGTTCGTCCTCGTTGACACTGCAAAGCTCATCGTGGCCATCATCATCGCCGTCGGTGTTCACTCCGCATTCCCCGACCTGATGGGTAAGAAGGCCTCCTAGTGCCCACCATCGACTTTTCCTCGGTGACAGTAACCTTTGATGAGACGGTGGTCCTCGATGACATCAACCTCACTTTAAGCGAGCAGAGGATCGGCATCATCGGTCAAAATGGTGGCGGAAAGTCCACGCTGACCCGGCTAATCAATGGCCTGGGTGAGCCCTCCGCGGGTACCGTCACCGTCGACGGCATAAGTCCCAGCGAGCAGGGCAAAAAGGTGCGCGAAAAGGTGGGTTTCGTCTTTTCTGATGCCGAAAATCAGATCGTCATGCCAAACGTGCGCGATGACATCGCTTTTTCGCTGCGCCGTTTCAAGTTATCTAAGGCCGAGCGCACTGCGCGAGTCGATGCCGCCCTAGAGCGGTTCGGGCTTCTAGACTTCGCCGAACGTTCCCCGCACACGCTATCTGGTGGACAGAAACAATTACTCGCCTTAGCCGCCGTACTGGTCATTGACCCAGTTCTCATCATCGCCGATGAGCCAACGACGCTGCTCGACCTTCGCAATCGCGACCGCATTAAGCGCGAGTTCGCACAGCTCGACCAGCAGCTCATCGTGGTTACTCACGATCTGGAATTCCTCATGGATTTCGACCGTGTCATCTGCATCGATGACCACAAGGTTGCCGCCGATGGAGCTCCCCAGGAGGTCATCGATTTTTACCGAGACCTCATGGCACAACGGCCACTCTAGAAAGTCACCAACTAATGACTCGCCGCAGAACCAATATTCCGCTTTCCGTGTATGTTCCGGGAACGACGGTAATCCACCGGATGAAGCCCAGTTGGAAAATACTCATCCTGCTGGTATTTATCCTGGTTACCAGCATCTTTTTCGACTCTTTGCCGTGGGCTGGCGGCGCGGTAATTGCCGCAGCGTTGACGTATATCGTTGCCCGCATTCCCCCACATATTGCGTGGAGCCAACTCTGGCCGCCCCTGATAATCCTCATTCCTCTTGCCGGGTTCCAGTGGTGGGCGAAAGATTTTGGCTACGCCGCCGTGATGTTCCTCAACATCTTGGCCGCCATGATTCTGGCCTTCTTATTAACGCTTACCTCAACGGTCGACGCGATCATGGAGTCCCTGGAGGAATCCCTCCAGCCGCTTAAACGATTCGGCGTCCCAGTAGAAAACATCAGCTTGGCGATGTCCCTGACAATCCGCCTCATCCCCCTCATGTTCGAAACGGTCTATGAGGTTCTCGATGCCCGGAAGGCGCGCGGGGCTGGGTTTTCCCCCTCGGCGTTTGTTACGCCCGTCATCATCCGCTCTATTCGGCGCGCTCGGGCCATTGGCGAGGCCCTCCAGGCCCGCGGCGTCGGAGACTAAGGTAACAAAGGCACATGCCCGACTAGCACCAAAAGCCTCCGCCTTCCCCCACCGCTCGGAGCGGGAAAGGAAAGATCGGAGGCTTTTGTGCAGTTTGCGTTATGACGAGCGAGGAGTGAGGGAGTTACTCTCCGCGTAGCTCGCGCAGGCGGGCCTGGACGGCGTCATCATTCGACGTCGGCTGAGCGGCCTGATCCGCAGCGGAACCAGAGACCTTATTACCCTCGATGGCCTGAGTGCGGTTGCCTTCCACCGACTTCGTGGAGTTCATCTCACTACGGATCTGCTCCAAACGGGAGTGCCCAGCCATCTGGATGCCTGCTTGCTGAACCTCCGCCATACGGTTTTCTACAGAATTTTCCGCCAATTCCGCCTGCCCCAGAGCCTTGGAGTAACGGCGCTCAATCTTATCGCGCACGGCATCGAGCGAAGGCGTGTTGCCGCCGGCCGAGAGCTCGTTCATGGAGTTCAAAGACTCAGAAACCTTTTCCTGCATCTTTGCCTGTTCCAGCTGCGATAGCAGCTTCGAACGCTCATCAACCTTCTGACGCAGTGCGGCATTATTGCGTTCTACAGCGCGCTTTGCCTGCTCAGCTTGTTGCAATGACTGGTCATGGAGCTTCTTCGTGTCCTCGACAGACTCCTCTGCGGTAACCAGCTGAGCGGCAAAGGCCTCAGCGGCGTTCTCGTACTCCACGGCCTTGCTCTCATCGCCATTAGCGCGTGCCTTATCGGCAAGCTCGAGCGCCTGGCGGGTATTGCCCTGCAGCTTTTCAACCTCGGCGAGGCGTCGGTTAAGTTGCATCTCCAGCTGGCGTTGATTGCCAATGACTGCCGCGGCTTGCTGCGATAGCTCTTGATGCTGACGTTGGGCATCTTCGATGGCCTGCTCAATCTGAATTTTCGGATCGGCATTCTCCTCGATTTTATTATCGAACAGTGCCATGAGGTACTTCCAACCCTTAACAAATGGATTCGCCATTATGCTCTAGACCTTTCTAAGGAATGTGGGAATGCGTCGCGTTATCGTGTTTATAGTAACCCAACGCCTAGGGCTCTGCCGCCACTAATCGCAGGTATCCACCGCGGCTACTCTCTTTAGAGTCGCGCACGCGTTAAAGCTCAGAAGCAGCCGGCGCAGTATGCGCGAGCTCTTCATCCATCGAGGGCAGCGCCATATAACCGGCAGCCTCGATCAGGACGTCCGATACAGACGCGTCGAGCGCATGGCACACGGAGGCCAATAGCTCAGAAGAAACTTCCTTGCGGCCTCGCTCGAGCTCCGACAAGTAGCCCGGTGACACGCGGGCAACGCTAGCCAATTCGCGTAGAGTAACTGACTTATCCGCGCGGAATGCACGCAGGGTCAAGCCCAATGCTTCACGCAATAGTGGCTCGGGTGCGCGGGCAGGTTGTGGCGCCGATGGTGCCGCTGCCGCAGGTTCCGCGGCAGTCTGCGCCGAGTGGTCGAGGACTGCTGTAGAAATGTTCATCGTAAGTTTTAACGCTCCTTCGATGAAATTTGTTCCCCACTGGTAGGAAAATTTTTGATGACCGCACCAAGTTGGGCGATCGCTGCTCCTACCGTGGCGTTTCTAATTTCGTTGCGTGCAGTACCCAAGTCGCGCAGGCAATAAGACTGCGCTATGCGGTCGGCAGAATAGATTCCTAAAAATACCGTGCCGGGATCTTTTCCTTCTTGTTTGTCCGGCCCAGCAACACCGGTAAGCCCTATCCCCCAATCGGCCCCAGTTTCCGCGGTGGCGGCGCGGGCCATATCGACTGCGGTTTCGCCAGAGACGACGCCCATGCGCTCGATCTCTGAGACTGGTTTGTCCAGAAAGTGGGATTTTACCTCGGTGGCATAGATGATAAGGCCGCCACGCAAGACGGCAGACGCCCCAGGCACCGAAGCGATGGTAGCGCTGGCTAAGCCGGCGGTCAGTGATTCACAAAAGGCCACGGACTCGTGGCGCGCTGTCAATAAGGCAACGAGGTCAGATTCTGTGAAGGTCATTGCGTTTAGCTATTTTGCTTCTGGCCGTCGATGAGATACTGCACGCCGGTAACGACAGTTACCACAACGGCCATCCACATGATGAAGGAGGTAGGAATATCCATCCACGAGGGAAGCGGCCACAAGTATAGACCCACGGCGAAGGACTGCAGGACGGTCTTCAACTTGCCGCCTTTAGAGGCCGGGACGACCTTTCCGCGGCGCAGCAGGGCCATGCGCCAGATGGTGATGCCGAATTCTCGGATCAAGATAATGACGGTGATCCAGACCGAAAGCTGATCGACGATATTAAGGCAGACCAGCGCTGTGGTCATGAGCGCTTTATCAGCAATGGGATCGGCAATCTTGCCAAAATCAGTAATCAACCCGCGGGCGCGGGCAATATCGCCATCGAGCTTATCCGTGAGCATTAATGCGGCGAAGACGCCGAAAGACCACCACTGGTGGCCGCTGATGACCAGCCATGCAAAGACCGGAATGAAAACGATACGCAGGCAGGTAAGGACATTTGGCAGATTCCAATTAGAGACCTGCGGATTCACATCCGAGGACTGCGCTGACTGTGCTCCGGGTTGATTCACCCTATACATACTACCCGCTTGGGTTCTGGTCTCGCGGCACACTCCCCCGAGAATTTATACTGGGAGGTATGAAATATTTTGCAGTCAATTATGAATACAACCCAGCCAATCCAGAGATAGCGAAGGTGCGCCCTGCCCACCGCGAGTTCACTGGGAAGTTATTTGATGAGGGCACCATCGTGGCCTCGGGACCGTTCACGGATTCCCAGGGAGGCGCACTCATCATTGTGCGCTTTGACGATGATGACACCCAGGTTGCCGATGTCATCCAGCTGATGAACGATGACCCCTTCTATCAAGAAGGATGCCTCCAGGGCCGAAGCTTCCGCGAGTGGAACCCGGTCAAAGCCCGCTTTTAGGCCCCTAGTTGGGTAGATCTTCTTTGGGCAGCTCCTCGGCCTTGCCCAAGTAATCCCCGCGGGTATTGCGCACGATCTTATTTCCTTCCTCATCCCAGTCGTAGCGGTTGTGGGAGACAGCCACTACGCCTTGGGTCTTATCGCGCATGTTCTTAATAACCGATGCAAGAACGGTGATGACCAGAACTCCAACGATGACCACTAGCGAGCCGATGGTGGAAATTTCCGGCACGGATTCGATATTGTCGCCGCCATTGATAAACGGCAGGTTATTCTCATGCAATGCGTGGAAAAGCAGCTTGACGCCGATAAAGCCAAGGATGATGCCCAGGCCGTAGGGCAGGTAGACGAGGCGGTCCAGGAGGCCATCGATAAGAAAGTACATTTGGCGCAAGCCCATCAGTGCGAATGCGTTGGTGGTAAAGACCAAAAACGCCTCCGAGGTGATGCCGTAGATTGCCGGAATGGAATCGAAGGCAAACATGACATCGATAAGCCCAATGGACACCAGCGCCACAAACAGCGGCGTGAAAGCAAATTTACCCTTCTTTGAGCCACCGTCCGCACGGTAGGTGAGCTTGTCCCCGTGGTACTGCGGGGTAACATCTACCGCCTTGCGCACGAGCTTGATGATGGCCATATCGTTCGGGTTGGTCTCCGGCGCGTCCCGAATCTCATCGATGACCAACTTGATGGCGGTGTAGAGCAAGAAGACGGCGAAGAGGTAGAAGATATCGGACCACGCCGCGATAACCGCCGCGCCCAGCAGGATGAATACCAAGCGAAAGAAAAGGGCGATGATGATGCCGATGAGCAGCACCTTTTGTTGATATTTGCGCGGGATTTTAAAGGACCCCATGATAAGCGCAAATACGAAGAGGTTATCCACAGAGAGCGCTTGCTCGGTGACATAACCGGTAAAGAACTGGATGCCGTGCTCATGGCCCCAAACGGCCCAGACGACGCCGCCAAAAACTACGGCGACGGCAATATAGAAAAGGGTCCACAGGCCCGACTCTTTCAAGGTGGGCTCATGTGGGCTGCGCACGTGAGAATAAAAATCGAATATAAAAAAGGCTAGAATCACCGCACCGGTGACCAGCCACACCCACAATGGAATATTCATCGCGAGATCCCTCCGGTCGAATTTACTTTAAGAAAGTGACCGGAGGTCTCCCCCGCCCAGCGACTATTCCTTGCTGGGCCGACACGACCGGGAGCGCCAGGCTACCGTGTTGACGATCTATGCCGTATGTGGGGTACTCCCCTCCAAGACCGTGACTATCTTACACTACTTAGAATGCTCCGGACGATGGGTTATAGGTTGCTTGCACCGTCCGCGTATCGGAATTGGGCGCATCGGGGGCATCGGAAGTAGCAGACTCTGCAGAATCGCCCGCATCATCGTCTGCCTCTTCTTGGTTCATCTCGTCCTGGATTTCCTTGGGAGCCTCGGCAGGATCGGCGCCCTTAATCATCCACAGGATGGTGTCGAGCTCTTCGGGCTTGACCAGCACCTCGCGGGCCTTGGAGCCTTCCGATGGCCCCACGACACCGCGCGATTCCATCAGATCCATCAGGCGGCCCGCCTTGGCAAAGCCGATGCGCAGCTTGCGCTGCAGCATTGAGGTGGAACCCAGCTGGGCGGTCACCACAAGTTCGACGGCCTCGAGGAGGTCATCCATGTCCTTGCCGATGTCATCGTCGATTTCCTTCTTCGCCTCGGACTGCTTTTCCTCGGTCACGCCCTCGGTGTAGTTCGGGGCAGCCTGGGATTTGGCGGCTTCGACGACATCCATGACCTCGTCATCGGAAACGAATGCGCCCTGCATGCGCACTGGGCGCTTTCCCTGCGGGATGAATAGGCCATCGCCCATGCCGATGAGTTTTTCCGCACCGCCTTGGTCCAAGATGACGCGAGAGTCGGTCAAGGACGAGGTAGCAAACGCCAAGCGGGAAGGCACGTTGGTCTTGATCAGGCCGGTGACCACATCGACGGACGGGCGCTGGGTGGCGAGCACCAAGTGGATGCCGGCAGCGCGGGCCTTCTGGGTGATGCGGACGATGGAGTCCTCAATTTCCTTCGGGGCGGTCATCATCAAATCCGCCAGCTCGTCTACCACGCAGACGATATAAGGATAAGGACGAACCTCGCGCTCGGAACCGGCCGGTGCCTGGTACTCGCCGGAGACTACCTTGCGGTTATAGTCCTCGATCTTGCGCACACGCGCGGCCTTCATATCCATGTAGCGCTGCTCCATCTCTTCCACTAGCCACTGGAGTGCCGCAGCGGCCTTCTTCGGCTGGGTGATGATGGGCGTAATCAGGTGCGGGATGCCTTCATACGGCGTGAGCTCGACCATCTTTGGATCGACGAGGATCAGGCGCACCTGCTCCGGGGTGGCGCGGGTCAGCAGCGAAACCAGCATGGAGTTCACGAATGCAGACTTACCGGAACCGGTGGCACCGGCAACCAGCAAGTGCGGCATCTTCTGCACGGAAAAGGACGTGTATTCACCCTCGATGTCCTTGCCCAGGCCAATCAACATTGGATCCGGGGACGAAGTCATGCTAGGCGCATCCAAGACCTCGCGCAGGTGGACCATTTCGCGGTCCGGGTTAGGCACCTCAATGCCCACCGCGGACTTGCCTGGAATCGGCGTAAGCAAACGCAGGTTATCGGTCGCTACGGCATAGGCCAGGTTGGACTGCAGGTTCGTAATCTTTGAGACCTTCACGCCTGGTCCAAGCTCAATCTCATAGCGGGTTACCGTGGGGCCACGGCTAAAGCCCGTTACCTGAGCATTGACGTTGAACTCTTCGAAGACATCAGTAATGGCCTCAATGATGCGGTCATTGATCTCGGTTCGTTCCTTCGCAGGCGTACCAGGGGTTAGGAGATCGGTAGAGGGCACCGCATAGTTGTCGTTGCCAAACTGCGCTGGGGCGGGCGCTTGGGGTTGCGCGGCAGGCTGCTCCGCCGCGGCGGATTCTACCTGTGCGCCGGTGGCGGCATCGCGACCAGAGCGCTCACGGAACAGGCGCCGAGCCTCCTCGTGCGCCGAAGACACGGCATCAGATCCGGCCTTGGCAGCACCTGCGGCAGCCGCGCCCGCGGCGGCTCCAGCAGCACCGGCACTGGCTGCAGCGCCCTTGGCCTTGCCAGCGGCACCAGCGGCACCAGCAGCACCAGCAGCGCCGGCCACCCCAGAAGCAGCAGCACCAGCGGCACCCGCGGCGCGACCAGCGCGCGAAGCTGCATCGCCCTTCTTGCGGCCGGCAGAAGACCCGCCAGTGGCAGTACCCAAAACGCGGGTGGGCTCACTTTCTGGCAGCGCCGGTTGGGTGGATTCGGAGTCCTCTGTGTATTCGGCGTCGTCTACGGCCGGGAAGGCATCGGTATCCCCCATGCTGGAATCCGTGCCGTATCCCAGTTCTTCGTCGCTGCGGTCTACGGGTTCATAGCCCGCGCGGACTGGAGTATTGAAGGCGACGGTGTGGTCGTCTCCGGGGGCATCGGCAAGCGGCTCCACCGGATAGGAGCTACCGGTCTTGCGCGGGGTGGACGGGCGGCGACGTTTCGGCGCAGGACGCTCGGATCGCTCGCGGCCGTGCGCAATATCGTCGATATCGCCAGATACGTGGCCGTAAAGATCGTCTTCGTCGGCATCGTCGTAGTCCGCCTCGCTGCCGCCAAAGCGGGAAAAGGCCGAGCGCAGCGAATCCGCAACGAGCTCGTAGACCTCGCGGATGGTAATACCGGTAACCAGCAGCGCACCGTAAATGATGACAAGGAAGAGCAGCGGCACCGCAACATACGAGGTAAACGCGGCATCGAGGATCCCGCCGATGGCAAAGCCAACAACACCTCCGGCCCCGCCCGCGGTATCGGTAGTAAAACCGAGCGGCGGATTGTCGGCAAATATGTGAATGAGGCTCAGCATCGCCAGCACGGTGATCGACGTGCCACCGGCAATACGCGGATTGATGCGACCGGATGGACCGTCCAATTCCATCATGAGTGAGATGGCCAGCGCGACGAGCGCAATGGGAAGTACCCACGCGCCGGCGCCGATGACGTAGCGCACCAGGTTACCCACCCAGGCGCCCACCTGGCCGGCGACGCCAAACCACACGGTGGCGGCGAGGACGATGGATACGCCAATGAGCACTAAGGCAACCGCATCCGGATTATTGACGCGGAACCCACCCTGGGAAGATGGCGCGGCCTCCTCGGCAGCCTGTGCTTCCTCCTCGGCCGCGATATCGCGCGCGCGAGTTACCTTGCTCTTCTTCTTTTTCCCGGCGCTGTCAGAAATTTCCTGTGGCTCCCTTGTTCTCTCGAAATCCTCCGTGCCGTCTGCAGGTGCATCCTGGCTCGGCTTTAAGCCCGCAAGGCCATTTCCTAGGCCGCGGGCGACATTGCCCATTCCTCGCGCGGTGGCACCAAATGCAGAGCCAAGCCCCTTGCCGACGGCCCGAAATGCGCTCCCCGTACGCTCCTGCGTCGTTCCTGCCGCGCGCCCAGACGAGGTCATCTCCAGGGTCTCTGGCACACCGGCGCTGGACTGACTGCGGCCAGACGGGCGCGACCGGTTGACTTTCCGGCCAGGCGCGCTTTTCGATGCTCGCGTCTGGTTGCGGCGCGATCCGCGCGAGGAGGCATTTTTGACAGACATGTCATTTACCTTAACCGGAAAACCCCACAAATCACATACGCCACACGCGTGGCGCGGTCCGCAAACTGGAAATTATGCAGTATCTGCGTCAAAACGTTGCCGCCCGGCCAGGAAAAGTGCCTATTTCTAGGCTAGAGGGTTGACATTTCAATGGCGGACTCATCGCCATTGATGGTGACTTGGACAACGTCGCGCCCGTACGCCCACAGCAGTAGTTCCCCGACCTCCCCGCTGACGCGGACCACACGATCACCACGATCGGCCACCCCGTGCTTATCCGCCACGACGATGCGCGGCAGCCCATCCGGTTGCAGGATGACCGGTTGGGTGGACTTGCGCAGGCTAAATTTAGCCCAGATCTTCAAAAAGCGGTGCAGCTTCTTCTGTACCGCAGCGGAAAAATCGCGCGGTTCGGTCTCGCCATTGGCGCGGCGAATATCCTCGTGATGGATAAAATGCTCGGCCAAATTCTGCTGGGAATCAAGAAAGCGTGCGGGGTTGAACTTTGCCGGTCCCCTCCCCCAGGCATCGACAAGCTCATCGAAATCGCGGCGGGCGACCTTGGCGGATTCCTTGTCCAGGTGAGACTTAAAGACCGAGAGGAACATGCCCGCGGCAGCATCGGGACGGTTTTCGCGCACCCAGAGGTGAGTAACTAAGTCGCGCGTGGTCCAGCCCTCACACAACGTGGGGGCATCGGGACCTAACTGATGAAAAAGCGCGACCATCTTGGCGCGTTCGGAAGATGAAAACGACATGTGCCCCAGCATACCGAGGACATCGAAATGCTGGGGCACAGAAATTATGCCGGGATTAAATCCTTTTGTAGGAGAATCTACAGGGACTCGCGGCTGGCGTCGACATCGGCGTCATCGGCAAGCAGCGTCCCGGAATTCGTCGGCACGATGGTGGGCAAAATGACCGGCTCGCGCTTGTACTTGGAATCCATGAGCTTGGAGACCTTGCGGCGCAGCTTCTGCACCATCCGGTAGGTGTCATTCTCACCCTCTGCAGCGAGGTCGTTCATGGTGTTTTCCACCATCTCTGCCACCTCGGGCACGACGCCGCGGTCATCGTCGGAGAAGCCGGTGGTCGCGACCGTCGGGTGCTCCAGCAAGCGGGAGGTGCGGTTATCAATCACGCAGGTAATGGATACCACGCCGCCGGCACCCAGGTTGGTGCGATCTGCCAAGGTATCGGCATCGACATCACCCATGGACACGCCATCGACGTAGAGGTGGCCAACCTGCAGCTGGCCGACGACCTCCGCGCGGCCCTTGCGCAGATCCACCACGACGCCGTTTTGCGCCAAGACCGTCCGGTCGCGGGCAACGCCGGTAGAAATCGCCAATTCCTTATTAGCCCGCAGGTGGCGCCACTCGCCGTGGACCGGCATGGCATTGCGCGGGCGCGCCGCGTTGTACAGGAAGAGCAGCTCACCGGAGTAGCCGTGGCCGGAAGCGTGCACCTTGACGTCCTGGTTGGTGATGACGTTGGCACCAATCTGGGACAGCATATTGATAACGCCGAAGACGGCCTCCTCATTGCCCGGAATGAGCGAGGACGAGAAGATGATGGTATCGCCATCGCGCACCGTAATCTGGCGGTGTTCGCGGCGGGCCATGCGTGAGAGCGCAGCCATCGGCTCACCCTGCGTACCGGTGGTGATGAGCATGGTCTTGTGCGGGGCCATCTTCGCGGCCTCATCGATTGGGATAATCGTGCCGCGCGGAACCTTCAAAAAGCCCATCTTTTCCGCGATTTCCATGTTGCGCATCATCGATCGACCGTTGAAGGCCACCTTGCGGCCATTGGCCACGGCAGCATCGATGGCGGCCTGCACGCGGTAGACGTTCGAGGCGAAGGAAGCCAAGATGACACGCTGCTTCGCGTTAGCCACCAAGCGCTTGAAGTTGGCAGGGATATCGCCCTCGGAGGCAGATACGCCCGGCACCGTGGCGTTGGTGGAATCGCACAGCATGAGGTCAACGCCCTCGTCGCCGTAACGAGACAGCGCCGGAAGGTCGGTCGGACGGTTATCCAACGGGGTCTGGTCCAGCTTGATATCACCGGTGTGGATGATGTTACCGGCCGGGGTGCCCAGCATGATGCCGAGTGCATCAGGCACGGAGTGGTTAACCGCCCAGAAGCGAACGCGGAAGCAGCCGTAGGTCACGTCGGACTTCTCGTTAACCTCGACGAACTTCGGCTTCTGGCGGTGTTCCTTACACTTCGCCGCAATAAGCGCGATGGTGAAACGGGAGGCAACGATGGGAATATCCGGGCGCAGCTTCAACAGCCACGGGATGGCACCAATGTGATCCTCGTGGGCGTGGGTAACCACGAGAGCCTTTACCTTGTTGATCTTCTTTTCAATCGGCCCGAAGTCCGGCAGGATGAGATCCACGCCAGGCTCGCCGGAGGATGGGAAGAGCACGCCGCAGTCAATGATGAGCAGCTCATCGCCGTACTCAAAGACGGTCATATTGCGGCCGATTTCAGAAATTCCGCCCAAAGCGTAGATGCGCAGGGTATCTTTCGCCTGCTTCGGCGGTTCCGGTAGGCGCTTGGTCAGATCCGCGCCCTGCATCGACTTCGGCACATTGCGGCGGCCGCGGTTGTTGTTGTTGCGGCCACGGCCTTTGCCATTGCCGTTCTTTCCGTTGCCACCGTTGTTGTTCTTGTTATTGCCACCGTGGTTATTGCCACCTTGGCCATTGCCGCCGTGGTTATTTCCCTGGCCATGGCCATTATTGCCGTTTCCGCCACGGCCACGGCCGCGGCCGCCGCGGGAACGCGAGCGACGTCCGTTGTTATCGCCATCGTTCTTGTTATCGGACGAGTTGTTCCGGCCAGAGTTGGCCTGGTCTTCGTTTCCGGCAGTGCCGGCGTTATTGGCAGGGGCCTGAAATACGGGCGAAGCCGCCTCGTTGGAGGCGGTCTCAGTTTCCGAAGGTGGACCCACCTTGCGGGTCACCTTGCGGGAACGGTTACGGGGTTCAGTCATTCTTAAAGGACTCCAGATTGTTCCAAATCACGGCGAAGTACCTCGCGTTCCTCCTCGCTCGCGGCGGTGATAGGAAGGCGGGGCTCGCCAACTTCAAAGCCCTGCAGGCGCAGAGCTTCCTTTGCAAATGTCGCTCCGCCCAACCGCGCTTGAGCGCGGGTCAGTGGAAGAAGCGTTGAGTAATTTATTTCTTGCGCGCGGGCCAAATCGCCCGCATCGAAAGCTTCATAGAGTTCTACCAAGGCACGCGGTGCGGCGTGACCGATAACGGAGATGAAACCCGAAGCGCCGAGGGACAGCCACGGCAGGTTAATCGGATCATCACCGGAGTACCACGCCAAATCGGTTTCTTGGATGAGTTCTGCGGCCGCAGAAAGATCGCCCTTGGCATCTTTCACGGCTTGGATAGTCGGCAATTCCGCAAGGCGTCGGAGCGTATCCGACGCCACTGGGATGCCCGAGCGGCCAGGGATGTCATAGACGCAAATCGGCAGATCCGTTGAATCAGCAACTGCGGCAAAATGCTCGTAGACGCCCTTTTGGGAGGGCTTAGAATAATACGGAGTCACCACGAGCAAACTATCGGCTCCGGCGGCGGCGGAAGCTTGGGCCACCTCGATGGAGGTGGCGGTATTATTCGTTCCGGCGCCCGCACAGATCCGGACGCGGTCTCCTACTTCCTCTTTTACGGCCTTGAGCAGCTCCAACTTTTCGTCCAAGGACGTGGTTGGAGACTCGCCCGTCGTTCCACCCAAGATGAGTGAATCCACGCCGTTGTCTACGAGATGAGCTGCCAGGCGGCGACCCGCTTCTAAATCCAGCGCACCGTCACGATCAAACGGAGTGACCATGGCGACGCCAATGCGACCGAAGGTGTCAACGCCAGTCTTTGCTGTCATACCTGTGCTCATAGCCGTCAAGGTTACCCGCTAGGACACCTTTTGGCCGCATCGGGGTGCCGCGTGTTAAGCGTAGGGGCTTGCGGCCATCTGCGTTCCATCGGCCAACGTGGTGATATGGAAGTCATCGAAAAGCGCTGGTGCTTGCTCCTGCAAATGCTTCAAACACTCCACCGCTACGTGGCGCAATTCTGTATCCGCGTGCTCGGCCGCACGCGCCCCAATGAAGTGGCGCCACGCACGGTAATTACCGGTGACGACGAGCCTAGTTTCCGTAGCGTTGGGCAATACTGCGCGCGCTGCCTGGCGCGCCTGCTTCTTTCGCAGCAGCGCATTCGGCTCATCGAGCTTTTCTTCCAAGGCTTCTAGCAGCTCATCGTAGACAAAACGGGTTTCATCGACCGCCTGCATGACCAACCGGCGCAATTGCTCATCTTCTTTCACCAGCTTGGGCAGCGCTACTTGCGTCTCCTTTGGATGCACAAAGCGCTGGGATAGCTGCGAGAAGGAAAAATGCCGGTGTCGAACCAATTCGTGGCTGGCAGAGCGCGAGAGCCCCGTGATGTACATCGTGGCCGTGGCGTGTTCCAATAGCGCCGTATGGCCTACCTCCATGATGTGGTGCAGGTAGGCGGAATTCGTAGCGGTGCGCGGGTTGGGCTTATCAAAAGACTCATAACACGCCCGTCCGGCGAATTCGACGAGGGCCTCGCCGTCAGTCGCCGTGTCATCAGCGCTCCACTGCGTTCCCTGCGGCGGATGAAACTCGGTAGCGGCAATGAGCTGGATTTTAAGCTCACTCGCAGTGGCCATACCGCTACAGCCCCAGGTACTTGTCTAGCCCGACGACCAATCCTGGGTGCTGCGCAATCTCCCGCACGCCGACCAGTACGCCGGGAGTAAAGGAGGAACGATCGTAAGAATCCTGGCGGATGGTCAGAGACTGTCCCTGCGCACCGAAAATGACCTCTTCGTGGGCCACCATGCCGCGGGTACGCACGGCATGCACCGGGATTCCGTCTACATTCGCCCCACGTGCCCCATCGAGGGACTTTTCCGTTGCATCCGGCATCTCCCCCAGGTCGGCGTCGCGGCGCGCTTGGGCAATGGCTTCTGCGGTGTGGATAGCGGTGCCGGAAGGCGCATCCAGCTTGGTGGGGTGGTGAAATTCCACGACCTCAGCAGTCTCAAAGAACTTCGCCGCCTGCTTAGCAAGCACCATTGTCATGACAGCAGAGATAGCGAAATTAGGTGCGATCAGCACGTTGCCAGCACCTTCTTGGCGGGTCCACTGCTCAACCTGGTCCAAGCGCTCTTTATCAAAGCCAGTAGTACCCACCACGCAGTGGATGCCGTTCGCGATGCAAAACTCCAAGTTTCCCATCACCGAATCAGGCTGGGTGAAGTCCACGATAACCTCTGCATGATTATCAACTAATTGCTGCAGATCATCCCCGCGGCTAATTTCCGCTACGAGCTCTAAATCATCTTCGGCATTCACGCCTTCAACAATCGCCTTGCCGACGCGCCCTTGCGCTCCCAAGATTCCTACTTTGATCGCCATTGTGGGCCTCACTTTCTTAACAACTTTGCGTTAAAATTCTACTTCTTTACCTATCCTATCGCGCTCGCTCATGCGCGGCGGGCAGCCCTCCGGACACCAGAAATACCACTGCTAGACTGGCTGCCATGCAGATTTATATTGCTTCCGTTCCAGTAGATGACGTTGCTCGTGCCCACGATTTCTATGTCGATGTCCTTGGCTTCCGCGTAAAAGATGACGTCACACACGGCGATTTCCGGTGGCTGACGGTCACCAACGCCGACGGCGATGGCAGCGTTGAATTGCTGCTTGAGCCCAAGGGCCACCCAGCCGCCAAGACGTACACCGAAGCGCTGAAGGCGGATAATATCCCGGTCACCCAATTCTTGTCGCAGGATGTGGAGAAAGAATACGCCGAACTAAAGGACAAGGGCGTGGGCTTTACCATGGAGCCCACCGACGTTGGACCCTCCATCATCGCGGTCTTTGACGATACCGTGGGCAACCTCATCCAGCTCGTCCAGTTGAAGCGTTAGTCCACACCTTCGCTAGTTTTCTTTGTACAACAATTGCATCACTTCCCCAGTTGAGCCACTTGTGTACCGGTAGAATTGAAAGAGACAACAAGGTAGACAACCTAGGAAGTGGTCACAATGTCTCGATCTACTCTCACCCGCGTTATCGCTGCTGGCGCCGGTATAAGCTGCATGCTCTCATTGGCTGCTTGCGCTAGCCCCAGCGATGACAAGGCCGCCGATGCCTCATTTGCCACGCAGGAGGAATCAACCGGTTCCACTGCAGAGTCGACGACGTCATCGGCAAAGAAGTCAGAGCCTTCTACCACGACCACTGACGATGACCCAACCAAGACGGTAGAAGACACCGCCCCGTTAAGCCACAATCAACAAAAGGCGCAAGGCAATAATCCAAAGCCGACTTTTGGTGGCATGGGCACGCCCTCCCTCGAGGATCAACGCCACCTTCCTCCTGGATTGGGTGGCCTCGTTCCCACAGAGATCCGGGTAGCCGCGCACGATTCATTCACCCGCGTCGTGGTCGACCTTGAAGGAGACGGCGAAGCCGGGTGGTTTACCACCTATACGGATCAGCCCGCCCACCAGGCCTCGGGACTTCCTGTCGAGGTAAAAGGCGCTACATTTCTCAACCTTGGCATCGAGGGCACCCCGTGGCCATCGACGCCAGAGTTGGAGCAAAAGTTCATGGATACTGGCATCACCCCAGGTGCCGGCGTTGTGCAAGAGATCAACTACACCACCACCTTCGAGGCGCAAACGCAGTTGATCATCGGTCTGAAGAAGCAAACGCCGTATTCCGTGACCTTCCTGCAGAACCCCAAGCGCCTCGTGCTTGATTTCCAAAATTAGGTAATCATAGCGAAGGCATAGAAATGGCCCTGTTTCCCAGCATGTGCGGGAAACAGGGCCATTGCTCTAACGAGCGCGCGAGGGGTTAGTCCTCAACGGGCACTAGGGAAATCTTGCCGCGGTTATCAATATCCGCGATTTCTACCTGTACCTTGTCGCCCACGTTGACGACATCTTCGACCTTCTCGATGCGCTCGTCCCCACCCAGGTTGGAGATGTGGATCAATCCATCGCGGCCTGGGGTCAAGGATACGAAGGCGCCGAATGGAACGGTCTTGACTACCGTGCCGAGGAAGCGCTCGCCTACCTTGGGCAACTGCGGATTGGCAATGGAGTTAACCTTTTCAATCGCAGCATCCGCTGCTTCGCCGGTTACCGCAGAGATGTAGACCGTGCCATCGTCTTCAATCGAGACTTCAGCACCGGTATCTTCGGTGATCTGGTTGATGGTCTTGCCCTTAGGCCCGATGAGCTCACCAATCTTATTAACCGGTATCTTCACCGAAGCGATCTTCGGGGCCAGGCCAGACATCTCATCTGGGGAATCAATGACCTCAGCCATGGTTTCCAGGATGGTGGCACGGGCATCGCGGGCCTGCTCGAGTGCTTGAGCCAAGACCTTAGACGGAATGCCATCGAGCTTCGTGTCCAACTGCAGCGCAGTGATGAATTCAGAGGTACCTGCAACCTTGAAGTCCATGTCGCCGAAGGCGTCTTCGGCGCCCAAGATATCGGTCAGTGCCACGAATTTTTCCTTGCCCTTAACCTCACCGGAGACCAGGCCCATGGCGATGCCGGCTACCGGCGCCTTGAGCGGAACACCCGCATTGTAGAGGGACAGGGTGGATGCGCACACAGAACCCATGGAGGTGGAACCGTTGGAACCGAGCGCCTCAGAGACCTGGCGGATGGCATACGGGAAATCCTCGCGCGACGGAATGACCGGAAGCAGGGCGCGCTCGGCTAGTGCACCGTGGCCGATTTCGCGGCGCTTGGGCGAGCCGACGCGGCCGGTCTCACCGGTAGAAAATGGCGGGAAGTTGTAGTGGTGCATGTAGCGCTTGGACTCGATGGGAGTAAGCGAGTCAATCTGCTGCTCCATCTTCAGCATATCCAGGGTGGTTACACCGAGGATCTGCGTCTCACCGCGCTCGAACAAGGAAGAACCGTGTGCGCGTGGTACCAAGTCAACTTCGACGGACAGGTCGCGGATATCGGTAAGCCCGCGGCCATCGATGCGGAAGCCATCGGTCAAGATCTTGCGACGCACGATCTTCTTCATGACCTCGTTATAAGCAGCGCGAATCTGCTTGGAGGCCACTGCTTCTTCCAAGTCCGCGAATTGCGGCAACAGGTCTTGTTCTACCTGTTCCATGTGTGCATTCGTAGCCTCGTCGCGCTCCTGCTTGCCTGGGATGCTCAGCAGGTTCTCCAGCTTCTTGGAAGCGGCCTTTTCCACGGCGGCGAAGACATCGTCCTCATAGGCAGGGAAGAGCGGGAACTCTTGGGTCTCCTTGGCAGTGCGCTCTGCAAGGCCGTTTTGGGCTTCACACAGGGTCTTGATGAACGGCTTAGCCGCCTCGAGGCCCTCGGCGACGGCGGCTTCTTGCGGAGCCGGGGCGCCATCGGCGATGCGCTCTGCAACGTTGGTGCCAGCACCGGCCTCCACCATCATGATGGCGACGTCTTCTTTGCGGCCCTTAGTCACGATGCGGCCCGCCACGACCATCTCAAAGAGCGCGCGCTCGTGCTGCTCGTGGTTCGGGAAAGCCACCCACTGGCCCTCTGGGTGCTTGTCATCGGCGATGAGCGCCATGCGCACGCCGCCGACGGCACCGGATACCGGCAGGCCGGAAAGCTGGGTTGCCGCGGACGCGCCGTTGATGGCTACGACGTCATAGTACTCTTCTGGGTCCTGCGACAGGACGGTGATAACAACCTGTACTTCATTGCGCAGGCCCTTGACAAAAGTGGGGCGCAGCGGGCGGTCGATGAGGCGGCACGCCAAGATAGCCTCCGTGGAGGGGCGGCCCTCGCGGCGAAAGAAGGAACCGGGGATCTTACCGGCCGCGTACATGCGCTCTTCCACGTCAACGGTTAGCGGGAAGAAGTCAAAGTTCTCGCGCGGCTGGTTCGAGGCGGTCGTGGTGGCCAGCAGCATCGTGTCATCGTCGAGGTACGTGGTTACGGAACCATCTGCTTGGCGGGCCAGCTGGCCGGTTTCGAAACGAACGGTGCGGGTACCAAAGTCCCCATTGTCGAGGACAGCGATAGCTTCGGTAATACCGAATTCTTCATCGATATTGAACTCTACGGAGTTCTGAACGCTCATCTAGTAAATCTCCTTGAATGTTTTAGGCGATCGTCGGTGCCGCCTTTTCCACATTGTTTTTGACAACGGTGAAAATTCTAACAGAGATTCCGCACTTTTGAGCTACGGCAACCGCAATCGCCCCTGCTCCCCACAAGGATAAAGTGGGTATAAAACCACTAATTCCCCTTGCCGCAGGGCAAGGGGAATAATTCGGCCGCAGCCGCGTCGCAATTAGCGGCGCAGGCCCAGGCGGGAAATCAGGTCACGGTAGCGATCCACGTTGTTTTCTGCCAAGTACTTCAGCAGGCCACGACGACGACCAACCATCAGCAGCAGACCACGACGGGAGTGGTGATCGTGCTTGTGGAACTTCAAGTGCTCGGTCAAAGTATTGATGCGAGAGGTCAGCAGGGCAACCTGTGCCTCAGGGGAACCGGTGTCGGTCTCGTGCAGGCCGTACTCCTTGAGGATTTCGGCCTTCTTCTCAGTGGTCAGTGCCATGAGTATTTCTCCTTTATTTCAGTCCACACTATTCTTCTACGCAAAGCGCCGCCGTGGCGAGCTCCGCGTGCCGCAACTGTCGTGAACCACAGTCGCTAAGCCAAATCGTCATCTTACAGCCAATTAGCGCGGCAAATCAAAACGCTGCACTACTTAGCGCCCACCGTCCGGAAAAGTTCTTCGAGGTAGTCCACGAATTCATGAACGAAGCGCTCGTTGTCCACGCCCACGGCCACCTTCGCGGTAGGTTCCTGGCTCAGCCGGGTTTCATCGGCAATGGTGCGCCCGCGGGTGGGGCCTTGCGTATCCGTTTTCATATTGGTTTCGATGACCTCTACCAACGACGGATCTGCGGCTACCGCCACGGCCAGCGGATCGTGCAGACCGCAACCTCCCAAGTGGGGAGCCGTGGTGGCATAAGCGCGGATGTAGTAATCCACCATATCGGCGAAAACCTCGCCCGCGGTCGTTCCGGTCTCCCGCCAGCGCGCGGTTTCTTTTTCCGTCAAGAGGGTGCGCAAGGTGACATCAAGGCCGACCATGGTGACATCTTGGCTGTGGCGGAAGAGGTAATCGGTGGCATCCGGGTCTTGGGAAATATTGGCCTCTGCCCACGCGGAGACGTTGCCAGGAACGGTCAGCGCTCCGCCCATCATGACGATGTGGGCGTTGGCGGCAAAGGTGGCATCGGCAAGCATAGCCTGAGCGATGGTCGTCGACGGACCTGTGGGAATAATGACCAGGTCATCACCGTAATCGCGCACGGCCTGCAAGAGGAAATCCGTGGCCGGCTGCGTGTCCTCGGTCTTATCGGACGGGGTAAGCGCGACCTCGCCCACGCCATTCTGGCCGTGGATGAAGGAGGAAATCTCGCTGGGCTGGAAACCGTCCGGGCTGGGGCCCGCAAAGACCGGGATATCAGACCTATCCAGCAAATCCAGCAGCGCCAGGGTATTGCGCACCGCCAGCGGCACCGTGACGTTGCCATAAGTACACGTCACACCGATGAGCTCAAGATCGGGGTGGGCCAGGGCATAAGCCAAGGCCAAAGCATCATCAATGCCGGTATCAAGATCGAGGATGGCCTTCATTTACTTCTCCTTTAAGAAATAGTCTTCGCTATTGCAGCCCTGCGCGCGGGCATCGGCAGCCAGCACCTTGCGGGCGGCTGCGACGTCCTGGGCCATGGCTTCCAAAAGCTCATCGACGGAATGAAACTTCACCATATCCCGCAGGTGGCCCACGAATTTCACGGTTGCCTCATAGCCATAAAGATCGGCATCGCGGTCCAAGACAAAAGACTCCACGGACCGCTCTTCATCACCAAAGGTGGGATTCGTACCGACGGAAATCGCCGCGGCATAGGCTACTTCGGGCTGCATATCCCCATCGAGGGGCGAATCAGAATGCACAATAAACCAACCGGCATAGACCCCGTCCGCAGGAATGGCTACGGTATCCGGGAAATATTGATTAGCCGTGGGAAATCCCAGTTCCTTGCCTCCGCGCCCCGCGCCGCGAACCACGGGACCAGTGACCGTAAAGTGCCGGCCAAGCGCCCAATTCGCCGATTCTATTGCGCCCCGGGACAGGCTATGGCGAATATAGGTGGAACAAATCTGCACACCGTCCTCGTCCAAGAGCGGGATGATATCGACGCTAAATCCAAACTCCTCCCCCAGCTGCCGCATGGCTTCCGCGGTGCCGCTGGCCCCAGCGCCGAAAGTGAAGTTCTCCCCCACCACCACGTGGTGCGCATGGAGTTTGCCCACCAAGAGGTCGCGCACATAGGGGCGCGGCTCCACGCCCTCTAGTTCCTTGGTGAAGTCAATGACAAGCACCATCTCGATGCCCATTTCTTCCGCGAGCTCCAGTCTGCGCTCGAAGCTCACCACAGACAGCGGCGCGCGCTCCGGCAAGAAAACGGAGACCGGGTGCGGGTCAAAGGTCACCATAACGGGGACCTGATTATTCGCCCGCGCGTGCTCCACGCAGGCAGAAACGAGCTGTTGGTGGCCGCGGTGCAAGCCATCGAAGACGCCAATGGTTACCGAGGTCGGCCCCACATCCGCGGGGATGTCATCGATTCCGTAACAAATATCCACGGAATCCATCGTAGAGCATAGACTTGTACCCTATGACTGATGCGCTCGCACATTCCGGACTTGTCATTGTTGATAAGCCTGCCGGCATGACCTCTCACGATGTTGTTAGCCGCCTACGCAGGTATTTTCACACCAAAAAGGTCGGCCACGCCGGCACCTTAGATCCCATGGCAACTGGGGTGCTGGTCCTTGGCATCGAACGCGGTACCAAATTCCTCGCGCACATGGTTGCTTCCACCAAGTCTTATTCAGCCACCATTCGCCTCGGCGCTTCTACCACCACCGATGATGCCGAGGGCGACTTTCGCTGGGGCAAGCCCGCAGCAGCGCTTGATCGATCCGCCATCGAGGCCGAGGTTGCCACATTGACCGGTGAGATTATGCAAAAGCCCGCCGCGGTTTCCGCCATCAAGATCAAAGGTAAAAGGGCGCATGAATTGGTGCGCGAGGGAAAAGAGGTAGATATCCCCGCCCGCCCGGTCACCGTCCACAGTTTTGATATTCATGACATGCGCACCGAGGGCGATTTTCTAGACATCGATGTATCCGTGGAGTGTTCCTCCGGCACCTATATCCGCTCCTTGGCGCGCGATATGGGCGAGGCACTTGGCGTCGGTGGGCATTTAACCGCCCTGCGCCGCACGACGGTGGGGCCCTTTGCGCTTGCCGATGCCCACCTCCTCGACGATCTCGCAGAAAACCCCCGCCTGTCCTTGAGCCTCGACGAAGCACTCAAGCGCAGTTTCCCCGTGCTGCCCGTCACAGAGAAAGAAGCCGCCGCTTTAGCGATGGGCAAATGGTTAGAGCCGCGCGGGCTATCTGGGGTTCATGCGGCGGTAGCCCCCAATGGCCAGGCCATCGCGCTCATTAAGGAGAAGGGAAAAAGGTTGGCCACGGTCTTTGTGGCGCGGCCGTCTACCCTCTAAACCAGAGCCTTAGAGGGAAGACCAAGGGGACCAGTGCGAACGTTCGGTTTAGGCGGAGAAATCAAGGGCCGGAACCAGCGTGGAAACCACGACATAACCGCCCTTTAGGATCCACTTGCCAGTGATAAACGGCACTGGCGTGGGGCGGGCCAGGATATAAGAAATAAAGGTTCCATCTTCGCGGATATCGATTTCTGCCTGATCGAAATCGAGCCACCGATGCGTCATGGGAAACCACGCCTTATAGGTGGCCTCCTTGGCGCAAAATAGCAGGCGGTCTGGGCAGTGCACCCCCGCCTTTTCTAGGCGCGGCAGCTGCGGCATTTCCCCGGCTCGGGCGATCATGGTCAACACATGTTCGGGTAGGCGCTGCGCCGGCTCCGCATCAAGGCCAATGGAGCGAAAATCCATAGTGGAGGCCACCACCGCTGCGCGCAGGCCCTCCGTATGCGTCATGGATCCAATAAATCCTTCGGGCCACAGCGGCATGCCCCGCTCTCCGCGCATAATCGGGTTAGTACCTGTCAAGCCCAGCTCGCGAAGAGCCTGGTGCGCACACCACCGGGCATCGCCAAATTCGGACTTCCGGACATCGACCGCCTGCGAGACTATGGACTGTTCCTTAGGGTCGAGCTGATCATAGTTGAGTAGGTCGGACTCGCGGGCATCCGTACGCACATAGCAATACCGGGTAGTTTCTGGGAACAGGTCGGGGTATAACATCAATTCACCTCCCCAAACGTCGAAGTAACTGGGTATGGCCACGGGATACGGTGCGGCTGGTTACGCCATTCGCGCGGGTAGCCTAATGAGACTTCGATATGGTCTACCCCATCCACATTCATCTTTGAGGGCATGTGCAAGTGGCCGTAAATGACAGCTTCTGCCTTGTACCGTCGCGGCCACGAACGCGTATGCCGCGAGCCGCTCCACAGGGCAATCTCTGGAAAGCGCAGAACCATCGTAGGTTCTTGCACCAGTGGCCAGTGGTTAACCAAGATAGTTGGACCCTGTACTCGGGATAAACGCTTAATGGAATACGCCAAGCGGTCCCAACACCATGCGCGCACGTCTACGAAGGGAGCGATTGCTACCTCATCGGTCATGACAAGCTTTTTAGAGTGTGCCTGCTGCACCGCTTCTTCCACCGAGGTACCCGGTGGGCGGAAACTGTAGTCATACAGGGTAAAAAGCGGCACAATCGTTATCCCATTAAAAGCCGGATAGGGGTCCTCTGGGGTGATAACGCCGATTTCCCGGCAGGCGGCCACCAGGTAATCGTATTTTTCGCGCCCCTTGTACTGGTCTTGGGAACGAGAAAATAACTCGTGATTGCCTGGTGCCCAAATGACGGTGTCATAGCGCGCGGCCAAGTCCCGCAAGATGCGCAGGATAAGCTCGCTGCGCTCTGCAACATCGCCTGCCACAATGAGCCAATCGGCCGGATCGGGTGGGTTAAGTTCTGCAATGCGCGCAAAATTTTCACGGATCGCGCCGTGCAAGTCTGCTACTGCCCATAGCGTTGGCATTACCGCTCCCCCCGCCTTGCTCATCATCGTTATGGAGTCTCTCGCTGTAGTTAAATCTGTAGTGCTGTTGCTACTCGTTACAGTCACTGTAGCGCAGGTACTACTCTGCTACTACAGCCCATTTCATGGAATAGAAGCGGTAGACCACGCCGATGAGGCGGAAAGTAATGAATGCAGCCAAGCCGCACCACACGCCGGTAAGGCCCGTGCCCATGGCATGTGCGAGGAGCACCCCGGGCAAAAATCCCAGAAGAACCGAGGCGATAGTCAGGCTGCGCAAGAATGCCGCATCCCCCGCCCCCAATAGGACGCCGTCCAGGGCAAAGACCACGCCACCGGCGATGACCATGCCGACCAGGATCCACCATGGTTGGCTCATGGCATCGATGACCTCCTGAGAGGATGTAAAGACGCGCGGAATGAACCCGGCCCCAGCGGCGAAAACCAAGGCGAGGAAGGCTGAGAAAATCGTGGAATACATCACTACCTTGCTTCCCACGCTGCGCGCGTGGCGCGCCGAGCCAGCGCCCAAGGCCGCTCCAGTCAAGGCCTGAGCGGCAATGGCCAAGGAATCCAAAATCAGCGACATGAAATTCCACAGTTGCATCATGATTTGGTGGCCGCCCAACGCGGCCGTGCCCACGCGGGATACCACGGCCGTTGCAGTTAGAAAGGCCACCTGAAAGCTAGCGGAGCGCAAGATAAGGTCGCGGCCCAAAATCAGCTGTTCGCGCACGATGTGCCACCGAAATTTCCAAGAGCCTTCGTGCTGTTTATACAGCTCGCGCACGAAGAGGCTCGCGATAATGCTCATCCCCAATACGGTGGCAATGGCAGACCCGGCAAGGCCCCACCAATACACGAATGCGGGTACGGCAATGGCTCCGGGAATCATTCCGGCAAGGGTGAAATAGAGCGGCTTCTTGGTATTTTGCACACCGCGCATCCAGCCATTTCCGGCCATTTCCACCAGCGTTACGGGAATCGCCAGTGCAGCGATCCGCAGCCACAGTGCGGTTCCGGCCGCAGTCGTAGGATCCCCGGTAAGCCACTGGGCAAAAACACCGCCGAAGATCCACATGATGAGGGCTAAAAGCCCACCAACGCCCAGGGCCACGTAGGTTGCTTGCACACCTTCTGCCACTGCCTCGGCGCGCTTTCCAGCGCCAAAAAGGCGGGACGAGCGAGCCGTCGTGCCATAGGACAGGAAGGTCAGCTGCGTGGTCACCACGGTATGGATCGTGGTTGCCGCGGCGAGCGAAGCCAATTCCTGGGCACCCAGGCGCCCCACCACTGCGGTATCGAGCAAGAGGTAGAGCGGCATCGCGGCCAGTACTCCAAGCGCAGGAAACGCGAGGCCAAAGACCTCGCGTGCGCTTACTGTCGTGGGGTTTGACTGCCTAGTGCTCATCGATGGCACTCACCAGCTCCGCGACGATTCTCTCTTCGCTTCCCGATGTCATGTACCCAGCAGCGGGAATATGCCCGCCGCCGCCAAATTGGGTTGCCAAGGCGGCGCAATTGATCGTAGTCGAACGCAGCGATACCGCCCATATCCCAGGCGACTGTTCCTTAAAGACCACACCCAATTCGGTGCCTTCAAGGGCACGCACGAAATCTACTAGGGACTCGACTGCGGAATCCGAATGACCTTCGATATCGGCCAAGCCTGCAACGAGGATGCCCACACCCATTTCACCAGCATGTTCAATGCGCAGTCCTGCGAGCACGCGGCCGACCATCTGCAGATCATCTGGAGTCGTGGCATCGAGCAGGTCCGTGGCAATCTGCTTGGTATCCAAGCCATAGTGCATCAAGCGCGTGGCCACATCGTGCATGCCAGGCCTGCCCCACCGGAAGCTACCCGTATCGGTCAAAAGACCCGCATACAGGCAGTGTGCGATGCTGCTTTCGATTTGCACCGACAGCATATCCAGGATGGTCAATATGGCCACCGTGGTGGACTCGCACTCTGAATCAACCAAGTTCACTGAGCCAAACCCGAGGTTGGACGAGTGGTGGTCGATGCACAGCACGCGCCCTGCCTCTGTCAGCTCGGCGATATCTGCGGAAAACAGTCCGGTGCGATCGATCGACCCACAATCCACGGTGACATAAAGGTCATATCCCTGCGGGAGCTCCCGCATGACCTTGACCTGATCTGCGCCGGGAATGGAGTAAAGATTAGGCGCAAAGTCCTTGTCCTGGCCAATGACCGCACAGGCTTCTTTCCCACTTTGTTGCACGGCTAAGAGCAACGCCGTGGCTGAACCAATGGCATCGGCATCCGGGCGCAAGTGAGTGATAATACAGATGCTTTGCGCGCCAGAAATGGCATCGACTGCGTCCTGATATTCCTTGCGGGTCACTTAAGCCTCGTCTTCATCGGAGGTTTTATACGGATTGGCCTCGCCCGCGGGCTTAGCGTTTTCCTTCAATTTTGCTAGCTCCTCATCGCGAGCCCGAGCGCGCGCCAAGAGCTCTTCCATGTGCGCGGAGGCTTCCGGGACGGTATCGAGCTCAAAAGCAAGGGTTGGGGTAAAGCGAACGGACAACTGATCGCCAACGATCTTGCGCAACTGTCCCTTCGCGCGCTTAAGGGCTTCCTCAGCCTGGTCATAATCGGGTTCCGCATCGATATCGTGGCCACGCACCGTGTAAAAGACGGTAGCGTCGTGCAAATCACCGGTGACGCGGGCATCGGTCACGGTGACCATCTCCAAGCGGCGATCCTTAATCTGCAGCTCAATCGCACTAGCCACGATTTCCTGAATGCGTTTTGCTAGCCGCGCCGCGCGTGCGTGATCGACCATGAGAACCTCCAAGCTAAAGGGGAAAAATTTATTCCTAAATTACCGTGTCGCGGTATCAGAAACCACCAGTTTAGTTACTCACCGCACCCAATGGAAACCGCTTGAAAACCTCACATGCGAAAACGCGAAACGGCCCGCTCTACCTGCCGCACCTCGCGATCTCCCTCCGGGGAGAAAGAATCTTGAGGTGGGCACGTACAGCGGGCCGAAACTAGCAGCGATTAGTCGCGCGGTACCTCGACTTCTTCATAAGCCTGGATGATATCGCCTACCTGGATATCCGGGTAGGACAGCACCATACCGCACTCATAGCCGGCCTTGATCTCAGTAGCGTCGTCCTTTTCGTGACGCAGGGACTCGATCTTGGCATCGGCAGTAACCACGTTGTTATCGCGGAGCAAGCGAACCTTGCCGTTGCGGACAACCTTGCCTTCGGTGACCATACAACCGGCGATGGTACCCACCGAGGAGGACTTGAACAGAGCGCGGATTTCGGCCGCACCGGTGTCGCGTTCCTCGTAGATCGGCTTGAGCATGCCCTTGAGAGCGGCCTCGACTTCTTCGATGGCCTTGTAGATAACCGTGTAGTAGCGGATATCCACACCCTCTTGGGTAGCGATCTCCGTGGCCTTGCCCTCTGAGCGAACATTGAACGCAATGATGACGGCATCGGAAGCGGCGGCCAAGGAAATATTGGTCTCCGTTACGGCACCGACACCGCGGTCGATGATGTTGAGCTCGACTTCGTCCTCGGTCTTGATGTCCAACAGGGCATCTTCCAGCGCCTCGACGGAGCCGGCATTGTCGCCCTTGAGGATGAGGTTGAGGGTCGAGGTCTCCTGCAATACCTTGTCCAGATCCTCCAGGGACACGCGCTTGCGCTGCTTTGCCTGCAGGGCAGAACGCTTACGAGCATCGCGCTGGTTGGCAATCTGGCGGGCCACGCGGTCATCGTCGACCACGAGCAGGTTATCGCCAGCACCTGGAACGCCGGACAGGCCTTGCACCTGTACTGGGCGGGAAGGACCGGCTTCCTTGACGTCCTCACCAAACTCATCGAGCATGCGGCGCACGCGACCATGCGCATCGCCTACCACGATGGAATCGCCGACGTGCAGCGTACCTCGCTGGACGATGACCGTAGCCACTGGGCCGCGACCGCGGTCCAAGTGGGCCTCGATGGCCACACCCTGGGCATCCATCTCTGGATTAGCCGTGAGCTCGAGGGCGGCATCAGCAGTCAGGATGACGGACTCTAGCAGCTGGTCGATGTTCTGGCCCTGCTTAGCAGAGATGTCCACGAACATCGTGTCGCCGCCGTACTCTTCTGGCACCAAGCCGTACTCCGTGAGCTGGCCACGGATCTTTTCCGGCTGCGCCTCCGGCTTATCCACCTTGTTCACGGCCACGACGACCGGGATATCAGCAGCCTTGGCGTGGTTGATGGCCTCAACCGTTTGTGGCATGACGCCGTCATCGGCGGCGACTACCAAGATGGCCAAGTCGGTGGACTTCGCACCGCGGGCACGCATGGCGGTAAAGGCCTCGTGACCAGGGGTATCCAGGAAGGTAATGGTGCGCTCGCCATCCACGTCAACCGTGGTCTGGTAAGCACCGATTCCCTGGGTAATACCGCCGGCCTCACCGGCTGCCTCATTAGTCTTACGGATGGTGTCCAACAGGCGGGTCTTACCGTGGTCAACGTGACCCATGACGGAGACGACTGGAGGGCGGTGTTCGAGGGCCTCTTCGCCACCTTCGTCCTCGCCGAATTGCAGGTCGAAGGACTCGAGCAGCTCGCGGTCCTCGTCTTCTGGGGAGACGACTTCTACCTTGTAGTTGATCTCGTCACCGAGCAGCTGCAGCGTATCTTCCGATACGGATGCGGTTGCGGTGACCATTTCACCAAGGTTGAACAGTGCCTGTACCAATGCTGCTGGATCGGCACCGATCTTCTCCGCGAAGTCAGACAGCGAAGCGCCGCGGCGCAGGCGGACGGTCTGTCCCTTGCCATCTGGCAAGCGGACGCCGCCTACGACGTGCTTCTGCTGCTCTTCAAACTCATGGCGCTTTTGCCGCTTCGACTTCTTGCCCTTGCGTGGTGCGCCACCTGGACGGCCGAATGCACCAGCGGTGCCGCCGCGACGCCCACCGCGTCCACCGCGGAAACCGCCGGGACGACCGCCGCCTGGGCCGCCTGGACCACCAGGTCCGCCGTGACCACCTCGACCGCGGCCGCCGCGTCCACCACCGCTCGGTGCCTTGGAGGGCATCGAGGCAGGGTTCGGATGCGAAGGCATCATGGCTGGCGACGGACGACGTCCACCGCCGCCACCCTGGCCTTGGTTCTGATCCTGGCCCTGACGGTTAGTGCCGCCCTCGTTGCGGCCGCCGCGCTTTCCACCGCGGTTATCGCCGGGACGGTTGCCGCCGCGCTGCCCCTTGGAGCCACCGGGGCGTGGGCCTGGTCGATTGTCGCCGCCACCCGTGGAAAATGGGTTATTGGCAACGCGGCGGGATCCGCCGGGCTTAGGCATCGGTCGCGGCATGGCGTTTCCTGGGGTCGGACGCTCGCCCGACTTCTTGGCATCGCCTTGGCCTGCGTTTTGACCTGGCTTCGGTGCACCTTGGCCGGGCTTCGGTGCTGGCTTGCCAGCGGCAGCGCCCGGCTTTGGTGCTGCCTTACCAGGCTTGGGGGCAGCCTTAGCGGACCCTGCGCCTGGCTTCGGCGCAGCGTCGGATGGCTTCGGTGCCTGTGCCCCTGGCTTCGGTGCTCCGGGCTTAGGCGCAGCGGATTTCGCTCCGCCCTGTGCGCCAGCGCCTGGCTTTGGCGCAGGCGATGCCTGCTTCTTGGCGCTGCCTTGACCGGGCTTAGCGGGCTTGGCAGCTTTCTCAGCCTTGTCTGCCTTAGCTTCGGTGGCATCGCCACCGGACTGTGCTTCATAGTGAGCACGCATCTTCTTGACCACCGGTGGTTCGATGGTCGAGGATGCGGTTTTCACGAACTCGCCTTGTTCCTTCAGGGTGGCGAGCAGTTCCTTGCTGGTTACTCCGAGCTGTTTTGCCAACTCGTGAACACGTAGCTTTCCGGGCACTTGTCTCCTCTTGATATCGCCTAGGAGCCAAGGCCGCGAAAAACTTGCCTGACTCCTAGTTAAACGTTCTGGACTTTCATCGCTGATGCTTCATCGTTGTGCGCTCATCAGTGTTCGGTCTTCCTTTTTAACTCTGGTGTGTACGAATCTTGTGCAGCTTGTTCCGCACACGGTACTTTTTCGCCCTGTACATTTTCGTACTGTGCTTCCAAGTATCTACGTACCTGACCTGTGTCCACGGATGCGGACGTGCGGAGCGCGCGCTTGAAAGCATGTTTGCGCTCAGCTAGCTCGAGTGCAGAAAGCGTGGGGCTAATCCATGCGCCGCGGCCGGGAAGCCGCCGGAATGGATCCGCCACCGCGCGGCTGCCTTGAGGATCATTGGCATCAATGACCACCCGCAGCAGCTCCGTATCGGGCATGCGGCGACGCGTAGCGATGCAAGTACGAAGCCGTTGAGTCTGCGACATCGAACTCCTTAACTTTCGCTGCGTCTTCATGTCCCTTTCTGCATCTGGGCCGTTTACTAGCCTACGCTATTTATCCGCATTTCCTTAATTCGCGTCCGCGTCTGAATGAATATCGATCTTCCAGCCGGTCAAACGGGCGGCTAGACGCGCGTTCTGGCCTTCCTTACCAATGGCAAGAGACAGCTGGTAGTCAGGGACGATAACTCGCGCCACCTGCTCTTCGCTATCGAGCACGGTCACCTTGATCACCTTGGAGGGGGCCAAAGCATTGCCCACATATACGGTGGGATCCTCGCTGTAATCAATGATGTCGATCTTTTCCCCACCGAGCTGGCGCATGATGTTATTCACGCGCTGACCGCGCGGGCCAATGCACGCGCCCTTGGCGTTGAGGCCTTTAGCGTGGCCAATAACAGCGACCTTGGAGCGGTGCCCAGCTTCACGTGCGATGGCGATCATTTCCACGCTGCCATCCGCAACTTCCGGAACTTCCAGTTCAAAAAGCCCGCGCACTAGCTCCGGGTGAGTCCTGGACAAGTTGATTTGCACATTGGCGCCATTGCGATTTACTCCCACCACATACGCCTTGATGCGGTCACCGTGCTGCAGCTTCTCTCCGGGGATTTGTTCTGCGGGAAGCAAGATTCCGTCCTGCGATTCCAACTCGGAACCGAGCTGGACCACAACGATGCCGCGCGCATTGGCACGCGCATCGCGCTGGACGATGCCACTGACAACGCGCCCGCTAAGCTCCGAATAGGAATCAAAAGTGCGCTCGGCTTCGGCCTCGCGCAGCTTGCGCAAGATGGCTTCGCGCACGGCGCGTGCACCCACGCGGCCAAAGTTATCCGGGGTGTCATCGTACTCGCTGGTTACCTCCCCGGTTTCGGGGTCGCGCTCGGTAACGATGACACTGACGGCACCGGTGGTGGTATCGATGTCTACTCGGGACTTGGTGCCTTCGGCCTTGCCCTCCGCGGTGGATTCGCGGTAATCCAGGTAGGAATACAACAAGGCACTTGCAATCGACTCCAACAGGTCATTGACGGGGACCTGCCGTTCGGATTCGATGGTACGAAGTGCCTCAAGATCAATATTCACTTGTCTATCCTCTCGATTGCCGGTTAGCTCTCGGCTTCTGCAAATGGCTGGTGCACGGCGTCTAACTCACGCTGTGATGGCTGTGCAAACTCAATTTCTACCACTGCGTGGGCAATGTTTTCCAATCGCTCCACTTCTGTATGCACCTCGTTTTTCTCAGAGGTGATAAGGACAACGGCATCTTCGTCTGCGTTGAGCGCGCCGATGCGCGCGGTATGGCTCGTGTCGTCGCCGCGATTAAAGGTCACCTTCCGCCCCTTGTTGCGGCGCCAGTGGCGAGGTGCGGTCAGCGGCAAATCCACACCGGGGGTAGAGACCTCCAAGGTATATCCGGCGCCAAAATTCAGCTCGCCCGCAGCCTCTTTTTCATCGAAGAAGGCCGAAATATCGTCGGAGACTTCCTCCAATACGTCAGAGCTGGGCCGCCTATCGCCATCGATGCGGATGATGACCTGTGATTTCTTTCCCGCCTTGGTGGTTTTAATATCCTCCACGTCCAGCCCGCGGGCTTCTAGGCGAGGTTGGAGCAAATCAGTTAATTGTTGTGCATCTGGGAAAGCCATGCCCACTAGCCTACGTCCTTCGAGGTACAGTCTTTTGGGTGAACCGCCGACGTATTGCTTTAACCTGTGTAGCCTCGACTGCCGCCCTGCCCGCCCTCGCGGGCTGTTCCGCAGTCGATTCCGTCGTCGACTATTTTGGCCCGCGCCCAGAAGACGCGCTCGAGCGCCTCGCCGTGGCCGCCGCGAGCGATAGCCTCGCCCTCCAGGGGGTTGATGATGCGGCCGCGGATATGCGCAGCTCGCAGGCCGATGCGCTGTATGAGGAGATTGCGCGCCTCTGCGGCACCGATGACCAAGGAAACGTCCCACACAGCTGTGAGGTGGAACGCCCGACGCAGGCACCACCTGCCACAGATTCCTCCCAGCTGCTAGAAGAAGCCGCCTCTGCCACCACGGAAGCCGCCGATGAGGTCAGTTCTGAGTCGCGGCCCATAGTCACGCAACAGGCCATCACGCTTAATGCCTGGCTGCCTGGCGATGCCCCCGATATTCCCACGCTCTCCCAGCCACACCGCGAGAGCGCGGCTGATTTGTTGCAGTGGGAATACGAGCAGTTCTTTGGCCTGGATTTCGCTCGGGCTTATAGCGATCCTGCTGCCGAGGGGCGCATCGATAAGCTCTTAAGCCTCCATCACCGCCGCATCGACCAACTGCAAGAGGCGCTTAGCCAGAATGGCGAGGCTCCCCAGCCGGAGCCTGCCTATTCTTCCGGCGCAGCCACGCTTCCCAGCGATGCGGACTCCGCTGCAGCCTTCCTCGATACCTTGGTTGAACAAGACGCAGATAAGTGGCACGCGGCTGCGGTGGCTGCCGCACAACAAGAAGGCCCAAACCAGGAGTGGCTGAACTGGTTAATCGGCATCGCCGCCGAAGCCAAGGCCGCATAGCTTCGAGTATTGACCCACCGTGTCTACCTGAACATTCACTGTCCGGCGGGCAGAGAAAAGTCAGCGAGTTATAGGCCGATATTCATTGATAATTCGTTCGGCCCTTACGTAATTTGGTGGATTACGTGCTTGGTGGAGATACCACAAGCCCCAAAACACAATGAGAAGGAGTGCTTTCTCAATGCGTACGAAGAAGACTTTGCTCACTATGGCCGCAGCTACGTTGGGCATCGCGGGCATTGCCGCCCCTGCCGCCAACGCCGCCCCGGAAAGTGCGTGGGACCAGGTCGCCGCGTGCGAGTCCGGCGGTGACTGGCACATCAACACCGGCAATGGCTACCACGGTGGGCTGCAGTTCTCGCAGCAAACCTGGGCCGGTAGCGGCGGCACCCAGTACGCGCCTACCGCTGATCAAGCCACCAAGCAACAGCAGATCGAAATCGCTGAAAATGTTCTTGCCACCCAGGGTGCTGGCGCATGGCCTAATTGCGGCGGCCCCGTGGCTGGCTAATACGCTTCCGCCCACAGCGGTCGCGTGATGCCGACGCTAGCGCAGCATCACGCAAACAACCGACTCCCCCCGGTATTCTTCTCGGGCCCTATTGCCCGGGAAAACAGGGGAGTCGGTTCTTTTTGGTTTTATGCCTTACCCTGCGCAATCTTCCATGCGTAGCGAATCAACGGAATCTGCAGCGGCAGCCGAATGATGTGATAAAGCTTCTTCGGCCATCCTGCGTCGCGCTCGATCCAGGCGTGGTACATATTCGCCGGCCACACGGCAAGAAATAGCGCCGCGGCTAACGCGCCACCGGATTCACGGGTGGCGCGATCGGTGAGCAAACAGCCCGTAGCTATCTCCCAGGCGCCGGAGGCAAAATTATACAACCGCGGCGATCCCGGCAGCTGCGGCGGCACAATGGATTCGAAATTCTTCGCGCGTAGGAAATGCAGCGCTCCCATGGTGATAAGAGCCGTGGGAAGCACCTTCTTATTAAGTCTCATGCTTCCCCACGATACCTTGCCGCTGCTTATGAGCGCTGGGCCTTGGCGCGGTGCTTTGAGCTAAGCCCGCACCAACTCGAGGAGCTTATCCACTATTTTCTCCGCCGGGACCTCCAGCGTTTCCTGCCCGCGGATCCGCAGCTCGATGATGCCATCTTTGAAGGCGCGTCCCAAGATGGCCACAAACGGCATGCCGAGCAGCTCTGCATCCTTGAACTTCACGCCTGGAGAGACCTTAGGGCGGTCATCGAAAAGCACCTCAAGGCCCGCCTGGGACAGCTCTTCTACCAACTTATCGCCGGCCTCCATGGCCGCTGCATCCTTATTCGCCACCGCCACGTGCACCTGGTACGGCGCCACCGCAACCGGCCAATTCAGGCCCTTATCATCGTGGCGCTGCTCTGCCAGCACGGCCAGCATACGGGAGATGCCGATGCCATAAGAGCCCATCGTGGGAATAGCGCGCTTCCCGTTTTCATCAAGAATCTGCACGTCAAAAGCCTCGGTGTACTTCCGGCCCAACTGGAAGATGTGGCCGAGCTCGATGCCGCGCTGCAAAGCCAAGGTGCCCTGGTTATCTGGTGCGGGATCGCCCTCTTTAACCTCGGCCGCTTCCACAAACTCATCGACGTGGAAATCGCGGCCTGCCACGCAGCCCACGACGTAGCAGCTTTGTGCATCGGCGCCGGTGATCCAGGAAGATCCCTTAACTACGCGGGGATCGGCAAAGACCTTCACGCCATTGGAATTCAGCACGCGAGGGCCCACAAAGCCCTGCTCCAAGAAATCGTATTGCGCGTAAATCTTATCGCTTGCCAGGCTGAACTCTGCCGGTTCCAAGGCCGCTTCAAGGCGCTTGGGATCTAGTTCGCGGTCGCCCGGAATCAGCACGGCCGCCAGTTCCTTCTTCTCTTCAGAATCCTCTAGCGCCGGGTGGGTTACCTCCACCATGACGCACTTGAGGATATCTGTGGCCCGAACCTCATGGCCGTCGACCGCAATGTCCTCGGTCTTCGCCCAGTGCACAAGCGCTTCAATGGTGGCGGCATCCGGGGTCCGGTATTCCTTTGCCGCCGGCTGGCCCGCGATGTCCTTTTCTGGGGGCGCTTGGGTCACGACCGCCTCTACATTGGCTGCATAATCGCCCTCGGTAGAGCGAACAAAAAGGTCTTCGCCCACCTCAGAAACTGCCAAGAACTCCTCGGAGGCGGATCCGCCCATCGCCCCAGAAGTGGCCTTACAAATGGCGTAATCGATTTCCAAGCGGTCAAAAACATTTTGATACGCCTTGCGGTGGCGGGCGTAGGAGGAATCGAGGCCCTCATCGTTCATATCGAAGGAGTAGGAATCCTTCATCACGAACTCGCGCCCGCGCAGCACCCCGGCGCGGGGACGTTCCTCATCGCGGTACTTGGTTTGAATTTGATACAGCGTGACTGGGAAATCCTTGTACGAGGAGTACATGTCCTTTACTGCATTGGCAAACATTTCCTCGTGCGTGGGGCCCAGCAGCAAGTCCGCGTTCTTGCGGTCCTGCAGCCGGAATAGGTTGGGACCGTATTCCACCCAACGGTTGGTCTTTTCATAGGGCTCGCGCGGTAGCAGCGCCGGGAAAAGCATCTCTTGCCCGCCTATGGCGTCCATTTCTTGGCGTACTACGTCTTCAATCTTGCGCAGGGTGCGCAGCCCCAACGGCAGCCAGGTATAAATGCCCGGCGCGACGCGGCGCACATAACCGGCACGCACCAGCAGCTTGTGGCTGGGGACCTCGGCATCGGCTGGGTCCTCACGAAGGGTGCGGAGAAATAGTTCAGAAAGGCGGGTAATCATGGTCAAAATATACATCGCTACCCTATCTATATGCTCATTGTCCTCCCTCCTTCAGAAACCAAGGCTCATGGCGGCACGGGAAAGCCGCTTGATTTTGCCAACCTATCTTTTCCCGAACTAAGCGATACCCGGCGCGAAATCGCCGCTGAGCTGCAGTCTCTTCCTATTGATGAGGCGATGGTCGTGCTTAAGCTCTCGGAGAAGCTACGCGGTGAGGCTGAATCGAACAATCAGCTTTTTACCACCCCCACCATGCCGGCGCTCGAGCGCTATACTGGCGTGCTTTTTGATGCACTTTCTGCATCCACCCTTCCCTCATGGCAACGCCTTGCTATTGGCGATGCCCTCTTCGGGCTCCTGCGCGCGGACGACCCTATCCCCCATTACCGCTTATCGGGCGGTACCAAGCTGGGCGGTCGCACCATGAAGTCTTATTGGGGCAAGCAGGTAACGCAGGCGTTAGAAAACATCGACGAGCTGGTGGTGGATCTGCGCTCGGGCACCTACCAGCAACTGGGCCGGCTGCCTTCGGCCGTGACGGTGCGGGTAGAAAGCGTGCAGCCGGATGGCTCGCGCAAGGTGGTCAGCCACTTTAATAAGCACTATAAGGGCCTGTTGGCCCGGGAGCTGGCGCTTTCGCCTGCCGATGCCTTCAGCGCCGCCGATGTCGCCGCTATTGCGCGCGCGGCCGGCATGACGGTAGAAGAACCACCGCACGGCTCAAGGGAGCTTACCCTCGTCGTATCCCCATAAGGTGTGAGTGCCCGCGGGGAGCCTAGACCACGGCGCGGCGTCGCTGGACGGCCGCGGCCCCGCCGAGGACCGCTACCACCATGGCCAAGACGATGACTCCGGATGCCCATTGCGGGGCCATGAGCCCGAAGGTGTCTTGGCCTTGAAAGAAGGTGCGCAGGTTAGCATCGGGCAAAATCTGCAGGATGATTTTGGCCCAGCCCATGTCCATCGAGGTCAGCACGCTTTCGATGACGAAGTATTCGATAATGAGCAGCATGGCCGCAAAGGTGCCGCTGCGCAGGATATAAGCCAGGCTGGTGGCCAGCAGGGTATAGACGATGTATTCCATAAAGCTAAACAGAAACACGGCGTTATCCGGATAGTGCACGAAGCTGGAGAAGTCATACGAGCTGCCGAGCGCAGCGTTAAACAACATTCCGAGGACGCCGGCCAGGCCCGCGGCGGCGACGTTGGCCACGGTGATGACGAGAATTTGGCTCGAAAGCACCTGCAGGCGCCGATTGGTAGATAGGTAGCTCCAGGCTACGGTGCCTTTTTGTAGGTCTCCGCCGACTAGCGTGGCCGAGGAAAAGATCATGATGACCACGGCAAAGATGGCGCCGATGGCTAGATCGGAGGATTGGAGGGCGCTGTCGTCAGTGCGGAGAGCTCCCATCAGCACGTTGGCGGCTGTTAGCCCAACGGTGATGATAGCGAGGTAGACCCACGTAGAGCGCAGGGAAAATATCTTGCGGGATTCGGAAACGATGGTACTCATGGCTCGTCATCTGCCTTTCTTAAGCGAGTTATGCGGAGCGGTAATCCAGGTGATCTGCGGTAGCGCCAAGGAAGGCGTCTTCTAAGGAGGGGTGCTTGACCTCAAGGCTGCTGATGCGGATGCGGTGATCAAAGCACAATTGGCCGACCTCATCGCGGTCTAGGCCGGTAATGCGCAGCACTTCCCCATCGAAGGAGGTTTGTGCCTGCGAACCGTGCAGCAAGCGGGCCAGTTCTTCTGGTTGGTCCACCACGACCTCCACGGTGGCGGCACCGGAGGCATTGACGAATTCTTCTACTGTTCCTTCGCCAACGAGCCTGCCCTTGCCGATGACCACCAGGCGGTCTGCCGTCAGCTGCATTTCTGACAACAGGTGGGAAGAAACAAGCACGGAGCATCCCCCAGCGGCGAATTCGCGGATGCGGTCGCGCATCCAGTGCACGCCCTCAGGGTCGAGGCCGTTGACGGGTTCATCGAGAAGCAAGTGCGTAGGCTGGCTCATCATGGCGCAGGCAAGTCCGAGGCGCTGCTTCATGCCAAGCGAATAACCCCCGATGCGCTTTTTCGCCACCTTTCCGAGCCCGACGCGCTCTAAGGTGTCATCGACGTGATCCATCGATACCCCCTGCAGCGCCGCCATATAACGTAGGTGCGCGCGGGCGCTGCGGCCGGGGTGGAACCAATTGGCATCAAGCAAGGTGCCCACCGTGGAGGCGGGATCGGGTAGTTCGCGGAACGGTGTTCCATCGAATGTAGCGGTGCCGGAGGTGGGATTTTCTAGCCCCACGCACATGCGCATCGTGGTGGATTTGCCGGAGCCATTGGGTCCTAGGAACCCGGTGACTTGGCCATCGGGAACCTCAAAGGAGAGGTTGTCTACTGCTGTAAAGGAACCGTACTTCTTGGAAAGCTGTGTGACTGTGAGCATGGTTTTATCGTGTCGTTTTCCCGGCGCGATGTAACCATCCTCGAGGCGGATTTAGCCGTTCATCCCTGGGGATGAGAAAGCAGCTCTTCCACGGTGACCACCCCATGGGTATAGGCATACAGCACGGCCTGGACGCGGTCGCGGGACCCGGTCTTGGTCAGCACGTGGCGCACGTGGGTCTTGACCGTCGCCATGGAGACAAATTCCTCTTCGGATATTTCGGTATTGGAATACCCCAGCGCCATGAGCCTTAAAATATCCATCTCGCGCGGGGTGAGTTCCGCGGACGGCGGAGCCGTCGCGGTGGTGGCGCCTGGCTGTGCAGCCGCGGCGGTGTGCGAAGCCGAGTGCGCCTTCCTGCTGTCCCCACCCTCCTCGCTGCGGACTTGTTGGAGCACCTGAGCGGTAATGCGCGGTGAAAGCACGGCCTCGCCTGAGTGCACTGTGCGAATGGCTGAGAGCAGCTCCTCAGGTTCGACGTCTTTGAGCAAGAATCCAGAAGCCCCGGCAGAGATTGCGCCGTGGACAAAGTTGTGATCATCAAAGGTGGTCAGCATGATGACCTTGGTATCGGGACATTCCGGGAGAACTTCCTCCGTGGCCGCAATGCCGTTGACCCGCGCCATCTGTACGTCCATGAGGATGATATCGACGGGCTCTTGCCGCGCAAGGTCCAGTACCTCATCGCCATCGGAGGCCTGCCAGACCACGCTCATATCCTCCTGCGAGCCGATCAGCATGGCGAACCCGGCGCGCAGGAGCGGTTGATCATCGACAAGCGCAATGCGGATGGGCTCAGGTTCCTGCTCCGGATTAGACATGCGGTACCTCCACGGTGATTGCAAACGTTCCATCCTCGGTCTTGGTGGACACACTGCCACCATAGGCCTTTACGCGCTCTTTCATCCCGATGAGCCCATAGCCGGGGCTGTGGTCCTCGTCCGGCTGCGCCATGGGGTTGTGTCCTTCGATAGTGAGCGCCGACTTATCGCTGCGAAAGCGCAGAGTTCCCCTGTTCTGGCTGGAGTATTTGAGCATATTCGTCAGTATCTCCTGCACGATGCGGTAGATGGTGAATTGATAAAGCTCGTCGCTATCGGCTGGTAACTTTTCCATGCCGTAAACGGTGATATCGAAGCCAGCGCGCCGGGCCTCTGAAAATAGGCCTGCGATGTCTGAGGTGCCTGGGGCTTTGGTTTCCCCGCGCGCGTCTTCTTCGCGCAAGACGGATAGCAGGCTACGCATCTGTTTTAAGGATTCGCGGGAGGTGGAGGCGATGGTATCGAGCGCCTCTGTGGCTACCTTGGGGTCTTTTGCGGCGGCGAACCGGGCGCCATCGGCAAGCGCAATGACCCCGGCGAGGTTGTGGGCGACGATATCGTGCATCTCCCGGGCAATGCGGTTGCGCTCCACGGCGCCGGCCATCTCCGCGCGCTCGATGAGCAGCTGTTGGCCCTCCCGGCGCTTCCGGTTATTGGTGCCGAGCAAGTAGAAAAAGCCGAGGACCGGCCAGCCGAGCAAGACCGTGCCGGCATAGGCAAGCAGCGGGCTCATGGTCGCATCGCCCAAGCCGATATCGCTGCCTGCGAAGACCTTTTCACCAAACAGGCTTGCGGTGGTTCCCACCAGGGAGCCCAGGGCAATCCACGCAAGCCAGATATAGCGCAAGCGCTTGCGCGAGTGCGTGCCAATGAGAAAAGCCGTGTAGGCGAAAATCGGGGCGTGGAAGTTCGCCAGGGAGGCCAAGGGCGTAAAAATGCACAACGTCATGGTGCCGGCGATGAAGAAAATGGACTTTTCTTGCAGCTTGGGATGCAGCCACAGCGCGAGCGGAATGCCGACGGTGTACAAGACCGCCACGATGGCCTGGAAGGGTGAATCGGTGTGCAAAAAGTTCGCGGCGTTGGGCAAAAGCACGCCGAAGAACACGGGGATGAGGATTCGCCACGGCGGGCCAATCCAGTCGCGCAGACGATCCGGCCAAAGCTTAGACATAAGGGCAAGGCTAGCGCAGAAGCTAACCCGCCGGCCTCATCCTCAGGGCTGACTAGACTGGCTGGCATGCAACTCCAGTTCTTTGAAGTCGATGTCTTTGCCACCTCGGCGTTTTCCGGTAACCCGCTCGCCGTCGTGGCCCATGCCGATGGGCTCTCGACGCAACAGATGCAGGCCATCGCGCACTGGACCAATTTTTCTGAAACCACGTTCTTGCTCGAGCCCACCGATCCCGCGGCGGACTATCGCGTGCGCATTTTTACCCCGCACGAGGAGTTTGATTTCGCCGGCCACCCCACCTTGGGTAGCGCCGCCGTCTGGCGGGCGCTCGGCAATGAACCTCAGAAGGAAGGCGCCATTGTGCAGGAATGCGGGGTAGGGTTGGTCTCCGTGCGCGAGAACGAGGGTATTTATTCTTTTGCCACCCCGCCTCTGCGCGCTAGTGGGCCACTGAGCAGTGCTGAGCTTGCAAAGGCCTGTGCGGGATTGAATATCTCGGAAGCAGACGTCCTTGATTCCGCCTGGGTGGATAATGGGCCCGGCTGGCAGCTTATACAGCTGCGCGATGCCGCGGCCGTGCGCGCGGTTCAGCCCGCTGCCACTCGTCCCAAGGTGGGCGTGGTGGGAATGCGTGATAGCGCCGCAGACGCGGGCTCCGCTGCCTATGAAGTGCGCGCGTTTACCGCAGAATTCGAGGATCCCGTCACCGGCTCTTTCAACGGCGGGGCCGCGCAATTCATGCGCTCGCGCGGGCTGGTTCCCGCCCGCTACACCGCCTGCCAGGGCAGCCAGCTGGGAAGAAACGGCGAGGTCTTTATCCACGATGACGGCACCGATATTTGGGTCGGTGGCCGCGTCCACATCCGCGTGCAAGGACAATTGGAGGTCTAAAATGCACCTACACCACGACTATGCCGATCACCTGCCGGAATTTGTGGCGGCAACCCACGGTGAAGAACAACCGGATCCTAAGCTCGTAGTCCTCAATGAAGAGCTGGCAGTGCAGCTGGGCTTGGATACTGACTGGCTGCGCTCTGCAGACGGCCTGGATTTCCTTTTAGGCCGCGACGGCGGGCATGCCATGGCCTATTCCGGCTTCCAATTCGGCTCTTTCAACCCACAGATGGGCGATGGCCGGGCCATGCTCTTGGGCGAGGTGGACAAAGACGGAAAACTGTGGGATCTCCACGCCAAGGGCACGGGGCTTACCCCTTATTCGCGGTTGGGTGCCGATGGCCGCGGCACCCTCTCGTCCATGCTGCGCGAGTACTTGGTTTCTGAGGCCATGCACGCCCTCGGCGTACCCACCACCCGCTCGCTTGCTGTGATTTCTACCGGCCGTCCCATCCAGCGCGGCCACGTGCAGCCGGCTGGCGTCCTGGTCCGCGTGGCGGCAAGCCATATCCGGGTCGGAACTTTTCACTATGCCGCGCAGTCTGGCCACCTCCAAGACCTCGCGGACTATGCCATAGCGCGCCACTACCCTGGGGCAGATTATCGGGAGTTTTTTCAAGGCGTCATGGACCGCCAGATTGCCACCGTGTCTTCGTGGATGCGCTTGGGCTTTATCCACGGGGTGATGAATACGGATAACACCACCATCTCCGGCGAAACCATTGATTATGGCCCGTGTGCCTTTATGGAGTCCTACTCACCCGATACGGTCTTTTCCAGCATTGACCAGCAGGGACGCTATGCCTTTGGCAATCAACCAGCGATCTTGGGCTGGAACCTCGCCCGGCTCGCGGAATCGCTGGTGCCGCTATTCGATGCCGATATCAATGTCGGGGTCGACTTCGCGCAAGAAACCATCAATGGGTTTCAGGAGAAATTCGCCTCCCAGCGCCGCAGCGATCTGGCAAGCGCCCTCGATACCTCCACCGAGGTAGCCTCGGCCTACTTTACTGCCATGCAGCTTTACCAGCCGGATATCACGCTGGCGCACCGTGCGCTTGCCGATGCCGCCCGCGGCCGCACCCTTCCTGCCCAAGAACTATTTAAGAAATCGGACTTCGTGGATAGCTACCTAGCCACTCACCCCTCCCCGGATGCCGTGGATGCTGCAATGCCCCGGGTCATTCCCCGCAATATGGCCGTCGAAGCCGCACTGCGCGCCGCTGAGGCAGGCGATATGCAGCCCTTTACTGATCTGCTCCACGCCGCGACCCATCCGTGGCAGCCGAATCCGTCTTACGAACAACCCGATCCGGATGGGCTTGCAGGCTTTCTTACCTACTGCGGTACCTAATTTTCTAACAACTCCGAATTCAGGGGTTGGGCATCACAAAGCCCTCCGCGCAATAGGTTTTGCACGGAGGGCAGGGGCCAGGAATTAGCCCAAAGCCGAAGGGTGGGTGTTTAGCGCTCCAGCTTCAGCGTCTTCTGGGTGTATTCCCACATCTCGTTGTAGAAGTCCTCATCATTGGCCAGCTTCATGCCGTAGGACGGGACCATCTCGCGAATCTTATCGCTCCAGTCAATCATGCGCTCGCCAAAGCAACGCTCGAGCAGCTCCAGCATGACGGCTGGGGCAATGGAAGCACCCGGGGAAGCGCCGAGCAGGCCGGCAATATTGCCTTCCTGGTTATTGACCAATGCGGTTCCGAACTCGAGGGAACCGAAACGCGGTGCGCCTGCAGGCTTAATGACCTGTACGCGCTGACCGGCAATCACGGTCTCCCAGTCGCTTTCCTTCGCATTCGGGACGTATTCGCGAAGGGACTCGACGCGGTCAGAGAAGTCCTTGCGCACCTCATCAATGAGGTACTTGGTCAGGCCGAATTCCTGTACCGCAACACCCAGGTAGGAGGTGATGTTATCCGGGCGGATAGACTTGAAAAGGTCCAGGTAGGAACCCTTCTTCAAGAACTTCGGGCTCCAACCGCCGTACGGGCCAAACAGCAGGCCCTTCTCGCCGTCGATAACGCGGGTATCCAGGTGCGGCACGGACATCGGAGGAGCACCCACTGCAGCCTTACCGTAGACCTTGGCCTGGTGCTGCTCAATGAGCTCCGGGTTCTTGGCACGCAACCAGAGACCGGAAATGGGGAATCCGGCGTATCCTGCCACTTCCTTCACCTTTGCCTTGCGGAGCAAGTCTAGGGCGTAGCCGCCGGCACCGACGAAGACGAACTTCGCCTTCACCACGGTGATATCGCCGGTGTGCTTATTTTTGGAATAGACCTTCCAGTCATTTCCATCACGGTCGATATCGAAGACATCGTGGCCGTAACGGATCTCCGTACCAGATGCGCGCGCAGCGGTCAGGAATTGCTTGGCCAGGGCGCCGAAGTTCACATCGGTTCCGACTTCGGTCCAAGAGATAGCGACCTTATTGGAAAAGTCGCGGCCGTCAGCCATGAGCGGCAGCTTCTCCGCGAAGGTGGATTCGTCATCAGAGAACTGCATGCCGGGGAACATGTGCTTTTCACTCAGCACCTCGTAGCGGCGCTTCAGGTAGTCCGCCTGGATTTCACCTTGAGCGAAGGACACGTGTGGGACTGGGTTGATGAACTCGCTAGGTTCAGTCAGGATGCCGTTGTTGAGCTGGTGGGACCAGAACTGGCGCGACTTCTGGAACTTCTCGTTGGTGGCAATGGCCTTAGAAATATCAATGCGGCCGTTCTTCTCTGGCGTGTAGTTGAGCTCACACAGAGCAGAGTGACCGGTACCGGCGTTATTCCACGGAGAGGAGGATTCCAGGGCGGGGCCATCAAGGCGCTCAAAGATCATCTGGGTCCAGCTCGGCTCCAGCTCGCGGAGCATAGCGCCCAGGGTGGCGCTCATGATGCCGGCACCGACCAGTGCGACATCAACCTCATCTACAACTTGTGCTGTCTTCTTTGCTGAGGACACTGTGTTATAACCTCTTCGAATTGAAAATTTATATACATCGGCGCATTCTGCACCATATATTTTAAGCGCTTTGCGCCCCACACCGCGACTGTTATGCACAGACAACCTGCCGATGTGTCACGCATTAACGCCTTACCTTACGCTTTTCTCCACTCGATTGGTTTTTCTCCCCCACCCTGGCCGCCACAATATAGGACGCCATGTAATACACTTCACATTGAGTGGAAATAATTGCAGGTCACGCAGCTACCGTAGCGAACCCCTAGAGTTGACTAGACTCGTGTCATGGCTACAGCAACTCCGTCATGGGGGCCCGATATCCTCGGCCCCGATTTTCAATCAGCCACCCTCAACCTCGGCCCCGATCCTGATGGCGAGGGGGATATTGTCACCACCCTCGTCCGCTATGCACCAGGCTCGGCTGCAGGCTCCACGGATTCGGGCCCCGCCGATTCTTCTTCACCTTCTGCCACTTCCCGCCCGGCCTTGGTATGGCTGCACGGGATGACTGACTACTTCTTCCACACGCACGTCGCACAGCACTTCGCGGCACAAGGCTATGACTTTTACGCGGTCGATCTGCGCAAATGCGGTCGCTCGCACCGCCCGGGCCAGTCCTGGCACTACGTTTCGGACTTGTCCTTATATAACGCGGATCTTTCCGCAGCCCTCGATGCCATTGCAAACGACGAGATAATCGTTATCGCCCACTCCACCGGTGGCCTAATTGCGCCGCTGTGGATGGACTTTCTACGCCGCCATGACGCGGAGCGCTTCTCCCGCCTGAAGGGCCTCATCCTCAATAGCCCCTGGCTGGACATGATGGGCGTTCCCGGCTGGGCCGTATCAGCGCTGAAGCCGGCGATATATTCCACCGCCAAGATCGCACCCAAGACCCCCTTGCCCGGGGGCAACCTCACCGCCTATGGCGAATCGGTGCACAGTGACTTCTACGGCGAGTGGGACTACGACCTCAGCCTGAAACCATTAGCCGGGCATAAGAAATATATAGGCTGGCTGGCCGCCGTCTTCCACGGTTTCGACGCCATTCACAGCGGCCGCATTAATGCCGGGGTCCCCGTATTGACGCTGCAATCTACCCGCTTGCTATTGGGAACGCCCTACTGCGATGCGGTCAATCATGCCGATTGCATCATCGATGTCGCACAGACCCGACGGTGGGCAAAAGAGCTCAATGCGCACTACACGCTGCGTTCCATCGAAGGTGCGCGCCACGATGTCTTTTTATCCCTCTCCGGCCCCCTAGCGGAGGCGTTCGCAGCGTGCGATGCCTGGCTTCCCACCATCGTGGAAGCGCCCACACCAGCATAAATACCCGAATTGGACACATGGATTAAGGTATTGATATGACCACAATTGATACAGCAAATACTCCGGCCGCTGAGGAACACTACGACCTCATCATCATCGGCACCGGTTCCGGCAACTCCATTGCCAACCGTGATTTTCACGATAAGAAAATTGCCATTATTGAAAAGGGCCGCTTCGGTGGCACCTGCCTGAATGTCGGCTGCATCCCCACCAAGATGTACGTCTACGCAGCCGATGTCGCCCTCGCCGCCCGCGAAGGCGAGCGCCTTGGCATTGATGCCCAGGTCAACGACGTGGAGTGGAACCCCATTGTGGAGCGCGTCTTCCACAACCGCATCGACCAGATCGCCCAAAGCGGCGAGGACTACCGTCGCGGCGACAAGACCCCGAATATCACCGTCTACGACGAGCACGCTCGCTTCGTCGGCCCTAAGACCATCCAGACCGGCGATCACGTCATCAGCGCCGATCAGATCGTTGTTGCTACCGGCTCCCGCCCGGTAATCCCTGAGGTCTACGCCAATTCCGGCGTGAAGTACTACACCAACGAAGACATCATGCGGATGGACCGCCAACCAGAAAGCCTGATCATCGTGGGCGGCGGCTATATCGCCATGGAATTTGCCCACGTCTTCGATGGCCTCGGTACCAAGGTCACCGTGGTCAACCGCAGCGAGACCCTGCTGCGCCACCTCGATTCCGATATCTCCTCGCGCTTCAACGAAATTGCCCGCGAGCGTTTCGATGTGCGAATTGCTAACGGCACCAAGCTGGAAGAAACCGACAAGGGCGTAAAGCTGGAGCTCGATAATGGCGAGAGCCTTGAGGCAGACGCCATCCTGGTAGCCACCGGCCGCAAGCCAAATGGCGATCTCATGGATGTGGACAAGGCCGGCATCAAGCTGCTGGACAATGGCCGCATTTCCACCGATGCGCATGGCCTCACGGATGCAGAAGGCGTCTGGGCGCTTGGCGATGTCTCTTCGCCCTACATGCTCAAGCACGTCGCCAACGCCGAAGCCCGCACCATCCAGCACAACCTGCTCCACCCGGAGGATCTGCAGGAGCTTCCGCACGACAACGTTCCTGCCGCCATCTTCACCCACCCGCAGATCGCCTCTGTGGGCTTGAAGGAAGAAGAAGCGCGGGAGCAGGGCTTCGATGTCACCGTAAAGATTCAAAACTTTGGCGACGTGGCCTACGGCTGGGCCATGGAAGATACCACCGGTATTTGCAAGCTGATTGCGGACCGCAAGACGGGCCAGCTCTTGGGCGCCCACCTAATGGGCCCGCAGGCCTCCACCCTGATCCAGCAGCTGATTACGGTGATGGCCTACGAGATCGACCTGCGCGACTTTGCCCGCAAGCAGTACTGGATCCACCCAGCCCTGCCAGAGGTCGTAGAAAACGCCCTCTTGGGCCTCGAATGGGACTAAGGCACATATCTAAGGCTCCATAACAAAAGCCGCCTCCCCGGGCCACGCGCTAAGATTCGTGCGCAGTGGTTAAGGAGGCGGCTTTCGCCGTTCCTAGGCCTTGAAGAAGGGCCCTAGCGATTAATCCTCATCTGGGATGGTCAGGATTTCATTGCCATCATCGGTGATGACCAAGGTGTGCTCGAACTGGGCGGTGAACTTGCCATCACGGTTCTGCACGGTCCAGTCATCGTCCCAAATATCGTAATCCAGCGAACCCAGGTTAATCATCGGCTCTACCGTCAAGGTCATGCCCGGTTCCAAGATATCGCGGTACGTGGTGGAATCGTGGTGCAAGACCACCAACCCATTGTGGAAGGTGGGTCCTACGCCGTGGCCGGTGAAATCGCGCACGACGTTATAACCAAAGCGCTTGGCATATGACTCGATAACGCGGCCGATAACGTTGATCTCGCGGCCAGGCTTTGCGGCCTTAATGCCGCGCATCGTGGCTTCTTTGGTGCGCTCTACTAAAAGGCGGTGCTCCTCTGATACGTCACCTGCCAAGAAGGTGGCGTTATTATCGCCGTGCACGCCGTTTTTATAAGCGGTGACATCGATATTGACGATGTCACCTTCTTCAATCACGGTGGTATCCGGAATGCCGTGGCAGACAATTTCATTCAGCGAAACGCAGCTGCCTTTGGGAAATCCCCGGTATCCCAAGGTAGATGGGTACGCACCGTGGTCACACATATACTCGTGCGCCACGCGGTCGACCTCATCCGTCGTCACGCCAGGCTTTACCGCCTTGCCGGCTTCCTTCAGCGCGTTGGCCGCGATCTTGCAGGCCTCCCGCATCTTCTCAATCACTTCGGGGGACTGCACAAAAGGCTCACCGATGGCCTCTTGTACCTCGTCTTTCCACACATATTCCGGGCGCTCGATATCTTCTGGCACCGGCCGGATGGGGGTTGGTTTACCTGGCTTCAATTTTCCACGAGTACTCATAATTGCCCATGGTAGTCCTCATACCGGCTCACGCAGTATCGGGGTGGCCAGTCAGTGTCCGCTGCTTACTCGACCTTGGGGGCCGGGCCATCATTGGGGCGCGAGCGGTAATCATCCAGCTTCCGCAGGAAGTTATCGGTAATAGCTACCGAGGATTCGGAGCCGCCGCCCAATACGATGAGCGTGGCAAAGGCGATATCGTCTTCTTCCCGGTAGCCGGTAAACCACGCGTGCGAGCCTTCATTGATCTCGGCCTCACCAGTCTTGCCGTAAATCGTTCCGCCCGCCTGCATCCCACGGGCGGTACCGCTGGTGACCACCTGGCGCATCATGCCGCGCACGTTATTCAGCACGTGGTCTGGAATCGGCGCCGACTTATCCGAGGCCTTGGTCTCGCGGCCCTCAATAAGGGTGGGCGTTGGGGTCTTTCCCGCTGCCACAGAGGCCGAAACCATAGCCATGCCGAACGGGCTGGCAAGGTCGTAGCCCTGGCCGTAGCCGGCCTCGGTGCGCTCCAAAACTTCCTTGCCCTCCGGAATCGAGCCGGTCGTGGTGGTCAGCCCGGGGATTTCATAATCCACCCCGAAGCCAAACTTCTTGCCGGTTTCCTTCAACTCACCGGGTGCCAGCTTGGTGGAAATATCCGCGAAGGTGGTGTTGCACGATTGGGCGAAGGCCTGGCTTAGCGGCACATTGCCGAGCGAAAACGCGTTGTAGTTGGTCACCACGCGGCCATAAATATCCATCGTACCAGGACACGGAACGATGGTATCCGTGGTCAGGTTTTGTTTTTCTACACCCGCAGCGGCGGTAAGGATCTTGAAAACCGAGCCGGGTGGGTATTGGCCTTGCAAGGCGACGTCGCCGTCCTCGTCCGCCTTTTCGGTCTGCGCTACGGCCAGGATATCGCCGTTAGAAGGCCGGATGGCAACCAGCATGGCCTGGGCGTCCGAGCGCTGATTCACCGCTTCTTGGGCCGCGCGTTGGACGTCATAATCCAAGCCAACCTTGATGGAGGGGGCGGCCTCGGGCGCATGCTTTTCGACATCGGAAAGCGCCGCACCATTCTCATTGACGACGGCGATGGACCAGCCGGTCTCGCCGTCGAGCTCGTCATTGACGGCCGAGCGCACGCGCGATAAGAGATCGGGCGCAAGACCACGGTCCCGGGTCACCAGCGCGGGCTCTTCATTAATGCGGACGCCTTCCATCCCCTCCAGCTTGGCGCGGATGATGGACTCCTGCTCTTCTGTATAAAGCCCCACCGAATAGGCGGAATCTGCCTTTTCAAGCTTTTCGGCGAGCTCCTTGGCGTCTACCTCCGCGATTGAGTCGTCCTCGCGGTGCGCTGCAGCCAGGGCGCTGCTGACCTTGGAGGCCGTGGGGCGGACATCGGAAAGCGAGCTCGTATCCACGATGACGCGGTAATTCAGCCCGGGGCTCATCAGCTCCACCCCGTTGGAGGAAACGACGCTGGCGCGCGTGGCTTCCAAGGCGCGCAGCTCCAAATGCTGGTGCGCGCCCAGGTCCGGGTGAATAATGCTGGGCTTCCACCGCACCGTCCACTCGTCTTCGGCCTTGGTCAAGGTCATCTGCGTGGTATAGCTCAAGCTGCGATCCTTGGGCAAATCCCAGGTGACCTTATAATCCGCCGTGGCCACGGTTTCGTCCTGTTTTACCCCCTCGAGCTCAATATCGAGGCCCTCTGCCTGCAAACCCGAGTACGTAGCATCGAGGGCCTGTGTGGCGTCATCGGGGGAATCTGTAAGCTCCTCCAAGCCCTCGTCATTTCGGCTCTCCATGCCTTCAATGAACTCTTCTGCCACCGGCTCTGCAGATACGGGCTTAGGGGTACAAGCAACCACACCAGTTGCAGCAAACGAAACTGTAGCAACCAGTGCGAATAACTTCTTCATGCTTTGGCACATTAGCAGCGCACGCAGCAAAAAGGACTGCCCCACACCGAAGTGCAGGACAGTCCTTAAAAACTACCGCGTGGAAGGAAGCTGCTTACTGCGTCACGCGAACATCGGCCTTGGCGCCGTCCACGGCTTCGAGACCTTGCTCATCTGCAATGCGCATTGCCTCTTCAATGAGGGTCTCCACGATCTTGTCTTCCGGCACGGTGCGCACCACTTCGCCCTTGACGAAGATTTGGCCCTTGCCGTTACCGGACGCCACGCCCAAGTCCGCGTCACGGGCCTCACCAGGTCCGTTGACAACGCAACCCATGACGGCAACGCGGATGGGAAATTCCATGCCCTCGAGGCCGGCGGTAACTTCTTCCGCCAGCTTGTACACGTCCACCTGCGCGCGGCCGCACGACGGGCAAGACACGATTTCCAGCTTGCGCGGGCGCAAGTTGAAAGACTGCAGAATTTGATCGCCCACCTTGACCTCTTCTTCAGGCGGGGCCGACAGCGAGACGCGAATCGTATCGCCGATGCCTTCTGCCAAAAGGGCGCCAAAGGCGACGGAGGACTTAATGGTGCCCATGAACTTCGGGCCGGCTTCCGTCACGCCCAAGTGCAGCGGGTAATCAGTCTGCGCGGCCAGCTGGCGGTAGGCCTCCACCATCAGCACGGGGTCAGAGTGCTTGACGGAAATGGCGATATCGCCAAAGCCGTGCTCCTCAAACAGGCTAGCTTCCCACATAGCGGACTCAACGAGTGCCTCTGGGGTGGCCTTGCCATACTTTTCCAGCAGGCGCTTATCCAGCGAACCGCCATTGACGCCGATGCGGATGGGGATCCCCGCATCGCCCGCGGCCTTGGCTACTTCCTTAACGCGCCCATCGAACTCACGGATATTGCCTGGGTTGACGCGAATCGCCGCGCATCCAGCATCGATGGCTTGAAAGATGTACTTGGGCTGGAAGTGGATATCCGCGATGACCGGGATCGGGGACTTCTTGGCGATGGTCGGCAGAGCCTCCGCATCCACCGGCTTAGGGCAGGCCACGCGCACGATATCGCAGCCAGAGGCAGTAAGCTGTGCGATTTGCTGCAGGGTGCCGTTGATGTCATGGGTCTTGGTATTGGTCATCGACTGCACCGAAATTGGGTAGTCAGAACCAACGCCCACCGGGCCTACGTGCAATTGCCGCGTCTTCCGGCGCGGGTGCAATACTGGCGGAGGCCCGTCAGGAATTCCTAGACCGATAGGACTAGACATGAATGCTCCTTATTTCTAGCTCGTGGCTCGTTGCTAAACGTTATTGCACAATAAGTGTTGAACGTCCCCACTCTAGCACTAGATGGTTAAGCGCTAAAGTTCCCGCTCGCGCTGCAAATGTGCACTATACGTTGAGCTCTCCACCCACTCCCCGCGGCGGGCGCGGGAAGGGCAAACCTAGCCAAATAGTCTGATCGGATTAACCACATCCGCGATGATGATCACTACGCCCAGCGCCATAAGTAGGGCCGCCATGACATAGGTGATGGGCATAAGCCTGGTGTAATCGGCCGGACCCAGCGGCTGCTTGCCCATCAGTTTGCGAATGCCATCGCGGATTTTCTCATACAAGATGACCGCTATATGTCCGCCGTCAAAGGGCGGCAGCGGAATAAGGTTAAAAATAGCGAGGAAGAAATTCAGCGTCGCCAGCATCATGAAGAACGATGCCCACAGGGAACGCTCCACGAGTTCGCCACCAACCCGCGACGCACCGACTACGGACATCGGCCCGTTCACATCCCTCTCGTGACCAAAGATGGAGGCCACCACGCCAGGTACCTTAGCGGGGAATTGTTTGATTCCCTCCACCGTGGCCTCGAGCGAATAAGTGGTGAAATGCCACGTTGCAGGAACCGCCTGCGTTGCTGAATATTTCTCGACGATGTCGAGGACCTCATTGCTCAGCCCGATCGATCCGGCATCCACCAATTCACCCTGTTGGTTTAGGCGCTTGACCGTTTCCAATTCGATGGAGAAGTCTTTTTCCGCGCCGTCGCGCTCTACGGTAAGCGTCACGGTCTCGCCGGGACGTTGCATTACCTCATCGCGCAATTGCGTAAAGGAATCCAGGTGCTGGCCATCAAGCGCGAGAATGATATCGCCTTCCTGGACACCGGCCTTACCAGCGGGCCCGTTGCCAGTGCACGATTCCAGCTCCTGGTTTTCTTTTTGGTCTGCGGTGCAGACTACGTCCCCCACCCGCGGGCGCACATCGGCATCGGGATTGGGTAGCCCTGCCGTCATCGCCACGAAATACAAGATGACAAAACCGAGGATCAGGTTGACCCCAATACCGCCTGCAAGGACGATGATGCGCTGCCACCATGGCTTTTTATACATCGCATAGGGCTTTTCTTCCTCCGTAAGGAATTCATCCTGCGCGGTCATCCCGGCGATATCGCAAAATCCACCCACCGGAAACGCGGCGAGACCGTATTCGGTATGCCCCTTACGGAAGGAGAAAACGCGCGGGCCAAAGCCGATAAAATACCGCCGCACCCGCATGCCAAAGGCGCGGGCCGTAAACATATGCCCCGCCTCATGGAGTGCCACGGTCAGCCCAATGCCAAGGGCGAACAACACAATGCCCAGCAAATTTGCCATTAAAGAAAGCTTTCTAGTCAGCTAAACGGTCAATGCGCGCATTCGCACGCCTGCGAGCCTCACCTTCTACGGCGAGGATTTCATCGAGGGTAGAGACTACACCAGCAAACTGGGAAGATTCCCCGAGGATCTCGCCTACGACATCAACAATCTCTGGGAAGTGGATACGCCCGACCAAAAAGGCCGCCGCGGCCTCTTCATTGGCAGCGTTATAAATCACTCCCGTCCCCTTCGCCGCAGCCTCGCGGGCAAGGGATACGGCGGGAAAGGCGGCATCATCTAGCGGCTCAAAATGCCACGTATGCGCCTGAGAAAAATCGAGGGCCGGCTGCGCCCCCGGTACACGCTGGGGCCAATTCAAGGCCAGGGAGATGGGCAGCTTCATCGATGGCGGAGAAGCCTGGGCGATAGTGCAGCCGTCTTTAAAGGTGGCCATCGAGTGAATGACCGACTGCGGGTGAACCGTGACTTCGATGCGCTCTGGCTCAAGATCAAAAAGCAGAGTCGCCTCGATGAGCTCGAGCCCCTTATTGATCAAGGTGGCGGAATTCAGCGTATTCATCTGTCCCATGGACCACGTGGGGTGCTGCGCGGCTTGCTGCGGGGTAACGTCCCACATCTGCTCACGCGTCTGACCGCGGAAAGGGCCGCCCGAGGCTGTGAGAACGAGCTTGGCCAGCTCGCCTTCTTCGCCCGCGCGCAGGCATTGTGCCATCGCAGAGTGCTCCGAATCCACGGGAATGATTTGGCCTGGCCGCGCGGATTTCGTGACCAAAGTGCCGCCGGCAACCAAGGACTCCTTATTCGCTAGTGCGAGGTACTCGCCCATGTCCACCGTTGCCAGGGTGGCTTTGAGCCCGAGGGAGCCCACTAGGGCGTTGAGCACGGTATCGGCAGGAACCGAGCGCACCAGCTCTTCCGCCGCACCATCGCCAGAAAGTACTGTGCCGCCTAAAGCCGCAGAAACCTCCGCAGCCGCCGCAGGTTGGGCCACGGCAATGTGGTCAAACGAAAGGTGGAAGGAGCGGGCCTGCTCAATGATCTGCTGCGGGTGAGAACCGCCCGCAGCAATGCCCACGACCTCAAACTTATCGGGGTTATCCGCAATTACTTCTAATGCTTGCGTGCCAATAGAGCCGGTGGAGCCGAGAATAAGTATTCGCTGAGTAGTCACCCCTCTACCCTAGCGGTCATTTATGTAGCCCTGCTATGGGGTGGAGCCGGGCAAGAAGGCGGGGGTGTTTAATCGCCTTTGCAGCCACGATGTTTTAAAATAGTAGGCAGTCAAATGGCATTGGTGTGCCCCTCGATAAATGGACACACGCGATAGCGAAGGAGAGCAAGTGTCTTCCCACAAGCCGGTACCGCAGGTTTATGACGGTGTTTCTACCGAAGATGTTCCATCCGCAGGCTTCGGTTGGTCCCGCATCAGCCGCTCTGGTGTGCAAATCGCGGGTTGGATCTCCGTGATTTTCATGATTGGTTTCAACTTTGGTAACCACAAGGGCCACGTGGAGACCGTCTGGCTGGTTACCCTGACCGTCCTTCTGGTTGTGGGCCTGCTCATCTTCACCTTCGAGCCAAAGCTCAACCAGGTGCGCACCATCACCTCTAATAATAAGCCGGCCGACCACCAAGAACGTGACTGGATTTATGACCAGAAGACCGTTTCCGGTGCCTACACCGAGTTGACCGATTCCCAGCTGCGCGCGTTGAATATCGAGCCTTCCCGCGTATCCCACCTGCGTGTTGACTCTGCCTCCGATGCTGCCGAGGTAAGCACCGGCAAGCACGCGCTGTAATCCTAGCTACGAAAACCGCCGAGTCTTCCTTATTGCGAGGAGGCCCGGCGGTTTTGTGGTTTTGCCGGGCGTGTAGTTGTGCTGCCCCGCATACGCCAACACCCGCAAATACTAAAGACAAAGCCACCTAGGCACTTTTCAAACTATGCCTAAGTGGCTGTGGCGACCTGCCGGTTCTGGCTTAGGCCGACATGTCTTCTCGCTCATCGGCGGCAAGCTGGCCACAGGCTGCAGCGATTTCATCGCCCTTAGTATCGCGCACAGTGCACGGCACTCCTTGCGCCTGGACGCGACGCACGAATTCATCGAGGCGTGCCTTGGGAGCTGCGTCCCACTCTGAACCCGGAGTCGGGTTAAGCGGGATCACGTTGACGTGCACCTTAGAGCCAAGTTTCTGGTGCAACTTCCGGCCCAGCATATCGGCGCGGAAATCCTGATCGTTCTTATCCCGGATGAGGGCGTACTCGATAGATACACGGCGGGCGGATTTATCGGCGTAGTACCGTGCGGCATCGAGGACTTCATCAACGGACCAACGATTATTGACCGGCACCAAGTTATCGCGCAGTTCATCATCCGGAGTGTGCAGCGACACTGCAAGCGTGCAGGCAAGGTCTTCGTCCGCAAGCTTGCGAATGGCAGGTGCCAAACCCACGGTGGATACGGTCACATTGCGCTGCGAGAGCCCAAAGCCCGTCCCATCTTGGCCGGTAATCTGGCGCACCGCCTGAACCACACGCTTGTAATTTGCCAGCGGCTCGCCCATCCCCATGAAGACAACATTGGATAAGCGTCCGCCTTCGGCTGCCATCGCCGCGGCTGCATGACGGAACTGTTCGACGATTTCGCCGGTAGAAAGGTTGCGGTCTAGCCCGCCCTGGCCGGTGGCGCAAAACGGGCAGGCCATTCCGCAGCCAGCCTGAGAAGAAATGCACAAGGTAGCGCGGCCGGGGTACCGCATCAAGACAGACTCCAAAAGGGTGCCATCGTGCAAGCGCCACAAGGACTTAGTGGTCTCCCCATCATCCGTAGAAGTCGTACGAATAGGCTTCATGAGCTCAGGGAAGAAGGCGTCTTTGACCTCCTCGCGCTTGCCGGCGGGGATATCCGTCATCTCTTCGACATCGTCCGTGAGATGCTCGTAGTAGTGCTTAGCTATTTGCTTAGCGCGGAATTTAGGTAGACCGATTTCTGCGAGCTTATCAATGCGCTCGCTTTCAGAGAGATCCGCAAAATGCTTCGGTGGCAGTCCGCGCCGCGGCGCGGAGAAGTTAAGTTTTACTGGTTGAGCCATAATGATGCCCATCATTCCACGGTTTACCGGAACTTTTCCAATTGTGAACGCCTCATTTTATAGCCAAGTGGAATTTTGGAAGGGTTTACAGAAATAATGGACATATGACCAATCCGAAATACCCTGAAGATGACTTTTCTACCTCCGATGATAAGGCCACCGCGGCAGAAGATAATGCCGCTCTGACCGAAACCGGAAGCAAGGAAGTCTCCACCGACACCGGCACCACTGAGCCTGCTTCCGCCCCACAAAAAGCCCAAGGCTCATTCGCCGCTAGCACTTGGGCAGCGCTCATCGTGGGCTTCCTCTTGCTGATCGTATTAATCATCTTCATTCTGCAAAACCAGCAAGAAGTTCCAATGAACTTCCTCGGCTGGTCGGGTCAGTTCCCGGCGGGCATTGCCTACTTGATGTTCACCATCGGCGGCGCGCTCATCATGGCGCTTGTAGGTGTGTGGCGCATGCTGGAATTGCGCCGCCAATTGCGCAAGCAGACCCAAGGCTAAATAGCCCTACCGCCGCTTTCTCCTGCCTTGGAACGTTATTTCAGCAATGCAGTGAGAAGCGGTGGTTTGATATTCAGCACCCTTTGACACGCGGTGGTTTCAGCTCGGATTAGACCGCAAGGTTTGCCATAAAACTAATGGCCACCCAAGTAACCATGGCAGAGGGCAGCATGCCATCAAGGCGGTCCATAAGGCCGCCGTGCCCAGGGAGAATGTGGGACATGTCCTTAATGCCCAGCTCTCGTTTAAATTGCGATTCCACCAAGTCACCCAGCGAAGCGCAAATAACAAGGCCAAGGCCCATCAAGGCACCTACCCACGCCGAGTGGTGCAAGAGGAAGTGGACGGAAAGCGCCCCAACGATGACGCCGAAGGCTATGGAGCCGCAAAAGCCCTCCCAGGACTTCTTCGGGCTCACGGCCGGTGCCATGGGGTGCGAGCCGAACATCACACCAACGATATAGCCACCCGTATCAGAGGCGACCACGCACAACATAAAGACTACGATGGAAGCGGCGCCGCTGGCCACTGGGGAAGAAATCAGCGACAGCATGGCTGCAAAGGTCGCGAAAAGCGGAATCCACGTCAGCACGAAGATACCGACGGACATGTCCCGCAGGTAATTAATGGGTGGGCGATGCCGACCGTTATGAAAAAGCCTGCCGAACATCAAAATGAGGACTGCTGTGACATATACGGCCACGAGGCCGGGCGCGCCAAGCGGCCAGGAAATCCACACCATGGCTTGACCCAAAATGATTAACAGGGTGCGCGGGATATAGTACGAGTTCTCCCGCAAGCGGGTAAGAACTTCCCACATGGCCCCGCCGACCGCGACTGCTACCACCGCATACCAAGCCAAGGGGCCAGCCCAGACGGCGAGGACGACGAGGGCGCCGAGCCCCACGCCTACTCCAATAGCCGCCGGCAAGTCACGGCCGGGACCATTTTTCGGCTGCGGCAATCGGCGGTTCAAGGCGTCACTCACCGTGACCGGCTCCTTTCACTTGGCGTTGTATGCGCGTCGCGGGGCTTGTCTATTTCCTATACAAAAATACTACGTATAGAAAAGCGCCGCCGGCCGATTGGGCGCGGCGGCAGCGGAAAAGTCCTAGACCTCCATCAATTCGGATTCCTTGTTTTCCACTAGCTTGTCAATCTGCTCGACGTAGCCAGCGGTAATCTTTTCCATTTCCTTCTCTGCGGCAAGGACCTCATCCTCGCCCTCTTCGCCATCCTTTTGGAGCATCTTCAGCTGTTCCATGGCCTTGCGGCGAATATTGCGGATTGCGATCTTGCCGTCCTCGCCCTTGCTCTTAGCCAGCTTGACCATTTCCTTACGGCGTTCCTCGGTCAGCTGGGGAACGGTCACACGCAGTACGTGACCGTCGTTGGTGGGGTTAACGCCCAAATCCGAGTTGCGGATGGAGTTTTCAATCTCTTGGATCATGGACTGCTCGTATGGCTTGATGAGCAACATGCGCGGCTCTGGAACAGAGATGGTAGCCATCTGAGTAATCGGCGTCGGCGCACCGTAGTACTCCGCGATGAGCCCGTTGAACATCGCTGGGTTCGCGCGTCCGGTACGAATGGTCACCAGCTGCTCGCGGGTGTGCTCGACGGAAGCGGTCATGTGCTCTTCGGCTTCGAGCTGAATGTCATCGATCATGAGGCTGAATCATCCTTCAACGTTGAGGGGTAGCTGTATAAAAGGTAGCAGGTTCTGTGTCGTTTTAGAATTAGGACTGCACCAGCGTGCCGATAACCTGGCCGCTGGCCGCGCGGGCGATATTTCCCTCTTCTAGGAGGTTGAAGACCAAGATCGGCATGTCATTGTCCATGCACAGGCTAAAGGCGGTTGCATCGGCAACCTTGAGCCCCTTTTCAATGACCTCGCGCGGAGTAATTTGGGTGTAGAGCTCCGCATCCGGGTTCGTGCGTGGGTCATCGGAGTACACGCCATCAACGCCCTTGGCCAAGAAGAGCACATCGGCGCCAATTTCCAAGGCGCGCTGCGCGGCCGTGGTGTCCGTGGAGAAATACGGCATGCCCATGCCGGCACCGAAGATAACCACGCGGCCCTTCTCTAGGTGTCGGTCAGCGCGCAGCGGCAGGTACGGCTCGGCGATTTGCGCCATGTTGATAGACGTTTGCACACGGCAATCAACGCCCTTTTGCTTCAAGAAGTCCTGCAGGGCCAACGAGTTCATGACTGTGCCCAGCATTCCCATGTAGTCAGAGCGGGCGCGGTCCATGCCGCGCTGCGAGAGCTCTGCTCCGCGGAAGAAGTTGCCGCCGCCGATCACCACGGCGATTTCGATCCCCTGCTCAGCTACTTCAGCGATTTGGCGAGCTACATTTTCGACAACGTCCGGGTCAATTCCGACTTTGCCTCCGCCAAACATTTCGCCGCCGAGTTTCAGCATTACTCGTTTGTATCCGGTTCGCTTTTCGTCTGCAGAAGTCACGCCTTCATCGTCTCCTTTTGCGCGGGCTGATTTTATTTCTTTTCCATCTTACCCACACTGCCACCGGTTCCCCACACTGCACCATAGGCCAGCAGCCACCGCTTCCCCAGTGTCCCTAGACAGCACAAAAGCCCACAGAGAGGACACTCCTCCCGTGGGCTTTAAAGGCTAAAAAGCGGGCTTAAACTTAAGCGCCAACCTCGTAGCGGACGAAGCCGGTAATGGTGGTGCCGGCCTCTTCTGCGACCTGCTTGACGGTCTTCTTGTTATCGGACAAGGAAGCCTGCTCCAGCAAGACAACGGACTTGTAGAAGCCGTTCAGGCGGCCTTCCACGATCTTTGGAAGAGCAGCCTCAGGCTTGCCCTCCTCACGAGTGGTGGCCTCAGCGATGGAGCGCTCCTTCTCGACGATCTCTGCAGGAACGTCTTCGCGCTTCAGATACTCAGCGTTCATAGCTGCAATCTGCAGTGCGGCAGCGTGTGCGCCTTCCTTGTTGCCTTCGTAGGAAACCAAGACACCGACTGCAGGAGGCAGGTCAGCGGAACGCTGGTGCAGGTAGACAGCAACATTGTCGCCATCGACAGTGACTGCACGACGTGCCTGCAGCTTCTCACCGGTCTTTGCGGACTCCTGGTCAACGAACTCGGAGACCTTCTGGCCGTCGATCTCTACGTTGTTGAGTTCTTCCGGGGAGTTAGCCTTGGCTGCGGCTGCAGCTTCAACAATCTTGTTAGCGAAGGACTGGAAGCCTTCGTTCTTTGCCACGAAGTCGGTCTCACAGTTGATCTCAACCATGGTGTTGCCGGATACGGCAACGAGACCTTCGGTAGCCTCGCGGTCAGCACGCTTGGACACGTTCTTAGCGCCCTTGATGCGCAGGAATTCAACGGCCTTGTCGTAGTCGCCGCCGTTTTCTTCCAGGGCCTTCTTGCAATCGAGCATGCCGGAGCCAGTTGCTTCGCGCAGTGCCTTCACGTCTGCAGCAGTGTAGTTCGCCATAGTTAGGGCGATCCTCCTTGAAAATCAATCAGTGTTCGTTGAGACAGCGTAGCCGAAGTAGCGGTCTCGCGCCGTCTTTGGGTGGGAAATCTACCCCATTTTGCCTTCATCAATGCGGTCGTACTGAGGCTAATTTTAGCCGCCTCCAGCATAGATAAAAGTAACCCCCACCGCCGTAGCACACGGTGGTAGGGGTCAGGTAAACAGCCTTGTACAGGAATTATTCCCTAGCTGCCCCACACCAAAATGTGCGTGGGGTATTCAATTAAGTGCAGTTAAGAAAGAATCCTCACAAGAGGCAGGCCTACTGTGCAGGCTTGTCTGCGGGTGCTTCCTCGGTCTTTTCTGCAGAAGCAGGATCGGATGCGGCTGCAGCAGCCTCAGCATCGCGCTGTTCCTTCTCTGCGGAATCGCCGGCAGCTTCCTTAGCGGCTGCAAGCTGACGCTCCTCGCGAGCCTTCTTACCTTCTTCGACGGCAGAAGCCACGATGCCGGACAGCAGCTTGGTGGAACGGATTGCGTCATCGTTGCCCGGAATCGGGAAGTCAACATCATCTGGGTCGCAGTTGGTGTCCAAGATGGCAACAACCGGGATGTTCAGCTTGTGAGCTTCCTTAACCGCGATGTGCTCCTTGTTGGTGTCAACAATCCACAGTGCGGACGGGGTCTTAGCCATCTCGGAGATGCCGCCCAGAACGCGCTCAAGCTTGGCGCGCTCGCGGTTAAGCATCAAAACTTCCTTCTTGGTACGGCCCTTGTAGCCGTCCTCACGCTCATCCATAGCCTGAAGCTCCTTCATGCGCTTCAGACGCTTGGACACGGTCTGGAAGTTGGTGAGCATGCCACCCAACCAACGGTGGTTGACATAAGGCATGCCGACGCGGGTTGCTTCTTCAGCAACTGCTTCCTGCGCCTGCTTCTTGGTGCCAACGAAAAGGATGGTGCCACCGTGAGCGACGGTTTCCTTAACGAATTCGTATGCCTCATCGATGTAGGTCAGCGTCTGCTGCAGGTCGATGATGTAGATGCCGTTACGGTCAGTGAAGATGAAACGACGCATCTTCGGGTTCCAGCGACGGGTCTGGTGGCCAAAGTGCACACCAGCGTCGAGGAGCTCGCGCATGGTTACAACTGCCATGATTCGCTCGCTTTCTTTTAATTGTCTTTCGGTTTTTCCAAATGTGCGGTGTTTTATTCCGCACCCTAGCAACGAAGGCCCTGCTAACACCTTGTTTCCAAGGACCACGTCAGCTATCGGACCGCCACATCCTTAATGCAGGATGCGACAACTTCGTCGCGCGTAGTCAATGCCTCCGTGATGATTACCACCCAGCGGACACACTGCTATAGAAGACAATAATCCCAGCCAGCTGGATTTTCCAAACCGAACGAGCACTTTTCCACAAGTTCCTCTGGCCGCTGCATCTCGATTGTCACTCGAGTTTCTTCCGCCCCAACGCTGTCAATTTATCCACAGCTAATCCAGGCTTCGCAGGACAATATTGGCCCAACGCTTCACACTGTGCCCCATGAACCGTTTGCTACGACCACACAACAACGCCGCTTGCCGATGCCCCCTTCTCCCCTCCGTCACCACCATCCTGACTGGTGCGCTAGTACTACTGTGCGCTGCGCCCGCTGCCGCATATGTCGATCCCGCCTCCGGAAAGACGCGCCCGGTTCGGGTGCTACGCGGCTTTGATAAGCCCGAGCATAAGTGGAGCGCCGGACACCGCGGCGTCGATATGGCCCTGCGAATAGGCGGTACCGTCGTCGCCGCCGAATCAGGCACCGTCGCTTTTGTCGGCACCGTTGCAGGCACCCCAGTCATTTCGATTGACCATGCCGACGGCATTCGCACCACGTATCAACCAGTGCACGCGAGCGTTACCCAAGGCCAAGAAGTGCGCGAGGGACAAACTATAGGCAAGCTCGGCCACCCAGTAGACGGCACACCAGGGCTGCATTGGGGCGCCCGAATCGCCAAAGACAGCTATATCGACCCACTAAGCCTGCTAGATATGCCGGTCATCCGGCTTAAGCCTTTATGAGAATTACTCAGGCCCGCGGGTGCGCCTGGGAATAGACCTGCTTTAACCGCTTTGCGGAGACATGCGTATAAATCTGTGTGGTACTCAAGGATGAATGGCCCAGTAGCTCTTGGACCACGCGCAGATCCGCCCCGCCTTCTAGGAGGTGAGTAGCCGCAAGGTGGCGCACCCCGTGCGGTGTGAGCCCGCTTGTGCCCGTAACCGCTGCGGCTTTTTCCACGATGCGCCGCACCTGGCGCTGATCAATGCGCGCTCCCCTACTGCCCACAAAAATGGCCTGGGTATCTCCCCGCGCCAGTTCTTTGCGCCCGCCATCTATCCACTGCTGCAGGGCATCGGTTGCGGCGGTACCGAAGGGCACGACCCTTTGCTTGTTTCCCTTACCAGTAACGCGCGCGGTGGAACGCTTAAAGTCCACGTCCCCGATATCGAGGCGGGCCAATTCCGCAACGCGCATTCCGGTAGCATAGAGCAGCTCCAAAATGGCGCTATCGCGCTGAAAATGGGCTTCATCGACTGAAACGGCATTGCCCACAAGTTCACCCGCCTGTTGCGGCGCCATGACCGTTGGGAGATGCTGGCCCACCTTCGGTGTTACCAATCGTGCCGCGACATCACGGCTTAGGTAGCCTTCCCTTTCCGCCCAGGTGGAAAAGGCTTTAACTGAGGCAGTCCTGCGTGCCAGCGTTGCGCGCGCTTTGCCTTCTGCAACCGCGTTGCCCAGCCACCGCCGCAGGTTATTGAGATTAAGGTCCGCAAAAGTATCGATGTCTTGGGCCAGGTTTTTTAAGTCCGCGCGGTAGCCACGCACCGTGGCCTCCGCACGGCCTTTGACCTGGAGCTGGAAGTCCGCAAAATCCTCGATGGCCTCATCCATTTGCCCCACCGGAGCATTGCTTTCTGCAGCCTTCCGTTTATCACTCATACCCCATGAGTTTACTTCCTTTTCAGCCCATCTCTAAGCGAACCCAGTTATTTCCTTCCCGCACGATCACGCACATTTTCTCTAGGGTAAGCAATAAGTGGATAGTAAGAGGAAGGCGGAATCCCGCGTCGCGTGCAATATCTTCAGCGGTGGCTGCAGGGCGTCCCGGCGGCGGGGTCGCATCAAAAACACGTAACTCATTCCGCGATAGCCGCTGCGTTAAGGACGCCGCAAAATTCATCTCATATTGCGCCTCCGGATCGACCGTCCCGGCGCGGCTGACTAGGGCGCGAACTTCATCGGCGCTGGCGACCAACTGGGCCCGCCCGTCTTGGATGCGCTGGTGGCACCCGAGCGAGCCGCTCGTCGTAATTGGTCCCGGCACGGCCATGGCAACGCGCCCTAAAGCTTCCGCCCAGTTGAGGGTATTAAGCGCGCCGGAACGATACGCGGCTTCCATGACCACGATTCCTTGGCTCAGCGCTGCAACAAGGCGGTTGCGAATAAGGAAGCGATGCCGCTTGGGTGCTGTCTCGGGGGCGAATTCGGAGACGATGCAGCCATTATCGGCAATCTGATCGAAGAGTCCACCATTGCGGGCCGGATAATTCTTGTCGATTCCGCATGCGGCTACCGCAACGGTGCGCCCCGCATTGTGTAAGGCGGTCTCATGCGCCACCGTATCTACTCCCAAGGCGCCGCCGGAGACGATCGTCCATTCGTGGTTTACCAGGCCTAAGACCACGCTTTGGGTTGCCTGCCACCCATAGCGCGAAATGGCGCGCGTGCCCACGATCCCTACGGCCTGCCCTACCTCGGGTTTGAGTGCTGAGCCGCGTACCCACAAGCTATGTGGCGGCACTGCTTGTTCATCGAATGTGGCCGGCGCGTCCGCGCCATTCTGGTAGAAACCGAAGGCGGAAGAGAATTCCTCTGTCGGCCACTCCGGGCTATCGGCCGTAATCAAGCGCGCCCCTACGCGCTCTGCCGCAGCGAGATCTTCTTTTTGCCGCACCCAATCAAACCGCGAGGCGGTGCGGGCCAAAAGCGGCCCGATCCAATCGGCTCGGTGATAAATCCCGTGGGCAATCTCTTCCGCCGAATGGTGCTCCAGCAAGGCCTGCAAGGAGGCAGACGGGCCCTCAACCACGCGATTGAGATATACCCACGTGGCAAGTGGAGTGGATAAATCAAGCTCACTCATGCCGAAATCCTCCCCACCGTCTGGCTCGAGCGAAGGTCGAGGGCTTGGCCCACTTCCGCAAGATCCGGCCTAGAGCTTCCGTGCAGATCGGCCAAGGTCCACGACACGCGCAGGACGCGGTCGATACCGCGCTGCGAAATCTCGCCTTCGGCTAAGTAGGCAGACAGCATGATCATCGCGGACTCGGAAGCTGGGCGGTGTCGGCGCAAATAGGACGAGGACACGGCGCCATTGACGCGTGCCGGAATGTCATCAGCTGCCCAGCGTGCCCGGGCGCGGTCACGGGCTGCGGCGACGCGCTCAGCAATGGCGGAAGATGATTCTTCGCCCTCCGCGTTAATGGTGGCTGACTGCCCAGACAGGGTGACCACCATGTCCAAGCGGTCACGCAAGGGCCCAGACAGGTTCGATAGATAATTAAGCCGGTCATGCGGATTGCAGGTGCATTTAGAGGGATCCTCGGCAGCGCACCGGCAGGGATTGGCGGCCATAATGAGCTGGAAACGCGCCGGGTAGTCTATTTCTTGCTGCGCGCGTGCTAGGCGGACATGGCCTTCTTCTAAAGGCGCCCGCATGCCGTCGAGGACCGGTGCGCTTACCTCGCTGACTTCATCGAGGAAGAGCACCCCATTATGGGCCAGGCTCACCGCACCTGGGCGAGGATGGCCACTTCCACCACCAAGGAGCGCTGCGCGGGTGACCGAAGAGTGCGGGGCGATGAAGGGAGCATGGGAGACCACTTCTCCGGGGGTTCCTGTCAGCGAGTGGATAGCGGTGGTTTCTACCATCTGGTCTGGGCTCAGGTCCGGAAGGATGCTGGGCAGGCGCGAGGCGATCATGGATTTTCCCGAGCCCGGTGGGCCGATCATCAACAGGTGGTGTCCACCGGCAGCGGCGACTTCTGCCGCCCACTTCGCATGATGCTGCCCGGCTATATCGCAATAGTCGAGCCGTTCCTGTGTGGGTGCCGGTGCGGGGTGGTCAGAGCAGCACTCGGCTGCGCGAGGCAGGTCACGCTCTCCTAGCGCCCACGCAAAGGCATCAAAGAGCGTGGCTGCAACCAAGACATTCATATCGGGCACGAGGGTGGCCTCGGCGGCATTTCCTGGCGGAATAACCAGCGTGTTAATGCCCTCCTCGCGGGCGGCAAGAAGTGCTGGGATAATGCCGGGGACTGCTCTAACCGTGCCGTCCAGCCCCAGTTCCCCGAGCACCAAGGTTTCTTCGAGAACCCGGCTGGGTGCCTGCACGAAGCGCGCGTAATCAGCGCCGTGCTGTTCTACGTGGGCGGCGAGAATCGCAAGGGCCATGGGCAGGTCAAAGTGGGAGCCTGATTTTGGTAAAGAGGCCGGCGACATGGACACGATGACCTTGGTTTTCGGCCACGGCAGGCGGGAGTTCGCGGCGGCGGTCTTGATGCGGTCGCGGGATTCAGATATCGCAGTATCCGCATGCCCCACCACATGGATTCCGGGAAGCCCGTGCCCCACATTCGCTTCGACGTTGATAACGCGGGCGAGCACGCCGTGTAGGGAGACTGCTAAACATTTACCGAGAGCCATCGTCGACCCCCGTAAAGTGTTCTAGCTCAAAGCCCTCGTTTTTGGCCACGAGGGCTATGACATCAAAGCGCACTGTGGAAAGTGGCTTGCCATCTAACCATTGGACGGCGGCCCTGCGCATGCGCGAAAGCTTGTGTGGAGTTACGGCCTCAGCTATGCCAAAGCTCGCTGTAGAGCGGGTTTTCACCTCGACGAAGACGATAGTGCCATCTGGCTCGCGGGCGATCAGATCGATTTCTCCCACGCGGTAGCTAACGTTTGCGGCGATGATCTCGGATCCCCGCTGGCGGAGGTAGCGCGCGGCAAATGATTCGCCCCGCTTGCCTAGCTGTTGTCTATACCGAGGATGTTTCGTGGCCAAGTGTTTATCTGATGCAAATTGCATGTGCGGTGTCCTTTTCTTTCGTGCTGTTTTGTACTGCACGCACAGAACACCGCAGGATGCGGGCAGGCTACAAGCCCGAAAACCAGAAAACCGCCGCAGCTGTGAATAACTTCGACATCACGAAGAGTTATCCACAGCTGCGGCGGAATGCAGCGGGCGCCGAGTTGACAGGCGCGCTAAGCCCTAGTCCGGCATGATGAAATCCGGCTTATCCAATTCCTCGATATTGACGTCCTTGTAGGTAATGACGCGAACGTAGCGCACAAAGCGCGCGGAACGATACATATCCCATACCCAGGCATCGGACATGCGCACCTCGTAGTACACATCGGGCCCGGCGGTATGGGGAATCAGTTCTACGGCATTGGCCAGGTAGAAACGACGCTCGGTTTCTACGACATAAGAAAACTGGCTGACGACATCGCGATATTCGCGGTAAAGGGACAGCTCTACCTCTGCCTCGTAGTTTTCGAGTTCCTCTGCACTCACTGTGGACCTCCAAAAGATGGGATAGCTCGCCCTAGCTTAGCGCGCAGAAACCACAATTTTCGCTAGGCACGCGCAGTGAATTGGGCATGGGCGCGCTGCACATTGCTGTAGCTCATGCGGTGTTCCGGGCTCGCCCCCAAAGCGGCAATCGCGGCCTCGTGCGCCTTGGTGCCATAGCCCTTATGCCCAGCCAAGCCATAGCCCGGAAAACGCTCATCCAGATCCCGCATGAGGTGATCCCGGCTTACCTTGGCCAACACGCTTGCCGCCGCAATGCATCGCGCCGCCGCATCCCCGCCAATAATGGGCAGGTGAGGTTGGGTAAGGCCGGGGATATAGAGGGCATCGGAAAGCACATAGCCTGGGCGCTTGTCCAGGCGCGCTACCGCCCTGCGCATGCCTGAGGTATTCGCGTGCTGGATGCCGCGCTTGTCGATGTCCCCTGCCGCAATATGGACCACCGACCAGTCCACAGCCTTGTCTTTAATGATGGGAAAGAGCTTTTCTCGTTGGCGGGGCGTGAGCTTCTTGGAATCGGTTAAGGTATCCAATTCTCCCACGATGCGCTCGGGCAGGATGCAGGCGGCGATGGTGATGGGGCCGCAGCACGCACCGCGGCCGGCTTCATCCACCCCAGCGACGGGGCCGAGCCCCGCTCGGGCCAGCGCCACCTCAAAGGTGCGCTGCTGTTTAAGCCGCCGCATTCTGGATATCCGGATCGTCGATGCCACCAAAGCGCGATACGGGCAAGACCACGGCTTCTACCTTGCCGCGCACATTATCGACCGGCACGGTGCCTTGCAGGTGATCTCCGATGTGCGCGCGGGAATCAAGGGAATTGGTGCGGTTATCCCCCATGACCCACATATTGCCTTCCGGGACGGTCACGGGGCCAAAGTACTCGCCGCCACAAGCCTGCGAGCCGGAGCCAGGATCCACCGGAATCTCGGGAGGATCCAACGTGAAGCTCTGATCTATCGGTGCGCCATCCACCATCACCGCGGAATCGCCCTCTTCGCACTTGACCGTCTGGCCCTCGGTAGCGATAACGCGCTTGACCAGGATATTTTCCCCATTGGGCAAAAGCCCCACGGATGCAAGGGCATTTTGGGCACCGCGCACCAGCACGTTTTCGGAGCGCTGAACTTCAAATTCGGTATTCCAGGATTCGGGTCCTTCAAAAACCACGACATCGCCTGGATCTGGGTCGTGGAAATAATAGCTCATTTTCTGCACCGCGATGCGGTCATTATCGCAGCCAGTACAGCCATGCAGCGTGGGTTCCATCGACGCGGAGGGAATGACATACATCCGGCCGACGAAAGCCTGCAGTAGGACTAAGAGCACGAAGCCGCCTATGACCGGTGCGAGGAAATCCCGGGTGCGCAGGCGCTGTTGTTGCGGCTTAGCTTTGGATGTCTGGGTCATCGACCCCACCAATGCGGTTGAACGGCCAGAATACGAACTGCACCTTTCCGCGCACATTCTCTACGGGGATCGTGCCGTGGAAATTATCACCCATGTGGTAACGCGAATCAGCAGACGCGGTGCGGTTATCCCCCATGACCCAGATATTCTCTTCGGGCACCTTCACTGGGCCGAAATACGGGCCGCCGCATGCTTCCGATCCGGTCGACTCATCCACTGGGTAGGTCGGCGGATCCTGTACGTAGTCCTGATTGATGGGCTTGCCATCCACCATGACGGCGGGATCGCCCTCTTGGCACGACACCGTCTGCCCACCGATGGCGATAACGCGCTTGACCAGGGTATTTTCATCTGGCGGTGCCAGGGAAATAAAGCTCAACGCATCCTGGATGCCATGAATGACGGAATTGGATGAGCGCGGAGACACGTAACTCCCGTTCCAGTCGTCCGTGCCCTTAAAGACCACAACGTCTCCTGGCTCTGGGCCCTTATCGCCGTAGTAGGAGACCTTTTCTGTAAAGATGCGGTCATTTGTGCATCCCTCACAGCCGTGCAGTGTCGGCTCCATGGATCCTGAGGGAATCACGTATTGGCGGCCAATGAAGTTTTGGAATAGCCCCACGACCACCAGCACGGAAATGACGACCACGAGAGTCTCCAGCCACCACGGCATTTGTTTTTTCTCCGTGGCTACCTTCTCCGTGGCCGCTTCTTTGCCCTGCGAGATGCTTTCGTTATTCACCCGTCAGATCCTAGCAACTGCATGCCCGCAATACGGATTGGCTCCCGTGACTGCGGGGCGATTCACAGGAAATCGAAATGATTTGAAGAGAACGCAATAAAAATCTCCCTCCCTTTCCCGGCACTGTGGATGTGGGAAAGGAAGGGAGAGAAACGCTGCGCGCAGCGGCGCTAGAACTAGCGACGCTCCTTGATGCGAGCCTTCTTGCCGCGCAGATCGCGCAGGTAGTACAGCTTCGCACGGCGGACGCGGCCGCGGCGGGAGACCTTGATGGACTCGAGGTTCGGGGAGTGAACCGGGAAGGTACGCTCTACGCCGATACCGAAGGACACCTTACGCACGGTGAAGGTCTCGCGGATACCGGAGCCCTGGCGGCGGATGCAGATGCCCTTGAAGAGCTGTGCACGCTCGTTGTTACCCTCAATAACCTTGACATTGACGTCGAGGGTATCGCCGGGGCGGAAGGACGGGATGTCGTCGCGCAGCTGTGCTGCATCGACCTTGTCGATAATGTTGGTCATACCAATATTCCTTTTCAGTTTGGGACAGAGGACCCTGGCGGCTTGAAGCCTGACCGGTTCGTGCCCGTTACATAGAACGATGGACTATCTTTCCATAGGAACCGGCCAATTCCAAATTCCTCTGCTTCGCAGATTTACTACCCTACCTGGGGCGAACGGGCCGGGCGCAGCTTAGGCAGGCATGGGAGAGCGGAAGCGGGAATGGTGCTCATCGAGGATCTTCGCCGTGCCCAGGTGCCGTGCTCGGAAGACGAGGTACGAGGCCCCCACCGCAATCACCGTGATGCCAAAGAGGATGATAATCCCGCTCCAGAACGTTCCATCATGAATGCCATCGGTGGCGCGGGTAAAGGCATCCTTGGCGTAGGACATCGGATGGAAGGGGTGCAGCAGGCTCAGCGCACGCGGAATCGCCACGACCGGCCATACCCCGCCAAAGACCATGACGCCCAGGGCGAAGGCGCCGGCGGCAAAGATCGAACCAATCTTGCGCCCGAAGGTAACCAGGAAGAACTGGTAGGTCGCAGCACCTACAGCGGATATCGCAGCAAGTACGAGCGCGATCATGGACCAACTTGCCGGCTGCCATCCCAGGGTAGAAGACATCAGGGCCATAAACGCTAGTACGAGGAAGTTCAGCCCGGTCAGCGCGACAAAGGCGCCGAAGACGCTGCGGGCAGGGCTAGTTATCCGGGCTCCCCTACGCGCCATGTAGTACGGCAGCGTCATCGCCAGCAGCAGCATCACGAGGAAGCCGAATACGAGCACGAAGAGCATGGAGGCGCCGCCGGTAATATTCTTCTCGGTCGGGTCCGCTGGGTTTACCACCGTTTGCACGGGGTGGACATTAGATGCGGTGAAGTTGATGGGTACCGCCATATTTTGCGCGGAATCCTCAGGACGGGAAACGGTGGGAGCTTTAGCTGCGCCCTCGGCAAGCTTCGTGGATAGTTCGCCGGAGCCTTCCTTGAGGCGATCCATGCCGCCCTTCAGCTCAGCTCCGCCTTCTGCCAGCCGGCCGGTGCCCTCCTTAAGCGCGCCCGTGCCATCGTGGAGGCGAGATGCGCCATCCTGCAGGCGGGACGCGCCGTCCTGCAGCTGCGAGGTACCGTCACTAAGCTTCCCGACTCCGCCGCGCAGTTCCTTGATGCCATCAGACAGGCGGTGTGCCCCGCCGTTGAGCGTGGTAAGGCCGCCCAGATATTCCGATTGCGGATCGGACAGGTTGTAGTGCAACTGGCCGGTACCTGCGGAAAGTTTTTCCAGCTGCCCCACCATATTCCCACTCGATGCGGGATCAAGCTTGGATACGAGCGAATAAAGCTGGTCTGCTTGTTGGGTCATGCCGAGCCCGCGCAGAATGTCTACCAGCTGGGTAAGACCAGGCACCACGGCTTGGGCTTGTTTCAGCACGGGGATCAGCATGCCCGTGAGCTGATTGACACCGGCATCGATTTGGCCCGCACCATCGGCGAGGCGGCCGGTACCGGCAAGGAGCTTATCGGAGCCATCGGCAAGCCGGGTGGCACCGTCATCGAGGCGCGCGGCGCCATCGCTCAGCCGGCCCGCACCATCATTCAACTGGCCGACGCCATCATTGAGCCGCGTCGTTCCGTTGAGGAGCTCGGCCGTGCCGTTATTAAGCGTTCCCGCACCGTTGTCGAGCTTGTTAATTCCGTCAATCGCGCGCCCGCCGCCCTCTTGCAGCTTGCCGACGCCTTCATCGAGTCGCCCCGCGCCGTCCGCGGCATTGTTCAGGCCGTCGCTCAACTTAGTAAGCCCTTCGATGACCTGGTCAGCGTACTTTTTGGAAATGGCGTTTTCCACGCTGGTTTGCACCTGCGGAATAAGGCTGGAGGAAATCACTGAGCCATTCGTGCCGTAGTAGTCATTGGTAGCGAAGTTTATCTCAGGCTTTTCGGGCTTTTCGCTGATAATGGTGACGGCTTGTTCGGAAAAGTTCTTCGGGATCGTCACCACCATCAAGTACTTGCCCTTGACCAGGCCCTCATCGCCGTCGTTCTTATTGACCTCAGAGAAGTTGAGGTAATCGGTATCCAGCAAGCCCTTGACCACCTGGTCGCCATAGTTGGTGTGCTTGCCCTGCTTATCCACGCCCGCATCTTCATTGACCACGGCAAGGTCAATATTGCGCATGTACTTGGATGGATCCCACATAGCCCACATCATGGTTCCGGCCACGATGATGGGAGCAACGAGGAGGAATACGATAAGCACCCGCGACAAAGCGCTGCGCGGGCGCCAATCCAAGAGGCGGTGCCAGCCCAGCACTCCCCGGCCCTTGGGTTCCTCGCCGCTTATCGAAGGCATCTCTGCGGTGTCCCCGGCACCTTGACCGCTATCGGCCGCACGACTCATAGTTGTCTCCTTATGGCAGTAGTTCAGCGTCCCCCTTGCCCCGCTCTACTCAGCAGTGCCTCGCTGGAACAGGAGAAGAAGGACGCCATTTACTTAGTTTTGCCAAACTTACCATTAATGGACGCGGGAGTCCGCATCGACTGCGAAGTGGCGGTCATATTTTTCGGCGCATGCGCGGTTGGCGGTGAAATTTCCCCACCGCCGCCTCAGGCAGCGGCCCACCTTGCGGTACCGGTAGGCCGCTGCACAGAGAAGTTAGAAGCCGGCCTTCTTCAGGGCATCGGCCATGGTCCCCTTGGCTGCCGGGCGCCCGCGGGAGCCTCCACGATCGGAGTTGCGGCCACCCTTCTTCCCCGCTGCGCGCGAGGGTTTTTGACCGCCGCGCTTGCTGGATCCGCGCGGTGAATCGCCGCCGCGACGCTTCCGTGCAGGCTGGCCTGGTTCATCATCCAGCCGCAGCGACAGGCCGATGCGCTGGCGATCAACGTCAACCTCCATCACCTTGACCTTGACCACCTGGCCAGAGCGCACGACTTCATGGGGATCAGAAACAAACTGATGGCTCATGGCAGAGACATGGACGAGGCCATCTTGGTGCACGCCGACATCGACAAACGCACCAAAGGCCGCCACGTTGGTGACCGTGCCCTCTAAAACCATGCCCGGAGTAAGGTCAGAGACCTTATGTACGCCTTCTTTAAAGGTGGCGGTCTTAAACTCAGGGCGCGGATCGCGGCCCGGCTTATCTAGCTCGGCGATGATATCGCTCACAGTTGGGATACCGAAGGTCTCGTCCGCAAAATCGGCGGGATCCAGCTTGTCCAGCACCCGGTTATTGCCAATGAGCTCGCCGATGCCCAGCCCCGTCTGCTCCGCAATCCTTGTCACGATAGGATAGGCCTCGGGGTGAACCGCCGACGCATCGAGCGGGTCCGCTCCCCCATTAATGCGCAGGAAGCCGGCGGATTGTTCAAAGGCCTTCGGGCCTAAGCGCGGCACCTTCTTCAGCTCCTTACGGGTAGCAAAAGAGCCATTGTCATTGCGGTAGGCCACGATATTGGCGGCGATGGTGGGGTTAACACCCGCCACGCGCTCCAATAGCGGCGCCGAGGCCGTATTGAGGTCGACGCCGACGCCATTGACGGCGCTTTCTACCACGCCATCCAACGTCCGGGCCAGCGACGTCTGGTTCACATCGTGCTGATACTGGCCCACTCCGATGGCCTTAGGATCGATTTTCACCAGCTCTGCCAGCGGATCCTGCAGGCGCCGGGCAATAGAGACCGCCCCGCGCAGCGAGACATCCATATCGGGAAATTCCTCCGCCGCCAGCTGCGATGCGGAGTAGACCGATGCACCTGATTCGGAGACCACAACGGGCGTCGGGCGCTGGCCGCCAACCTGCTTGAGCAGGTCAGCAATCTCGTGCGCGAGCTTTTCTGTTTCCCTGGAGGCAGTGCCATTGCCGATGGCCATAAGGTCAACCGAGTGCCGCGCGCACAGTGTGGACAGGGTCTGTACCGCCTGCGACCACTGGTTTTGCGGCTGATGGGGATAGACGATGGTGGTATCGAGCACCTTGCCCGTTTTATCCACCACGGCGCATTTGGTGCCGTTGCGGTAGCCCGGGTCAAGGCCGATGGTGGCGCGCTGGCCCGCGGGGGCGGCAAGCAGCACATCGCGCAGGTTCGTGGCAAAGACCTTGAGCGCGCCTTCTTCTGCTACTTCTTTCAAGCGCATGCGCACATCTAGGCTGGAAGAAACATACAGCTTGGTGCGCCATCCCCAGTGCACGGCGTTATCCAACCACGCGGAGCTGCGTTCCAACTCGAACCGATCCGCGATGAGGTTCTCGTAGTCGGCGTCGTCACCGGCATCGAGGTGCAGCTGCAGCACTCCCTCGTTCTCCCCGCGCAGGAGTGCCAGAATGCGGTGGGAAGGAAGCGAAGAAAAAGGTTCGTTGAAGTCGAAGTAATCCTTGAACTTCGCCCCCTCGGCTTCCTTTCCTTCCACCACCTGCGCCTGCATGGCACCCTGGTTAAACATGCGCTCGCGCACACTGCCTACCAAGTCTGCATCGAGCGCGAAGCGATCGATAAGAATGGAGCGCGCCCCCTCTAGCGCCTTCTTGGTATCCGCGAAACCTTCCGTAAGAAAACCCTGTGCCAGTTCCTCCGGCTGGGCCTGCGGCTGCGCAATCAATATGTCGGTCAGCTCTTCCAAGCCGGCTTCGCGCGCGATATCCGCCTTTGTCTTGCGCCGCTTTTTATACGGCAGATACAAATCCTCAAGCCGGGCTTTGGTATCGCAGGCAAGGATCTGGCTGCGCAGGTCATCGCTAAGCTTGCCCTGCTCATCGATGGCGGCAAGGATTGTCTCTTTGCGCTCTTCTAGCTCACGCAGGTAGGTGGCCCTCTCTTCGATGGTGCGCAGTTGGGCATCATCCAAACCACCCGTGACCTCCTTGCGATAGCGCGCAATGAAAGGCACCGTATTTCCCTCCGCAAGGAGCTTCAGCGCCGTCGAAACCTGGGTTTCTTGAGCGCGGATCTCCGCCGCGATGGTGGCCGCAATATTCACGTAGATTCCTCACACTTCTATTTCACAGCTTGGTATGGGACCCACCCAATCTACCGCATGCCTTTTCCATCGCCCCGGCTTGCCACCGCAGGGCACACAAAAATCCTCTTCCTCCCGCACGCTGAAAGCAGGAAGAAGAGGAGCAAAAGACGCGCTATTTTAGTGGATGACTACCTGGGCCCTATCGCCGCCAGAGCAGCTCACCCTCGAGGAGTTCCCGGAGCAGTACATCGTATAGGCACCACCGGTAGTCGGTGAATAGACGCTCAAGGTGACATCCGTTCCGCCACCGGACACCCAGTTATTCATAAAGGTGTTGTAGACATTTTTCGCAAATGCTTCTGACGTTTTACTGGTGGCAGCGTAATAGCTCGTGTAGTCGCCCCACGAGTGCCCATTGCCGCTGCTTACAGGTGCCTGAGCTGGGGCGGGCGCAGGTGCCTGCTCAGTCTTGGTCACGGTAGCTTCACTACCCGACGACTTCTCGTCGTCCTTGTCATCAACGCTTGTGGAGTCCGCCTTTTGCTGAAATTGGGTTTCCTGCGCGGTGGCGTTGGAATTATCGCCATTTCCCTGCACGAAAAAGACTGCCGCAGCGGCAATGGCAAGAAGTGCCACAACTCCCAAAATAATCGCCGCAATCATGGCCCCATTCCCGCGGCTTTGTTGCGGCTGAGAATACGCGGGGTACTGGTTGTACTGCGGCTGTTGGTTGTATCCGCCAAAATCATTTCCATTGGGAGAAGTCATGCGAGAGAGTCCTTGGAGAGCAAGTAAAAATGCGAGTGTGTGCTGCACTTACAGTAGCACTACCCAGCACCGATACAAGTTTCTCTAGCGACTTTTCCTAATTTTCTTCGCTGGATTCAACGCTCCATACCGGCTCGGCCGACCACGCGAATTCGGTATGCCCGATTTCTGTACTTCCCAACCACGCCGCGGTGGCCGGCAAGCACTCAGCAACCATCGGCGCGAGGGAGGGCAGGGCTGCTGTGGTATCGCCATTGACGATGACCCGCCACAGCGGCGTGCCCTCCGCTGCGGTTCCATTGCTGAATTCATATTCTTGGGCCAATGGGCTATCTTTCGGCGGCGACGGGGAAACTACGGTGGCAAAAATATTTACCGGCACAAAACCTGCATCGCGCAGTTTCTCCGGCATACCAGCCAGGCTTTCTTCCCATTCTTCCTGGCTCATCAGCACAGAAAGATCCACGCTCACCCGCACTACTGTGCCTTGCCTTTCGGTTCACGCTCGCTCAATTGCGCTACAAATGCCTTATCCGCCTTACTCAATTCCACCTGATCCAATAACTCCGGGCGGCGCTGCCACGTGCGCTCCAACGCTTGTTCCCTGCGCCACCGATCTACCAGACCATGATTTCCAGAAGTCAAAACCTCCGGCACCGCAAGCCCGCGCCACTCGCGCGGTTTGGTATAGCTCGGGCCTTCCAATAGGCCATCTGAAAAGGAATCCTCTTCATGCGAGCGCTTATTACCCAATACCCCGGGGATAAGGCGGACTACGGCTTCTGCGATCACCAATACGGCGACCTCCCCGCCAATGAGCACATAATCCCCGATGGATACTTCCCGAACGCGGTAGCGCTTCTTTGCATCTTCAACCACGCGCTGGTCGATGCCTTCGTAACGTCCACAGGCAAAAACAATGTGCTCTTCAGTGGACCATGCCCGCGCATCCGCTTGGGTAAACGGCGCCCCAGCCGGGGTGGGAACCAGAAGCAGCGGAAGCTCGCCATCTTCGTTCTCACTATCTGGCTCGCCTTGTGACGCTTCAGCGTCATACGCCTGGGCTTCGACACCTTCTAATTCATCGTGGCGTGGGCGGTTGAGGTGCGGCAGGGAGGAATCGAGGGTGGGGGCGGTGGTCCCGAGTGCGACATCGTCAAGCGCAGGGCCCCATACCTCAGGTTTCATGACCATTCCTGGGCCGCCACCAAAGGGGGAGTCATCGACCGATTTATGAGCATCCGTAGCCCACTGCCGCAGATCGTGCACGCCCACCTCAAGACGGCCCTGCTCGATTGCCTTGCCTAAAAGGGCATGGCGCAGCGACTGCAGGTATTCCGGAAAGATGGTCACGACATCGAGCCTCATAGATCCAACAACCCTTCTGGGGGTTGGATGGTGCACGAGCCGGCTTCCAAGTCCACCTCGGGGACGATGGCATGGACAAAGGGCACCAAGGCGGAGTTGCCCGAAGCCAGCTCAACCTCTAAGAGATCTTGGCTAGGCCCGTGCACGACGGAGGTCACAGAGCCGATGTCTTCCCCCTCGTGGATAACGCGCAGGCCTTCGAGCTCGTGGTCATAAAAGCCCTCGTCGTCATTCTCTAATGGGGCAGCGAAAAATTGGGTGCCGCGCAGGCTTTCCGCCTGTGTGCGATCGGCAATTTCCTTGCACGTCACCAAAAGCCTGCCTTTATGGCTGCGCACCGCAGAGATAGTCAACTCGTGTCCCTTGCGGCCCTGCCTTCCCCGCAGTGTTTCTCCCACCGCAAAGCGCACCTCAGGCTCATCGGTGGTGGGCTCTACCACCACTTCTCCCTTGATCCCATGCGACTTAATGACGCGCCCAATCATCAATTCCATGGCGCAGAGTTTACCGCATACACCCAGTTGCTCTTATTTCCTGCCGCGCTCCCCACAATCTCACTCTTAGGCATTACGCTTGAAGCATGAACGACTCTCCCCACCCGTCCTCCGATCCTCGCAGCGCGCATCAGGAGGCACCGAACTCCCCCTTGATCGACCTTGATCTGGTGGCTTTGGCACCTCCCACCGATCCTGAACGCGAGCGCCCTGGGGTCAAGCGAGTCTTAAACGGTGAGCGCGCAAACCTGATCCTTTTCAGTTTTGCCCCTGGTCAATCCCTGCCAGATCACAAAGCCGCCCACCCGATCACCGTGCAGGCGATACGCGGCGAAGTGAATTTCACTTGTGGGGAGAACACGGTCGCACTAGCCCCAGGTAACATTGTGCACTTACCCGCCTATATAGTGCATAGCGTTGCCGCACCCCTACCGGATGTGAACTCGGACTCACCGACAGAACAGTCAGACGGGCAACCGGCACTAATGCTTTTAACGATGCTTACAGGCTAATTGGAATACACACACCGTTAGGACAGATTTTGGATACATCGCAGTCTCATAACAAGCCTTACCACCACGGAAACCTCCACGACGAGCTGCTACGGATCGCCGTGCAATTAGGAAAGGAAAAAGGCCCCGAGGCTATTACCATCCGCGCCGTCACCCGCGCGGCAGGAGTATCCCCCACCTCGGCCTACCGGCACTTTAAGGATCAGGAAGAACTGCACGATAAGGTAGCCGAACTAGCCACCGACGAGCTCGTGCGCCGCCTTCACCACACCACCGATAAAGCTGGCAACCTCGCTTTCCCCGATCACCTCGTGCAGGTTGGGTATGCCTACCTCGAATTTGCCTTGGATGAAACGAACTTCTTCCGTTGCATGTTGGAGTGGAAGGCGCTTCGTTTTATGCTCGGCGTAGACCCCTCAACTCCCGATGATCCAAAAAGCGAGCACCTGAATCTGATTCAGCGCTACTTCGATCTCTTGGCCCGTCACACCCAAGCCCAAGGCCAAACGCCCAATAAAGAGTATTTCCTACACAATAGCTTGCTGTCTTGGTCCGCCGTCCACGGGTTTACCGTACTTGCCATTGACGGGCCCCTGTCTAAACTGCCGCGGGAGGAAATCTATCAGCTATTCAAACCCGTCGTCGCAGGCAGCTTGCGCGGGATGGATTTTAAAGATCCAGGCGATGTATACGCCAATTACCCCGAATTGCGGCCACGCTCTGAATAGCGCTAGCCACTAGCCTCAGTGGCGGCCGCGCGCTGGCCGAGCGCGCAAAATCCCCCACTCGTTATCGCGCATAAATGCAACGATGACAGGTGGGGGATGAAGCTTATGCACAGCGCCCTAATCAGTAAAGGGCGCTAGAGACCGAGCAGATTACTCTGCGGACTCCTCAGAAGCTTCTGCTTCAGCGTCTGCCTCGCCGGCAGCAGCAGCGGCAGCCTCAGCTGCAGCAGCCTCTTCAGCTTCCTTCTTCTTTGCTTCTTCCTTGGCCTTCTTCTTTTCAGTGATGGCCTCGATGGTTGGGCCGTTATTAGCCTCAGCCAGCGCCTCGTTGAAGAGGTCCAGCTTGGACTTCTTCTCTTCGGCAACCTTCAAGGTGCCTTCTGCGCCCGGCAGGCCCTTGTGCTTCTGCCAGTCGCCGGTGACCTTCAGTAGTGCCAAGACAGGCTCGGTAGGCTGTGCACCAACGGACAGCCAGTGCTGTGCGCGCTCGGAGTCGATCTTGATGAGGGAAGGCTCTTCCTTCGGGTGGTAGATGCCAATGTTCTCGATGACCTTGCCGCTGCGGCGGGTACGAGCATCAGCGATAACTACGCGGTATTCAGCGGCGCGGATCTTACCTACGCGCTGCAGTTTAATTTTGACAGCCATGATGGCTCCTTTTCTAGTCACTGGGCAGTTCAGACACGCGCTTTTTAGCACGCCGGTTCAACCCTTGGATTTTATCTGCGCGTGACGTACCGGCCGACCGTAGACGGGAACGGTGTTACGCAGAATGAAACGTCTCATTATCGTCAGCAGTTCACACCACTGCGATAACCCGAACCATTTTAGCGTGTGCAGGCAGTATTTTAAAATCTCCGCGTCTCCCGCATTCTACCTTGCCTCGTTATGCCTCCGAGACCATTAAAGAGTAACCTGATTAGCCGAACGTAAACCTTTGACCCAGAAGGCTTAGAAGTACGCCACGCTTGTTTCCCCATGAGCAAGCGCACGAAATGACGTTTTATGACAAATGATTCTCCACGCAGCTTTCGATACCGCTATGACCTCGATGGTCTGCGCGGTATCGCAATTGGCCTCGTAGTTATCTACCACGTCTTTGTCGGTCGTGTCTCCGGCGGCGTGGATGTCTTTTTACTGCTTTCCGGTTACTTCTTTTTAGGCTCACAGCTGCGCTATGCCGGCAAGCCCAACGCGTCATTGAACCCATGGTGGCCAATCTGGCGCACGTTGCGCCGCTTGGTACCAAGCCTTGTTTTGGTCATCGGTGTGACGTATATCTTCGTGCGCCTTTTCACGCCGCAGCTCATGCGCACTGAATTTACCCAGCAAATTACGGCAACCATGCTGTACTACCAGAACTGGGAGCTGGCGCGCCAACACGCTGACTACACTGCGGCCGCCGCCGATACTTCCCCGCTGCAGCATATGTGGTCGATGTCCGTGCAGGGCCAGTTCTACCTGATGGGCATTGCCTTTGCCCTCATCCTGGCTGCGATAATGAAATGGCGCCCGCAGCAATCTTCACTGCGCACAAGCCGCTTCCCCACGGTCAACCAAATCGCCGGCCCCATCCTCATCGTGGTGACCATCATTTCCTTTGCCTATGCCTCGCGCCATGGGCTACACGGAACTCCAGAAAACTACTACTCCACGTGGTCACGCGCCTGGGAGTTGACCCTTGGTGCGGTTCTAGCCATCTACGGTTCTGCATGGAAGATTCCTGCGCGTTTTTATGATCTGTTTACTGGCCTTGGCCTTTTCATGCTGGTCTTTACCGGCGCCATCATCGCAGAGACCACCGCCTACCCAGGACCGCTCTCGCTTTTGCCTTTGGGCGGTGCCGTGCTCATCATCTTGGGCGGTGGCGGCAAGATCTCCAAGGCCATGGCCTCTAAAAAGGCGCGCTGGCTAGGCGATGTCGCCTATCCATTGTATCTATGGCACTGGCCGCTGCTTATTTTGTCCACCTCGTACTTGGGCCAGCAGACCCCGTCGTGGTGGCTGGGCATCATTATTATTGCCATCTCCCTGCTGCTTGCAGATATCACGCATCGCTTCATCGAGCGTCCCCTGCGCCAGCACCGCAAGCGGCCCTTGGCAGAGGATCTTCCAGCCCACAAGGCAGTCTCCAGTCTGTCCACCCGTGCCGGTGCCGGTCGGGCCATCGGCGGCGTCGTGGTCGCCAGCTGCGTCACGGCGCTGCTTCTCATTCAGCCGCTGTGGCTGCGCACCCTTAATATCGCCGACGCGGAAATGCTCAACCCCCAGCAATATCCCGGCGCTACCACGTTCATCAATGACATCACCCCGCCGGATGGCGTAGAGATCAAACCTGATCCCATCGTGGCTAGAGGAATCCAGCCGCCGGTTGCTGCAAACTGGTGCTTCGTGCCCGATAGCCAGCCCGCTGATTTCTTCTTTGAAACGCGCAGGGACGGCAAGACCCCCTGCATTTTCGGCGACACTACTGCCGAAAAGGAAGTCTATTTGGTGGGAGGATCCCACGCGGAGCAATACTCGTCTGCCCTCGACCGCCTCGGCCGAGAGATGGGTTTCAAGCTGGTTCCCCTCTTGCGCCAAGGTTGCCCCATCGAGCTTGGCGATGACGTCACGGTCAGCCCCGAATGCGCCGAGTGGGGTGAACTGGTCATGGACCGCATTGCCGAAGCCCAGCCAGAGTTGGTTATCTCCAATACCACCCGCCCGCAAAACGAATTCGGGCATGGCCCAGACGCTGTCCCCGCCGGCTACCAAGCCTTTTGGGAAGAACTATCCAAGCGCGATATCCCCTTCCTGGGTTTCCGCGATAACCCGTGGGGATTCGATGAGGACGGGGAGCCGCGCGAATTCGATGAGTGCTACGTTGCCACTGAGGACTCTGTGGGCTGCGGCATGCGGTTTGAGCAGGTTTACCAACCTTACGATCCAGGTGCCGTTGTTCTATCGCAGTACGAAAACATGCTGTCCCTCGATACCGCGCCGTGGTTCTGCGATGCTAATGGCGATTGCCCGGTCATCATCGGCAACACCATGGTCTACCGCGATATGCACCACATCACCAACGCCTTTGCTGATTCCGCGATGCCGATGATCCGAGAAGCCCTCACGCCCTTCTTGAACGGCGAAAAGGTCCAACAAGAGGCGCCAGAAATCTCCCCGGAAGAGGCAGAGGCAGCACTAGAGGAATCGCCAGCTGCCCCCACCACCGGTGGCACGCGGCGCGCCAACCCGGTGCCGTATCCCAATACCCTGGAAAACGACCCGGTGTAGACGCTCCCCCGCGACGGCACGCACAAAGGTGGCCCATCACCTGAGAGGTCATGGGCCACCTTCTATTTATGTCTCTGCGCGGCTACTTTTTGCCCTTGCCAAAGTTGAGGTTATCGAGGTCGATATTCTCCATGCCCTTGGGCATCTTGGGCATGCCGGGGATCTTTCCACCGCCAAGGCCACCGGCACCGCCCATTTGCTGCTGCAGCTGCTGTAGCTCTTCCATCGACGGCATACCGCCGCCCATTCCTGGCATACCACCCGGCATCTTGGGGCCGCGGTTGCCACCGCCGCCCTTGCCCTTCTTGCGCTTGCCGTTTTTGCCCTTGCGGCCCTTTGGCTTTTTCTTGGTGGCAGAACGTCCGCCACCGCCCATGCCAAATTGGCCGGCCATCTTGGACATCATCTTCTTGGCTTGGTTGAATCGCTCAATGAGCTGGTTGACCTCAGAAACGCTTACACCGGAACCATTGGCGATGCGCTTGCGGCGCGACGCGTTCAAGATCTTCGGGTTCTCGCGCTCTTCTGGGGTCATACCGCGGATGATGGCCTGGATGCGATCCAGCTGCTTTTCATCCACCATGGCGGCCATTTCATTCATCTGCTTGCCGCCAGGCATCATCTTCAGCAGGTTGCCAATTGGACCCATCTTGCGGATCATCAGCATCTGGTCCAAGAAGTCATTCAGCGTGAGCTCGCCGGAGCCAAGCTTAGAGGCTGCTTCTTCGGCCTTCTGGTGATCCAGGGTGGCTTCCGCCTGCTCAATCAGGGAGAGCAGGTCACCCATTCCCAGGATGCGGCTAGACATGCGCTCTGGGTGGAAGACATCAAAATCATCGAGCTTCTCACCGGTGGACGCATACAAAATCGGCTTACCGGTCACCTCACGAATGGACAGCGCTGCACCACCGCGGGCGTCACCATCCAGCTTCGTGAGAACCACGCCGGTAAAGTCCACGCCATCGCGGAAGGCCTCCGCCGTTTGCACGGCGTCCTGACCAATCATGGAGTCGATGACGAACAGGACTTCATTCGGATTGACGGCATCACGGATATTGCGCGCCTGTGTCATCAGGGTTTCATCGATGCCCAGGCGGCCGGCGGTATCGATGATGACCACATCGTGCTGCTTCTGTTTTGCTTCAGCAATACCGCGCTTGGCGACGTCCACCGGGTCCCCGTGCGAGGTACCCATCTCGTGGTCATTGGAATCCAGGGAGGTACCTGGGTCTGGAGCGAAGGTCGGGACTTCCGCGCGCTCGCCGACGATCTGCAGCTGCTGCACGGCTCCTGGGCGCTGCAAGTCACAGGCCACGAGCATCGGGGTGTGTCCCTGCTTCGTGAGGTGCTTGGCCAATTTACCGGCCAAGGTGGTTTTACCAGCACCCTGCAGACCGGCCAGCATGATGACGGTCGGTGGATTCTTGGCCAAGTTCAACCGGCGGGTTTCTCCGCCTAGGATCTCAATGAGCTCTTCATTGACGATCTTGACCACCTGTTGGGCGGGGTTGAGCGCCTCAGATACTTCCGCGCCGCGGGCGCGTTCCTTGATGCGCTTGATAAACCCGCGCACCACCGTTAGAGAAACGTCAGCTTCCAGCAAGGCCAAACGAATCTCACGAGTCGTGGCGTTGATATCCGCCTCAGTTAATTTTCCCTTGCCGCGCAGGCCCGCCAGGGCTGACTGTAGGCGGTCTGATAGTGAGTCAAACACTACGGATGCGCTCCCTTAAATTAGATCGATCTAAAGTTCAATTATTCAATCTTAGTCCCTAGCCAGGGCCCTGGTCACATTCCCCACCACCTGGGCGCGCGAAACCGAAGCTCCAAAGAACACATGCACAATCATCGTGGCGCCCAGGATCTCATGGCGCAGCCACATAAACTCCGGCAAAGACTCCACCAAATAGCCCAATGCACCTATTCTCTCGACGGTACGAATCTCCAAAATACCGCCCACGTTAAAGGCCGCCGTCGTGGGCTCACCTGCGATATCGGGAAGCTCTTTGTACGTACGCGAATTATAGGACTGGATAAACCTATCCGGTTCCGCGGCCTCTGTGAGCGTCTTTTGCACAGTGCGGATGACAAACTCCGCCTGATAGCTACCAGCATCACCCTGTACGAAATTGGCCCGCACAATCGTCCACCCCAAGGCTGAAATCAGCGCAAAAATGCGCTTAAACTCTGCCTTATTGGCACCGGACCAGGTCACGGTGACCACTTCCTCCTGCCAATCAACCGCAAGCCCTACCCCATACTCGTCCTGCGGAACACGGACTAAGGGGCGGGTGACTATGCGCGGCTTATTCGCTTCCAAAGCGCGGGCGACGATAAGGGCCTGCGCCTGTGCGGTGCGAGCAGACCACACGCCAGGGCCTGTTGATAAGGCATCCGCCTTGGATAAGGTCTCGAGCAGCGAAATGGTCAATTGATCATAATGGCACGCATTCAATAGGGCATCGCGCGCGGCATCCGAACTCGGATCCATCGTCGCTGCCAATCGCGCCAGGCTCGTATGCTCTGCCACCACGGTTTGCACGCGGGAAATATCTGCAAGATTAAAGCGCATGCGCGCGGCCTGCCGCGCCACCATCTCTGCTCCTACTTGCTCGTGCGGGCGGTCATGTCCCTTGCCTAAATCGTGGTACAACGCGGCCAGGAGGAGCAGATCCGGGCGCGCCACCGAGGTCCGCACCTCGGCGCAGCGCGTGACGGTGGCGACGAGGTGGTAGTCAACAGAATGCATGTGGCTGCGTTCTCTGGGCAGTAATCCGCGCACATGACCCCATTCTGGGACCAAGCGCTCCCACAGCCCATAGCGATCCAGCTCCGCAATCACCCGCGGGGTATGAGACGGCGAAGACAAAATGGCGAAAAAGTCATCCACGGCCGCCCGCGGCCACCGCTCCGGTGGAGCCGGCAGCTCCTGCAGTACCCGCCATGTCGTTGCGGAGACGGAATAGCCTGTCCGCGCTGCGGCCGCCGCGACTCGGGTCAACAGCCATGGGTCTGCACGATTGGGTGTGCGGGCCAAGGAGATAACGGCACCATCAGCCACGACGTCCACGTCAAGGGGCCTGCGCACACGGTCGCGCCCCTGCGCCGGACCAGCACCCCGGCTACCCAAAACGCCGCGGGCTGTGGCCAAGCTACGCTCTACCGCTTCATCGACAGCAGAAGCTGCAGTAACCAGTGCCGCCGTTAGCTCATAGCGGCTGCTAAAACCTAATTCATCAGCGACATCTGCGGCAAAGTCCGGATCCAAAATATCGCGGTGCCGATGAGCCTTGACGTGCAGCAGGGTCCGTGCATCGAGTAACAACCGCCGCTCTTCTTCCAGCACAGGCAGATCGCACAGGTTTCCTAGGGCCAAAGCACGCAAGAGCTGAATATCGCGCAATCCCCCGCGCCCGTTTTTCAGATCTGGGTTAGTCATGGTGGCAACGGCGCCAGAACGGTTCCACCGTGCGATGGCGGTATCGACGAAGCGGTCAAACCCCCGCTGCAACTGTCGACGCCACGCGTGTAGGAGGCGTTGACGAGCGTCATCGACAAGCGGCTTCTCGCCAGCAATATACGTCAGATCCAATTGTGCGAAGCCAGCTGAGGCATCCTGCAAGGCGATCTCGGCGCACTCCTGCGGGGTACGCAGGGCAAAATCCAACCGATACTTGGCATCCCACACCGGATACCACAAGTCCTCTACCAAGCGGGGATCTGGCTCGTAATCCTCCGGAAAGATCAAGATGACATCAATATCGGAATAGGGAGTCATCTCCTGCCTGGCTAAAGAGCCAGTTGCAGCTAGCGCCGTGTGCGGCGGCAGATCTAAATCCTGGAGCAGGCGCACCGCCGCGTCATAAGCCTCGCTGCGAAGAGCGGATGCTGCCACCATTTTTGCTTAAAGGGCGGTCTCGCCGCGCTCCCCGGTGCGGATACGGATGACGTCTTCTACCGGGGTAATCCAAATCTTGCCATCGCCAATCTTGCCGGTATAAGCGGCATCCACGATGGCGTCAATGAGCTCTTCCACCTGGTCATCAGCGGTCAAAACTTCTAGTTTCACCTTGGGTACAAAGTCCGTCGCGTATTCGGCGCCGCGGTAGACCTCGCTGTGCCCACTCTGTTGCCCAAAGCCCTGGCTTTCGGTCACTGTAAGGCCGTGTACATCCTGCTGTTTTAATGCCTCCCGGATATCCGGCAGAGTAAACGGCTTAACGATGGCGGTAATTAGTTTCATTTAATCCTCCTGAAGAAAAGTATAAGTCGGCGGCCAGGTGCGGCGCGGATATGCTGCGTTCTAGTCTAACCCCGCACAACTTCCGAATGTGCCCGAATTACAGTTGCAGCCGGTAAATTAAGGCTGGATCCGCTGCTGTACGCACCGCATCTGCCCAAAAGAAACGCGGGCCGTACATCCTCCATGGAGAAAGTACGAACCCGCGCTGCACACTAGGGAAAGATAACCCTAGATTTCGTCTTCATCAGCGTAGACGGTCTGAATTTTCTCATTATTGTGTTTGGCGTGTTTAACGTCAGTAACCGCAACACCGTAGATGGAACGCCCCAGGTAGAACGAACCCACCGAGCCGATAATCCAGACACCAAAGCACGCGATGAGGCCCTTGATAAGGAGGCCGAGTGAAAAGCCATCCTGCCCAAAATCCACCACTAGCTTGGCGAGGATAATAAGCGGCACCGCCAAACCCACGGTCGGACCCATCAGGTTGGCACGGGTCAAGGCATCCGGTGCGCGCCACAAGGAGACCACGGTTGCCACCACGAGGATCGTGGCCACAATGAGCAGAACCGAAGCAATAATCTCGTATACAGCCATGGCTTATCGCCGCCCTTTCGAAATAATGCGGGCCATAGACAAGGTCGGCAAAATACCGGCAGCGATGGCGCCAATCAGGGCAATGTCATAGGCCAATGGGGCATTATTGATCATTGACCAACCGAGGTACATGCAAATCATGCCGTAAAAGACGATGTCTGACATCACCGCGCGGGTGAGCTCGTCACGGGTGCGCAGCGCCAATAGCACCCCGCACCAGGCTGCCCCGCCCATGATGAACACGCACACCAGTACAACCCAACCGAATGGGGACAATGTTGCAAAATCAATCATCGGTCGGTCTCCTTTCTGCGTTGAATTTTCCGGGCGAGGTGCTTGGGCTTTTCGACGTCCGCCTGGCTCTCCGAAAGCGGAGTGTCCTCCGCCCGCGCGAGATCCGGTGAGCGCATATAGCGGCCGAGCGTATCCAAGGGGAATTCGTAGAAAGCCTCATCGAGTTCCGTCGTATCCCCTTGCCCAGGCACGCCATAGTCGATGCTCTTGACGCGCGGGGCCAAGTGCTCTTCCATATCCGCCAAGTCAGCCACAATCGCCGCAGGATCGGAACCCTGGACCGCTTGTACTAGCACGATGCGGGGCAAGCCCTTCCGCGGTGGTTCGCGGAGCCCCAAGGACAGCGTGCCAGGGGTAGCGGTGATTGACGAGGTGAACCAGAAGATCTCCCAGGCGCTGGTAACGCGCAGCGGATACCGGATGATGACCGGGTGGTATTCGTTATCGGGCTTAAATGCTGACATCGCCAGGGTGAACCCAGCAACGAAAATTTCTTTGATGAGCCAGAGTGCATAGGCTACGGCATGCATTTATCGGCCCTCCTGAATGTCATCGATATTAGGTAGTGCGGCTGAGTCATCGTCCAAGATGGTGTCAGTATAAGCCGTCGTGTCCAGCAATTGGTCTGCTGCGGTTTCCACCGCATCAATGACCACGCCGGAGAAAATAAACATGCCCAGCGAGACCAAGATGAGCGCTGCAGAAGGCGCCATCAATTTCTTGCGAATGATGAGCTCATCGGGAACCTTGTCCGAGGGCAAATCGTGTCCCCAGAATGCTTCGCGCCAGACGCGCAACATCGCCAAGAATGCTGCGAAGGAGGCGATGATGATGGCGGCAATCGCAATCCAGGCCCAAGCCCCGCCATTGCGGGCGACCTCGAAGACGATCATGAGCTTGCCCCACATGCCGGAGAATGGCGGGAAGCCCACAACGGAGAAAGCACCAGCGGCAAAAATCCAGGCGATAATGGTATCGCGGCGCGCGAGGCCAGATAGCTTGGTCAAGTCACCCGTGCCGTAGGTCTCTTCGATGGCACCGGAAGCCAGGATCAACGAGCCAACGGTCACCATGTGGTGAATCGTGTACATGATACCGGCGGCTAGGGCGCGGCTTGGGTCCTCCGAGGTAAAGGCCAGCATCACCAAGATGAACGGCATACCGTTGAGCATCTGGTAACCCAACACGCGCCGAATGGTCTTTTCGGTCAGGCCACCAAACGCACCGATCATCATCGAGATCAGCATGAGGACGATGATGAGCACGTTCCACCGCTGCTCAAGATCGAAAAGCTGCACGTACAGCCGGTAAAGCATGTACACAGCAACCTTCGTGTGCAAGCCGGAAAAGAGCCCCATCACCGCCGCCGACGTTCCAGGATAAGTACGCGGCAGCCAGGACTGCACTGGGAATACGCCAGCCTTGGCGGTAATCGCAATGAGAATAATGCCCGCAGCGACGGTCACCGGACCGTTGCCGGCGGCGGCCCCCTGCAGGGCGGCCAAGTTAACCGAGCCGGTGACGGAATAGATATAACCGACACCAACCACCAGCAGCGTGGAGGCGAAAAGGTTAACGAGGACGAACGCGCGACCAGCTGCCAGGCGCGACCACGTACCAGACATGGTGATAAGGCCGTACGACGGCAGCAGCATGACCTCAATGAATACGAAGAAGTTAAAGAGGTCAGCGGTCAGGAGCGCACCGCACACACCGGTGATAAGAATCAGCGTGAGCGAAGGGTAATAACGGGATTTAGTCTCCCCGCCCACGATGGCGAACCAGTTGGCGCCAAAGGCAACGATCATCGTGGTGATGATCATCAGCGCGGAGAAGGCATCCGCCACGAGAGGAATACCCACATTGCCTACGTAGAGGCCCACGGTATGCGCCACTACCCCATTGTTCATGGTGTAGATCAACAGCCCCAGGCCGGCGAAGACACCGACTCCAGGGATGATGAGCATGATCGCATCGCGGACGGCGCGCCACGGCGCCAACAAGGCAAGAGCCGCGGCAATGAGGGGAATTGCCGGGAAAAGCGGAAGAAGTTGGGCTACAACATCAGCCATTATTTTTCATCCTCCTTCTTCCTCTGTACCCCGCGCTCAGCCACAGGGGTGTCGTGGTCTACTCGGCCAATGCGATCGAGCTCATTTGTGGATTCTTCCAAGATTGCTCGATTCTGGGCATCGCGGCCCAAGGTAGAAAATGCGTGGTCGATGGTGTTGTCATCGACGGGTTCCACCACATCGGTGTCATCGTTTTTGCCCATTGCAGCCATGGTCAACAGGATGGTCGAGGTTGCCATGGAGATAACAACTGCCGTTAGAACGAATGCCTGCGGTAGCGGATCGGCCATCTGGTCATGGGGGACTTCCGAGGGAAAGGCTTCACCTCGGTAGGAGTACACGCCAGTGGCCAACAAGGTCAGGTTGGCACCGTGGCCGAATGCCATCATGCCCAATACAATGCGGACCAAGCCGCGTTGCTGAATGAGGTAGACGGCGCCACCGATGAGGATGGCGATTGTTAACGCGAGAATCATTACTTCTCCCCTCCTCGGTTGGCGTTAGAACGGCGACGTTGCTTTGTCTTTGTCTTTGCCTCTTTGGGGCTGAGCAAAGCCAGCGGATCCGTCGACGGGTTGATTGGGTCTGGGTACGGATCGTCCGCATCCTCAACGGCAATCCGCGGCGTCGCCGGCAGGGCCGAGTCATCATCATGGACCCATGGCAGGTAGTCCCGCTCGGTACCAGGCCTGAGGTAGCCACCCAAGGCATTGATGGCCATCGTGAGCATACCCAGCACCGCCAGATAAATACCGAGGTCGAAGATGAGGGACGTCGTCCAGTGCTGGCCAAGGGCCTCACCGTGCAAGGCGGTAAGGAAACCACCATTGCCAAAGCCGTCGTGCCAGTAGCCAATAAAGCCTGCCAACAGCGCGGTAATGATGCCAATACCGGTAAGGTGCACGGGGGTCATGCGGCCGAAGACAATTTCATCGGAGCCGCGGGACAGGTAGGTAAGTCCGATGGCCGCACCCATGATGAGCGCAGCTGGGAATCCACCGCCGGAAGAATTGTGTCCGCGGAAGAACACGATGACGGACATGATGATGAGCAAAGGAATGACAATATTGATTCCCTTGCGCAGCGGCACGGAGTTCAGCTGTGACTGGCCGAACGGCGCCGGGCGCGTGCCCGAGCTGAACGGGAAGCGCGGCAGCGTGGTGGTAATGGCTGCGATAACGACGGCGGCCATGCCCAGCACGGACAGCTCGCCCAAGGTATCGAGTGCACGGAATTCCACGATGATGGTGGCCACGACGTTATCGCCACCCGTGATATCCGGTGCCTTGTCGAGGTACCACAGCGCCAGGTCCGAGCGTTCGTGCCGGCCCATCAGGCCCCAGACTCCGAGGAAGGCCGCAACACCGGCCAATACGGCGATGACGATGGAGCCCACCCTGCGAGATTTATCCGTAACCGGCTGGAAGGTCTCTGGCAGGTAACGCAGCACCATCATCATGACGACCACAGACAGTGCTTCCACCATGAACTGGGTAAGTGCCACGTCCGGTGCACCCAAGAGGAACATCTGCAAGGTAACGCCTGTACCCGCAATGCCGATCATGACGGCGCCGGTAAGGCGGTTCTTGGTGCGCACCAGCCCGAATACGGACAACGCAATAATGCCCAAAGGCAGAAGGTCCCACGGGTTGTCTAGCCCATCGACGCGCGGTTGCAGCGGTACGCCGTCGACTCCCTCGCCGAACAACGTAGTACCAGCAAGAACAATAACCACGATGACAATCGGCAAAATGTGGCGAGACGGATTGTGGGAATCGGACATTTTGCCCAATACCTGGCCGAGCTTGGCGCAGCCATCTTGCAGGCTTTGCAGGAGCTCGTTGCCGCTGCGCGGCATGAAGTTGCGTCCCTCGAAAGCCGGCCACATCTTCTTGCGGACAAAGATGGCCGCAATTCCGGCTACCAGCACGAGGATCGAAATGATAAATGGCACGTTGATTCCATGCCATACCGCAAGGTGAGCATGCGTTTCCATGCCCACGGCGCCAACGGCATGCTCCAAAGGCTCATCGAAAATGCCCAGGACGAAGACGAGCGGCAGGGACATAAAGCCCGGTAGCGCTGCAGGAAGCCACAGGGAAACTGGGGCTTCGTGGACATCGTCCATGGACCGTGGCCCATCGAAGAATGCGCCGAAGACGATCTTTGCAGAGTAGGTGAAGGTAAAGAAGGCACCGATTCCTGCCACGGCAAGCAAGATTGCTTGGCCTGCGCCGCCAATGGGGGCATCCTCAAAGGCAGTGAGCATGCCTTCCTTGGACACAAAGCCCAGCAGTGGAGGTACCGCAGCCATGGATGCGGCGCCGATGACTACAGAGCCAAACGTCCACGGCATCTTATTCCACAGCGGGCCAAGGCGTCGGATATCGCGCGAACCTGCTTCATGGTCAATGACGCCGATGAGCATGAACAGCGAGGACTTGAAGAGCGCGTGTGCCAAGGTGTGTACCAGTGCCGCACCGATGGCGAATGGGGTGCCGACACCGATAGTGGCGACAATCCAACCCAGGTGGGAAACGGTGGAATAAGCGGTCAGCTTCTTCAGGTCCGTCTTTTGTACCGCGAAGACTGCGGACATTACCGCCGTGCCCATACCGACGACGATGAGCACCCAGTTCCACACCGCGACGTCGTAAAAGATCGTGGAGAAGCGAATGAGCAAGTAGATGCCCGCCTTGACCACGGCCGCGGCGTGTAGGAACGCCGAGACTGGCGTAGCGGCGGCCATGGCTTCTGGCAGCCAGAAGTGGAATGGGAATTGAGCGGACTTGGTAAAGGCAGAAGCCGCGATTAGCACGGCAACGCTTGCGGTCACACCTGGACGTTCATCCCATACCGAGGATGCGAGAATCTCAGAAATGGTGGTCGAACCGGTGGTCACTGCGGCAATGCCTAATGCCGTCAATAGCGTAAGGCCACCGATAAACGTCAAAATTAAGGTGCGCTGGGAGCCTGCCTCTCCCCCAGAGCCAGAACGCGCGATGAGCATGAAAGATGCCAAGGAGACAAGCTCCCAGGCGAGGAATAGGACAACAACGTCATTGGCCAGAACCAGTAACAAGATGGACAGCGTGAATGCCGTCATCAGTGTATAAAAGCTCGTATTTCCCTCGTTTTTAGGGAGATAAGCTGCCGAGTACGTCAACACGACAGCGCCAATGACAAGAGCCAACATGGCGAAGAAGATGCTCAATGCATCTCCACGCAGAGCGAAACTTACGTCAACCCCCGGTGCAATAAAATCGCGTACCCAGGTGGCTTGGAAACTGAGTTCCTCCCCCGCTGCAATGGCAGAAAAATCCCTAGCAATGAGCACCGCTGCAATGAGAAAAAGGCCAGCTAATGGATAGCCTGCCTGTCGGTCCATGACCTTTACGGTCACCGGTGCCAAGATCACTGCCAATGCCGCAAGGAGGACAGCAAAAAGTAGCGTCACGAAATACTTGCCTCACGAACCTTGGTCTTGGATTGGTGCGAATTTCGCACCGAATCACTAAATACAGCCCTACCAGATTACCATTGCTCACCAACCCAATCCAGATCACAGTAATTCAGGGCATCCCATGCTCGCGGGGCATACATGCACGGCACATCGGCGAGAGAAAACTCCCCAGCGCCCGCGGCTTTCTCGCTTTTGTAAGCAGCCGGGGTCCTGGGGAGTTATCTAAGCCGGTTGAAGGAGTCCCTATTTCTCGCCTAACAAGGCATCGACAAATCCTTCGACTTCGAATGGTGCAAGATCATCGGCACCCTCACCCAAGCCCACAAGCTTGACTGGAACACCCAATTCTTCTTGCACCTGGAAGACGATGCCGCCCTTCGCCGTGCCATCCAGCTTGGTAAGCACCACGCCGGAAATATCCACAACCTCGCGGAAAATGCGTGCCTGTGCCAGACCGTTTTGGCCCACCGTGGCATCGAGGACCAAGAGAACCTCATCAACCTCGGTCTTCTTTTCTACAACGCGCTTGACCTTGCCCAGCTGATCCATCAGGTCGGTCGAGGTGTGCAGGCGGCCGGCCGTATCAACCAAAACGACATCGACCTGCTGCTCCACACCGGTGGCCACGGCATCAAAGGCCACGGAGGCAGGGTCTGCGCCTTCCTTGCCGCGTACGGTTTCGGCGCCCACGCGGCGCCCCCACGTTTCTAGCTGATCGGCTGCTGCGGCTCGGAAGGTATCTGCCGCACCCAGCAATACGCTGTGGTCCATCGATACGAGGACGCGGGCGAGCTTACCGGTGGTGGTGGTCTTACCGGTGCCGTTAACGCCCACGACCATCACGATGGCCGGCTTGCCGTCATTAGGCATCGCGCGAATGGAGCGATCCATTTCTGGGTGGCAGGCCTCGATGAGGCATTCACGCAGCATCGCACGTGCTTCTTCTTCGCTCGACACGCCACGCTCAGCGATCTTGTCACGCAAAGAATCGGTGACCTTCATCGTGGACTTGGTGCCAAGGTCCGCCATGATGAGGGTATCTTCGATTTCCTCCCAGGCGTCTTCATCCAGATCACCGGCGGAAAGGATCCCCATCAGTCCTTGGCCGATGGCGTTCTGGGAACGAGAGAGGCGGCCGCGCAGTCGGCCGAGGCGGCCTCCCGCCGGAGCAATGTCCTCGGTGGGCTGGCCCGTCGCGGCAGGCTCGCCATCTGGTACAGGCGTTTGTTCCTTGGCCGCTTCCGCCGCATCCGTTTGTGCATCGGCTGCAGCTGCGGCTTCTTCGGCTTCCTCGTGGTTATCGACGCGTTCTTCGATCTGGTCTGCGTCTTTATCATCTACCACCGCGTCAAAGACTGGCGATTCATCTTCTACCTCGGCGGTCTCGACGGATACAACGTCTTCTGGGGCTTTTTCTTCATGGTCCGGCTCGCCGCGTTCGCCTGCGCTCGCTGCCGCAGGTTTCTCGGCAGCAGCTGGGGCGGATTGCTCGCTGCCCTTTGCTTCTTTTTCTTCTGCTTCCTTCTCACCAGAAGCAGGTGTGGAAGCCTGCGCGGAATCCGGCTTATCAGATTGATCCTCTGCCTGATCTGCAGGTTCCTTATCTGCATCATCTGCGGCGGATTCCTGGCGGTCACCAGAGGCTGCAGCAGCAGCGGCGCCGACTCCCCCAGCTGCGGCCGTACCGGCAGCACCCTTATCTTCGGTCTTATCCGCGGCAGGCTTGGACTTGGCTTCCGGAGTGGAAGCAGACTCGGAATCGGCCTTAGCTTCATCGCCAGCGCCGTTGTCTTTTCCTGTGTCCTTATCCTGCTTGGCTGCCTTTTCGGGTGCAGTGCCTTTATCCTTAGCCGGTGCAGATCGCTTGGCCGCCGGCGGCTCTTCACCGTTGAGCTGGGCGTTTGCGATATCGGTAGCGCTCGGCTCCGCTTTCTCCGAAGGCGCCGGCTGCTGCTCCTGCTTAGCCTGCTGTGGCTTCTCCTGCGCTACCTTCTCGGGTTCTTTCGCGCCCGCTGGGGCAAAGTTGAAGCCAGACTTCGCCTGGTAATTGCCGGACTTTTGCTCTTGGGTTAGCTGCTTTGGCTCTTCTTCCTTGGGTTTCTCGAAAGAAACCTTCTTGGACTCACCGCGCTTTTTGCCAATTGCAATAAAGACGACAATCAGCACAATGACAACGATTGCTATGCCGATCCATAACCATAAAGAATTCATGCCTCTATAGTGCCAGCCTTTCGGGCTTGCGGCACATAAGGGAGGGGAAATCTTTTATTCCGTTGATTGCGGCGCATCAACTCCAAGCCGCGTTGCATCCTGGCTTGCTTGCTCGGCTCCCGGCGCGAGTCCGGCTGGATTCATGCGCTGGGAAATGACCCGGGTGATGCCATCACCGCGCATGGTCACGCCATAAAGGACGTTGGCCACATCCATGGTGGGTTTTTGGTGCGTGATGACAATAAGCTGGGAATCCTTCCGCAACTCCTCGAATAAGGCGATGAGCCGGCGCAGATTGACATCATCAAGCGCTGCCTCGACCTCATCCATGACATAGAACGGGCTGGGGCGTGCGCGGAAGATAGCCACGAGCATGGCCAGTGCGGTAAGGGATTTCTCACCGCCGGAAAGCAGCGACAGGCGCTTGACCTTCTTACCGGGCGGGCGGGCTTCTACCTCGATGCCGGTGGTGAGCATGTCTTCTGGCTCGGTAAGGATCAACCGGCCCTCTCCACCCGGAAAGAGGGTATTGAATACCTTGGGAAACTCTGCTTCCACATCCCGCCAGGCATCGGTAAACAGCTGCAGGATCTGCTTATCCACGTCCGAAATCACCCCGGCGAGATCCTTCCGGGCTTGGATGACGTCATCGAGCTGGGTGGACAGGTAGCTGTATCGCTCTTCCAGCGCCTTAAATTCTTCCAAGGCCAAGGGATTAACCTTGCCCAGCGAATTCAGATCCTTTTCCGCCTGCTGCAGCCGCGACTTTTCCGCGCTGCGGTCAAAGTCTTCGCCCGGGGTGAAATCGCGCAGCAGGTCAGCGATGGCGATGCCCAGCTGTTCGCCAATCTTTTTCTCCGCTTCATCCAGGCGCACCTGCGCCTGCGAGCGCGCCAGTTCTGCTTCATGCGCCCGCGCGGTTAGCCGGTCGCTATTTTGGCGTGCAGCCGAGACCGCCTGCTTGGCCTGCTGCAATTGGGAATTTAAGGAGTTGCGCTCGTGCAAAAACTCATCGCGCTCAGAGGTGGCGCGGGTTAAGAGTTGGTTCGCCCGCGCGGCCAAGTCCTGTGCGTGTCGTGCCACTGTAGCGGCCAATTGGCCCTGTGCCTTGCGGCGGGCCATCGCCTGTTCATGGCGGGCCTTCGCTTGGCGTTCGTGTTGGGCCTGGCGCCGCAGATTATCAGCCTTGCCGGCAACTTGGCCCACGCGCTCTTGCGCCGAGCGGGCGGCAACTTGGGCCTCCATTTCCATGGACTTTACTTCTTCCAGCGCGGCCGAGGCGGCATCCCTATCTGCGGACGAGGGCTCGTCTGGTTGATCGTCGGCGTCGACGCGGGCGAGCCTATCGCGGGCATCGGCAAGCTCTTTATTGGCTTTCTGCAGCCGCACCTCAATCTCGGTGGCGCGCTGGGCGGACTTTTCCAGCTCCGCTTTATTGGCCTCGTACTGCTTTTCCAAGCGGTGGTGATCGCGCTTCCAAGCATCAACCTCGGTATCGTGCTCCCGCAAAGCTGCCTTCGCGGACGCGGCCGTCACGCGGGCATCTTCGGCAGCAATCCTTGCTCCCTCCAGGGTGCCGGAGAGCTCGTCCAGGGCCTGATTGGCTTGCTCTAGCTCCTCTTCGGCCTCCGCGATGCGAGCGGAAACCTCCACGGTAGACGAGGATCCGGTACCGACCTCGACCCACCCTTCGCCAATGACGACGCCCGAAGCGGTCACGGCGCGCAGGCGCGGATCATCGGAGACGAGGCGCCGGCCGTGGGCAATATCGGGGACGAGGACGACATCGGCAAGCAGCCGGTGCAATGCCGTCGAAACCGCAGGTTGGACCGTTATGTGATCCAGCAGCCAGGAGGTCTGCGGCGGAAGATCGGCATCGACGCGCCACGAGCTTGCAGGCGCGGTCGCTGCCGCATCCAGCAGCGCCGAGCGCGGGCCCTTCTCCAAATCCGCAATCAACCCTTCGGTCAGCTGACCCGCCTGTGCTTCAGCGAAGGTGCCCAAGGCGGCCGCAACCGCTGACTCGTAGGTCGTAGAAATGTATGCGGCCAATGGCTGGAATTCCTCACCTACCTCGACCGGCTCAGGGATAGTCTGGGATAGCGTATCGATGCGGGACCGCAGCGTATAGACACTGCGCTCGCGCTCGCGCTGGGCATCGCGGAGCTGGTCCAAGCGCTTATCGGCAGCGCCCGACTCGCTGGCAGCCCGCGTATGCGCTTCCTCCAAAGGCTGGCGCTCCGCAGCATAATTATCCAGCTTCTGCGCTACCTCAGCGGCTTCTGCCTGCGCGTTCTGAGTGCGTTGCTGCAGCGAGGCCACGGCCTCTTCTTGCCGCGCCAATTCCTCTTCCGCGCTGGCCACCTGCCCCGCGGCCTTTTCCTCGGCGGCAAAAAGGCGCACGACGCCCTCGCGGCGGTCCGCAATAGCGCGCACCTGCGCCATATGTTCGTGCTCTGCGGCCTCGAATGCTTGCCGACGCTCCGCTACTTCCTCCCGGATGCTTTCCAACCGCTCCGCAGCTTCTTCTGCCGCTTCCAAGAGCTCCTCGTGCTCCTCGTCCGCGCGCGTCGCCTTGGCCTCAAGATCATCCGGATCCTGGCCGGCATAGGCGACCTGGGACCCGGCATTATCCGCCCTCTCCTCTGCGATGCGCTGGGTCGCCGCAATGCGCTCGGACAAGGTGGAGAGATCAAACCACAGTTTTTGGGCGGCTTCCGCTTGCGGATTGACCTCCTCTAGCTGGGTTTCCAGCTCCATTTGGTGCTCGGTCGCCTCTTCGAGCTGCGCCGTGGTCTCTTCCACCTGGGTGGATAGGGCCGTCGCGGTCTGCTCGGCAGCGGAAAGCTTTTGCCGCAAGCCGACGATGCGGTCTCCGGCCAAGCGCAGGCGCGCATCGCGTACATCTGCCTGCACTGTTGCCGCGCGCTGGGCGGCTTCTGCCTGCCGCGCCAAGGGCTTGAGCTGTTTTCCCAGCTCATCGGTCAAATCTTGCAGGCGATCCAAATTGGCCTGCATGCCCGTAAGTTTGCGCTGGGCTTTTTCTTTGCGGCGGCGGTGTTTGAGGACGCCGGCGGCTTCCTCGATATAGGAGCGGCGATCCTCGGGGCGCGATTCCAGGATTTCAGAAAGCTTGCCCTGCCCCACGATGATGTGCATTTCCCGGCCAATACCGGAATCAGAAAGCAGTTCCTGGATATCCATCAACCGGGCCTTCGCCCCGTTGATTTCGTATTCGCTCGCGCCGTCGCGGAACATGCGGCGGGTCACAGAGACCTCGGAGTACTCGATGGGCAGGGCACCATCGGCATTATCGATGGTGAGTGTGACCTCGGCCCGGCCCAATTGCTTGCGGTCGCCTGTCCCAGCGAAGATGACGTCTTGCATCTTGCCGCCGCGCAGGGTTTTCGCGCTGGCCTCTCCCATGACCCAGGCAAGGGCATCGACCACGTTGGATTTGCCGGAGCCGTTCGGGCCGACGACGGCGCAGATGCCCGGCTCAAATTTGAGAGACGTCGCCGACGCGAATGACTTAAAGCCTTTGAGCGTCAGCGATTTCAGGTGCATTTGGGATAGTCTAGCAAGCCGTTAAGACACGAGTTATAGCAAGCATTGGGTTGGCTATTAGCGCTCGACAAAGCCGCTTTCACCCTTCGCAGCCGCCCACTGCTCAACCACGAGATCGACGCTTCCCGGACGGCGGGTGGTGCTCGGTTCCTCTTGCAACAGTTCCAAGAGCTTCTCACACTCGGTGCGCGGGCCCTCAGCAACAACCTGCACGCGGCCATCTGCCAGGTTGGTCGCATGCCCAGCAAGGCCTAGTTCCAGGGCGCGCGAGCGCGTCCACCAACGAAAGCCCACTCCTTGCACGTTGCCGTGCACAAAGGCGGTCATTCTTTCCATGTCACTGCACCTTCCTCATTAATAGCGATATTAATAGCGATCGGCCTCGCCGCGATCGCGCAAGATTTTGCGATCAGCATCGCTGCGGCGGGTCACGGGATCGGAGCCGTCCCAGCACTCCACGCCGGGCACATCCGGAAGCATATCGCGGTGGAAGACCGGATCGATTCCCTTACTGCGCTGCTCGTTGAAGTTCTTTAGCAATTGAATGGCCACGCCGGATAGCGGGACAATGGCGATGATATTCAGGATCACCATCGTCGCCGCACCGGTATCCGCCAAGGCGAAGACCAAGGGCAAAGAACCGACGGCGCCGAACCAAACGAAGAACAGCACCACGAGGCGGAAGATTTGCAGCACCGTTTTATTGGTGGTGAGGTATTCCAGGTTGGCTTCAGCCAAGTAGTAGTTGCCCAAGATGGAAGAAAAGGCCAAGAAGAACAAGATGAAGCTGACGAAGTGAATTCCCCAGTGTCCAACCTCGGCGGACAAGGCCGCCTGCGTCAGGGAAACACCCTCGGCCTCTTCGCCGTAGGCAACTTCCGGGCCAAGCAGGATCAGGAAGGCGGTAATGGTACAGACCACGATGGTGTCGAAGTACACGCCCAAGGTCTGCACCAGGCCCTGCTTTACCGGGTGGGAGACGGTGGCGGTAGCCGCCGCGTTAGGGGCAGAACCCTCGCCTGCCTCATTGGAAAACAGGCCGCGCTGGATACCCTTCATCATCGCGGTACCGATACCCGCACCGGCGATTTCCTTAAAGCCAAGCGCGTGGCCGATGATATCTCCCAGCATGCCCGGGACCTTGTCAAAGTTCGTAATGACCACAAAGCCACCGATGAGCAGGTACGCCAGGGCCATAAACGGAACGACTACCTGAGTAATGTTCGCAATGCGCTTCACGCCGCCGAAAATGATGAGGCCCGCGGCAATCGCGATGATGATGCCAATGATAGATCCAAAGGTGGCATCGTCTTCGCGGCCGAAGGAAAAGGCCACGGCTTCAGCGATCGCGTTGGTCTGGAAAGAGTTATAGACCAAGCCAAAGGTAAAGACGATGGCAATAGAGAAAAGAACGCCGAGCGGGCCCCAGCCCAGGCCGCGCTTCATGTAGTAGGCCGGCCCGCCGCGGTACGTATCACCATTGCGCACCTTCCACAGCTGCGCCAGGGTGGATTCCACAAAGGCGGTCGCGCCACCGAGCAGGGCGATGATCCACATCCAAAAGACGGCGCCAGGCCCACCTACGGAGATGGCCACCGCGACGCCGGCCACATTGCCGGTACCCACCCGCGATGCCGCAGAAATGGTAAATGCCTTAAACGCGGAGATTCCCCCACTTCCTGCGCCCTCATCCTCATCGTCGCCTTTGGGGCGCTCGACGACGGCGCGCAGCATATCGGGTACCTTGCGAATCTGCACCACCGCGGTGCGAGCGCCAAATAACAGGCCTGCGCCGATGAGCAGCCAGGGCAGGATGTATGTCCACACGCCATCGTTAAATGTCGTGACGACATTTTCGAGAAATTCCATGCGAATTAATTTACTGCCTAAAGGTGCACAACGTGAATCTCACGGGTGCAGGCTTATTGACAGTGGGGGCAATAATGGCTCGAGCGTCCCCCGATTACACACCGCTCAATAGGTGTGCCGCAGCGGGAACATGGCTGGCCAGCGCGGCCATAGGCGGCAAGCGAGCGCGCGAAATAGCCAGATTCACCATTGACGTTAACGTACAAAGAATCAAAGCTGGTTCCCCCCGCTTTGAGGGCGGCCGACATCACGGTCTGCGCCGCGCTTAATAGCGCCACCGCGTCTTTCTGACGCAGCACAGAAGCCTTCTTGCGCGGTGAAATACGTGCTGCCCACAGCGCTTCATCTGCGTAGATATTGCCAATGCCAGATACCAGCGTTTGATCCAATAGCGCCGTTTTTGCCGCGGTTTTCTTCTGCCGCAGGCGGCGCGCGGCGCTGGCGATATCAAAATCGGGTTCCAATGGATCCAAGCCGATATGCGAAATCTTGGACCACGGCGCATACAGCCAGTATCCAAAGGTGCGCTGATCCACGAAGTGCAGCTCGGTGCCATCGCTGAGCTCTACCGTGATGCGGCGATGCGGGGAGTCGGTGTGGCCGATGCGCAGCTGCCCCGACATGCCTAGGTGAATAAAAAGCACGTCGCGGTGGCTATCCATCGGGTCCTCCCCCACGAATTCCAGCCACATGAATTTGCCACGGCGGGCGACCGCGGCGATTTCCTTGCCCACTATAAGGCCCGCGAGCGGCTCATCTTGGCCGCGGTTCGCCCGCGGGTGCGCAATGTCTACCGCCGTAATCTCTTGGCCCACGACGTAGGTTTCCACCCCGCGGCGCACCGATTCTACTTCGGGCAACTCTGGCATTATTTAGCCTTCTTTATGAGCGGTCCCTTGCACCAGCAACGGGGTTTCGCGCAGGGTTTGGCATGCCTCTTGCGCGGCCTGCTGTTCCGCTAATTTCTTATTGTGGCCCTGCCCGTGCCCCACGGTCAGCCCGGCGACGGTGGCAACCGCGCTGAAGGTTTGATCGTGTTCTGGGCCGGTAGCGGTTGCCGAATACACCGGCATGGGTGCCTTCAGCTCGGCACACAGCTCCTGCAAGGTGGTCTTCCAGTCCAAGTGGCGGCCACTGACGGAGGCATTATCGATCTTTTCCGCGAAGAGGCGCAGGATCACATCGCGGGCGGTTTCAAAGCCGTGCTCGCGATAAATGGCGCCGAAAATCGCCTCGGTGGTATCCGCAAGGATGGAATCCTTATCGCGCCCACCGGTGGACTGTTCACCCTTGCCCAGTAGGATATGCGGGCCTAGGTTGATTTCACGCGCGACATCGGAAAGACCATAGCGCGAGACGATGGACGCGCGCATCTTAGAGATATCGGATTCGGGGCGCGATGGATACGTCACGTATAGTTTCGCGGCCACCGATAGCCCTAAGACGGCATCGCCCAAAAACTCAAGGCGCTCGTTATTAGGCAGGTGCCCGTTTTCATTGGCAAAAGAACGGTGCGTGAGCGCCAAGCGCAGATTGTCCGGTTCCAGGGCAACGTCGAGCGATTCCAAGAGCGGGGTGTGATCGACCGCCGCAAAGGTAGCTTCCCACGCCTCTTGCCCCGTTAGCTTCTTCTTGCGGCTCATAGGAATTTCTCCAGACCTGCCCAGCGCGGGTCTATCTTCTCCGCTTCCTCTTCTTCCCCGGAGATTCCGGTGGTCACACCCTCTGGGGTCTGGATATCGCAGCCGTCTTCGCAGACGGGGGCGAAGGGAAGATTCAGGCCGGCTTCATCGATAACCGCCTGGAGTAGATCCAGCTCATCGTCTTGGATTTCGGGAATTTCATCGCCCGAACCGGCATCGTCAGAATCGGCTTCATCGCCGCTGACAAAGGACTCATCGGCGGCAAAGACCTGAGTCACGTGTAGATCCAGCTGCGGGTGGAGCTCATTTAAGCAGCGCGCACATTCGCCCGTGAGGACACCGGAGATATCCGCATCAACCAACACCCCTGAGCCCAGCGGGGTCAGGGTCGCAGCAACGGTGAGATCTTCGCCTTTGGGGATGGCGATCATTTCCACGCCAATCCTTTCCGGTGCAGGGCCCGTCTGGGTGCGTTGTTCCGGCAGTGCGTCAGCGCCTTGGGCGTTTAATAAATCGCCCACATCGAACTTCAATGGAGATGTCATAACAGTTGGTAGTCTACCCTGCCTCGCAAACTCCGCGTAGTTGCTGGCATGACCGCATTTTCTGGCAAGAAACTGAAGGTTTGGGCATAAAGCGCTATGGCTTGCCGGTTTTCCCTTTCCCGCAGGCCGCGGCGGCCTTAGCCTGAAAGCATGACTTACAACTTGGCCGCGGCCTCAGGAGATTTGAGCGCTATCGCTCCTAGATTCGGAGTGTTGTGCTGCCTTCCCGCCACCTTCTTGGTCATTTCTGGGGCAGTCCTCCACCGCCTGCCCAAGGCTGACCACTCTGGCATCTACGGCGACAAGGGCCTGCGCCTGTCCTCCGCCCTTAGCCTCAGCATGTGCGCGGGGCTGATTGCCGGCGCGATTTTGGTCATCCCCTCCGGCCTCGACCTCACGGTGCTTACCGGCGCCCTCGTATTTTCCGCCAGCGCCGCCGCCATCACCTGGCTCTCGCGCGAAGCCCTTGCCTGCACGCTGCTTAGCGTCGGCGCCATGTTCCTGACCGCAGGCGCAGTTATTAGTCTTAGCGCGATATTCTTCCCCCAAGACTTTATGAGCGGCTCGATGACCTCGCTAACCTCCTACTTCACCACGGCCCTAGTCACCTTCCTCTTCCCCGGCCTGGTCAGCGCGGGGATCGTGGCCTTCGTGGCAGTCCAAAACCAGCGCCCTCACCCTGCTACGAATGCTGCTGATGCCACGCTTGCCGATGCCCCCTCATCATCCCCCACGCCGCGCTACTCCACCTCGCGCAGCTCGGTCTAGACTCCCACAGGCACAATGAGTCCTGCTACACGGTGACGCGATTTGAGCAAATCACCCGTGCAGCAGGACTTTCTTAAGCGTCGTGCCTTGTAATTTAAGCCTTTAGCGCTCGGTATAACGGCGCTCGTAACCGTCGTCGCCGCCATAGCGTGCAGCACCGGTACCACCGGTAGCACCACCGCGGGGTACGCCAGCGTTAGTGGACGGCAGGTAGTCGCCGCCGCGAGAGCGCACGCCTGCCCCTCCGCGCAGCGCGGAACGATCGGAGTTTACGGTGCGCAGGAGGCCGCTGAGGGAACTTTCAAATTCGCTGAGCTTGCTATCTACAAAGTCATCGCACTCCGTGCGCAGCCGGTTGGATTCGGTGTATGCGGTTTCCACGATCCGATTGGCTTCTTCGTTGGCGCGGCGGACGACCTCAGACTCGGAGACCAAACGCTCTTGTTCTTGGCGGCCCTCCGCCACCGAGCGCTCGTATTCCTCGTTTGCCTGCGCAATGGTGCGGTCTGCATCTGCGCGGGCTTGCTCAACTGTGGCCTGGGCGCGCGCCTCGGCATCGGCCACCAGCCGCTGGGCATGTTCTTCTGCCTGCGCGACCGTGGTATCGGCCTCTTGGCGCGCCTGGTTCACCATGTCAGTGGCCTCCGCAGACGCCTCATTAATGGTGTTATCTGCGCGCTCTTCGGCGCCGCGGATAATCTCGTCTTGCTTGTCTAAAACGTCCTGCGCGTCGTCGATTTCTACGGGCAGCGCGTTGCGCAGGTCATCGAGAAGCGCCAGCATCTCATGGCGGGGGACCAAGCAATTGGAGGTCATGGGAAAGCCAGAAGCCTGCTCCAAATGCTGAACTAATTCATCAAGGGATTCAAAGACACGGTACATGCTGGGAATTCTACAACGCAGCACCCTGCATTGTGTGGAGGGCGCGCCTTGGATCCTCAGGCCGGTGCAACGCAGGCCAAAGCCCTCTGAGTTCGATCCGTTTCCCGTGTGCGATTAACCCATTTTCCCTCCACATACCCGCGGCACAGGCGCATACGGCTGCCGTGTCCTCGCAACAATGCAGAAACTCCCCACCTCCCCGCGCATGCGGAGAAATGGGGAGCGTGGGTTAAGGGAGTTTAGATAACACCTTGTGCCAGCATGGCGTCAGCCACTTTCTTGAAGCCGGCGATATTGGAGCCAGCCACGTAGTCGCCTTCACGGTCGTATTCCTTGGCCGTGTTGTCGATGTTTTTGAAGATGTTGCTCATGATGCCGCGCAGGCGGTCATCGGTGTACTCGAAGGACCAGGAGTCGCGGGATGCATTCTGCTGCATCTCCAGTGCGGAGGTTGCCACACCACCGGCGTTGGCAGCCTTGCCGGGTGCGAAGTTGATCTTGGAGTCCTGGAATACGTGTACCGCATCCGGGGTAGACGGCATGTTAGCGCCCTCTGCAACGTAGCGGACGCCGCCCTCGACGAGCTTCTTAGCGGATTCGCCGTCGAGCTCGTTCTGGGTTGCACACGGAAGTGCAACATCTGCCTGGACGTCCCAGATATTGCCACCCTCGTGGAACTCCACGCCATTGCCAGCTTCCTTGGCGTAGGTGGAGATGCGCTCGCGGCGAACTTCCTTGACATCGCGAAGCAGTTCAACGTCCACGCCATTCGGGGTGGAGATGTAGCCGGAGGAGTCAGACATCGCGACGACGGTAGCGCCCAATTCCTGCGCCTTTGCGGCGGCGTAGATGGCAACGTTACCGGAGCCAGACACGATGACCTTGGCGCCGTCGAAGGACTCGCCGTGGGTCTTCATCATTTCTTCGGTGATGTAGACGGCACCGAAACCGGTCGCCTCGGTACGTACCAAGGAACCGCCCCAGGTCAGGCCCTTGCCGGTCAGGACGCCGGACTCGTGCTGGGTGGTCAGGCGGCGGAACTGGCCGAAGAGGAAGCCGATTTCGCGGCCGCCGACGCCGATGTCGCCGGCAGGAACGTCGCGGTACTCGCCGATGTGACGGTGCAGCTCGGTCATAAAGGACTGGCAGAAGCGCATAACTTCCTGCTCAGACTTGCCCTTCGGGTCAAAGTCGGAGCCACCCTTGCCGCCACCGATGGGCAGGCCGGTCAGGGAGTTCTTAAAAATTTGCTCAAAGCCCAAGAACTTAATGATGCCCAGGTTTACCGAGGGGTGGAAACGCAGGCCGCCCTTGTACGGGCCGAGCGCGGAATTGAACTGCACGCGGAAACCGCGGTTGACCTGCACCTCGCCGTTGTCATCAACCCATGGGACGCGGAAGATGAGCTGGCGCTCTGGCTCACACAGGCGCTCGACCAGACCGTAGTCTGCGTAGTGTGGGTCCTTATCCAGGACGATCTTGAGCGAGTCCAGCACCTCGGACACCGCCTGGTGGAATTCCGGTTCACCGGCGTTGCGCTTGAGTAGCTTGTCGTAGTACTCAGAAATCTGGCTATCAACAGACATAGTGTATAAATCCCATTCTCGTGGAGTTTGACTAGCAGGAACCAGTTTCCTATCAATCTACCGATAATGCAAGTACAATTATTTCTCACTCCCCCACTTACCCGCTTTTACCTGCGACAATAAAGTTAAATATTTTCTGTAGAACGTTCGGATTCCTAGCAAAAAGCCGCCGCGGAGGTCGCGGGCTTTATAATCGCGGGCATGCATATTGTTGTCGCGCCTGACTCTTTTAAAGGTACCGCTTCTGCCACGGAAGCCGCAGCCGGAATAGCCAATGGAATCCGCCAGCACTACCCCACCGCCACCGTCACCACCTTGCCGATGGCCGATGGCGGGGAAGGCACCGCCCAAGTGCTGGCCCAGGCCGCCGCGGCGGGCGGGCAGGAAACCCAGACCATTACCCTGCCCACAACGGATGCGGTGGGGCGCTTGACCGAGGCGCAGTATTTCCTCGCTGGGCACACGGCTTTCATCGATGTCGCCGCCGCCACTGGGCTGCCCGCGGTCCGCGACGCGCTCGATCCCCTCCACGCGGATTCATATGGCACGGGCGTGCTGCTTGCCGATGCCCAATCCCGCGGCGCCACCTCCATCGTGCTCGGCCTTGGCGGCACGGCCAGCATTGACGGCGGTATGGGCATCCTTGCAGCCCTTGGCGCCGCCGCCCACGACGCACGCGGCTATGCCCTACCCAAGGGCGGTGCCCCACTGGTGCAGCTCGATTCCATCGATACCGCGCAATTAAATATCAAAGCGGGCATGGTTGATTTCACGCTCTTGGCCGATACCCGGGCTAAGGCCATGCAGGCTGCCACCATGTACGGACCCCAAAAAGGCGCGGAAGGCGAACAAGTAGCGCTGCTTGCCGGGGCACTTCTCCAATTGTGCAAGGTCACCGGCACAGATCCAGAGACGGAATTTACCGGTGCAGCAGGCGGCATTCCTATCGGGCTTACCTGGCTTTCTCGCGCCCTATGGGGCACCGATGAGCACGCCCGCGTCGTTTCTGGCGGGGCCCACGTGGCGAAGGCCCTCGGCCTCGCTGATGCCATTTCTCAAGCAGACCTCGTCATCACCGGGGAAGGCGCCTTTGATGAGCAATCCTTAACCGGCAAGGTCGTTGGCACCGTCGCGGACTTGGCGGCGGAGTCCTCTACCCCGGTCGGCATCATTGCCGGGGCCATCAATCAGGACACCGAGCACTTCACCGCGGAGCTAGACCAAGAAGGTGGGATGCCGGAGCAGCTGGCTAGGGCTGCCCGGGACATCGTCAAGCAGCTGGGCTAAGGGCGAATCTCGACCGTCCACGGAAAGATGGCCGGGCGCTCATGTGCCAATTCATCCTCCAGCAGCACGTGGTCCTTGGGCAATACAGCGTGCGGCGTGAGCAAGCGCGACAGCACCATAGCCAACTGGTTCACAGATCCGGTCGCCCCCTCCACCGCAATGTTGTAACGGTGGGCGTGCGCGCCTTCTAAATCGCGCTCTTCATGTTCATCGCGATAATTTTGCTGCAGCTGTTCCTCCAAGCCCTCAGGGAATTGGGGATCTGCTGGGCGAGTAACCTCGGCGGAGGCAAGCGATCCGCCCGCTACCAGCTTATCGGTGGCAGTGGTAAAAATTTCCTCCACGCGGTCCGCTTGCTCATCTGGAACCAATACATCGAATTGAATAGTCGGCATATAGCTGACCCTACCCTAACCAAAGGGATGAAAACTATGTCTTATTCCACAAACATCGCTTCCGTGGTCCACTCTGCGGATATTGACCTGGCGTGGCAACGGGACTTTTACGAAGATCTGCACCGCCACCCCGAGCTCTCCCACGAGGAGGAACGCACCGCGGCGCGCATCCGCGCAAAGTTGGCGGCGTTTGATTGCGAAGTAGAAGAAAACATCGGCGGGCACGGCATGGTTGCCATTTTCCGCAACGGCGATGGACCCACCGCGCTTATGCGCGCCGATTTCGATGCCTTGCCGGTCAAGGAAGCCACCGGCGTGGAGTATTCCTCGACCAATGACTACATGCACGCCTGCGGGCACGACATGCACACCACCGCCCTGCTCGGTGCCTGCGCGCTTCTCGATGCCTCCCGCGACACTTGGTCCGGCACCTTCCTCGCCCTGTTCCAGCCGGCGGAGGAATCATCCATGGGCGCGAAATACATGATCGCCGATAACCTCACCGAGCGCATCCCCCGCCCCGATATTTGCCTGGGCCAACACATCATGCCCGGCCGCGCCGGCACCGTGCGCCATACCGTCGGCCCCATCATGGCCGGTTGCGATTCCCTGCGCATCCGCATCTTTGGCAAATCCGCCCACGCCTCCATGCCGCATAATTCCATCGATCCAACCTATATTGCGGCGATGATCGTCACTCGGCTCCAGGCCATCGTCGGCCGCGAGGTGGCCCCGCACGAGTTCTTCGTCATCTCTGTAGGCGAGCTCCATTCCGGCGATAAAAACAACATCATCCCGGATTCCGCCGAGCTCGTGCTCAATACCCGCTTTTATGATCCAGCCCTGGCAGAAAAGGTCTATGCCTCCTTAGAGCGCATGGTAAAAGCCGAGTGCGTGGCCTCTGGCTGCGAAAAAGACCCCACCTTCGAGTACTACGCGCACGGCGAGGTCACCGATAATGATGCCGCCGCGTATTCGCCCATCGACGAGGTCTTTACGGCCACCTTCGGAGAATCATCCGTTACCGCCTCGCCCTCGACCGCTTCCGAAGACTTTTGTTACCTCCCGCAGGCATGGGGCGTGCCGTACGTCTTTTGGCACGTAGGGTGCACCCCAGATGCCGAGTTGGCCGATCCCCCGGTCAACCACCAGGCCAACTTCCTGCCGGATTACGAGCCCACGGTCAAGGCCTCCACCCAGGCCGCCCATGCAGCGGTGCTGGCGTACCTGGGCGCTTAACTCAACATAAAAAATCCGCCGCGTCCCCCTTTTCACTGGAGTTGGGGGCGCGGCGGATTTTTCAGTGCGCTAGTCCTTGATAGTTTCTCCCAAAATGTGGCACTGAATCATGTTGGTATTGCCGGAGATTCCCGGAGGGGTACCTGCAACGACGACGACCAAGTCATTCTCGTCGTACTCGTCCAAGTCCAGCAAGTACTTATCGATGGCCTCCATCATCTCATCCGTGGACTTGACGTCAGGGCTCAAGAAGGTCTCTGCACCCCAAGTCAGCGCCAGCTGGGAGCGCACATCTTCATTCGGGGTAAATACCAGCAGTGGCAGGTCAGAGTGTAGGCGAGCAACACGCTTTGCGGTATCGCCGGAAGAGGTAAAGGCAACGATGGCCTTGGCGTTCAGGCGCTCTGCAATATCGCGGGCGGAATAGGACATCACGCCGCGCTTGGTGCGCGGGACGTGCGCCAGCGGCGGGACCTGGCCATCGGTCTCGGAGCGCTTGACGATGCGCGACATGGTCCGCACGACGTTGTGCGGATCCGCGCCCACGGAGGTCTCGCCGGACAGCATTACCGCATCGGCGCCGTCGAGCACAGCGTTGGCCACGTCGGAAGCCTCCGCGCGGGTCGGGCGGGAGTTCTCAATCATGGAATCCAGCATCTGGGTGGCCACGATGACCGGCTTCGCGTTCTCGCGGGAAATCTGGATAGCTCGCTTCTGGAAGAGTGGCACCTCTTCCAGCGGAACCTCGACGCCCAAGTCACCACGGGCAATCATCACGGCGTCGAAAGCCAAGATGATGGATTCGAGGGCATCGACGGCCTCGGGCTTTTCCAGCTTGGCGATGACCGGCACGCGGCGGCCTTCCTCGTCCATGATCTCGTGGACCTTGTCGACATCGGCAGGCGAACGCACGAAGGACAGCGCAATGTAATCCACACCGAGTTGCAGGGCAAAGCGCAAGTCCTCAATGTCCTTCTCAGACAATGCCGGCACCGAAATGCTCATGCCGGGCAGGGACACGCCCTTGTTATTGGATACGGGGCCACCCTCGGTGACCTCGCACACCACGTCATTGCCGTCTACTTCTTTGCAGACGACAGCGACCTTGCCGTCATCAATAAGCAAGCGATCGCCAGGCTTTGCGTCTTCTGCCAAGCCCTTGTAGGTGGTGGATACGCGGTCGTGGGTGCCTTCTACATCGTCTACAGTGATGCGGACGATTTCACCGTTATCCCATTGCTCTTCGCCGTTCTTAAAGCGGCCGAGGCGAATCTTAGGGCCCTGGAGATCGGCCAAGATACCTACGTTCCGGCCGGTCTTTTCGGTGGCTTCGCGGACCCACTTGTAATTGGCTTCGTGGTCCGCATGCTCGCCGTGCGACATGTTAAGGCGCGCGACGTTCATGCCGTCTTCTACAAGGCGCAAAATTCCGTCCCCGCTAGCTACCGCGGGGCCGAGAGTACAGACAATTTTGGTTCTTCTATCCAGCATTATTGGCCTATTCCATCGGGGAAATTGAACAACCCCCAACCTACTCCCTCGCGCGCCGACAGGCCACAATTTTTTGGCGCCTTAACTAGGGCAATCGGACACGATCACACATAACCGGTCATTAGCGGCCGCTTGCTGTACCCGAGGTGCCTTGAGCACGCGCTGTTCCCACGCGTTTCTCGTCTTCCTCGACGCCATTTTCCGCAGCGCTCTCGGCCTGCTCGCGGTAGTAACGCGGGTCGACTTCTGCTGGGGTTTCGGGGCCCTTGCGCTGCCTGTCCAGCAAGAAGAAGACGATGAGACCGGCGATAAAGACAACGGCGGAGACGATGAGGTTCACACGGACGCCAAAAATTTCGGTGGCTTCGTCAGATCGCATGCCTTCGATGAAAAAGCGGCCCAGCGTGTAGCCCACGACGTAGAGGGCGAATACCCGTCCGCGGCCCAGCTTCCATGCTTTGTGCGCCCACAACAGGAACAGGCACACCAGCACGTTCCAGATGAGCTCATACAAAAACGTTGGGTGCACTGAAGCGATCACCTCACCGGTAGAGTGCCCGGAAACCGGTGCGTATTCCCCCGCTTCATCGACGCGGTAGTAAATATCCAGCGCCCACGGAACGTCGGTCGGCCGGCCGTAGAGTTCCTGATTAAACCAGTTACCCAGCCGGCCAATGCCCTGGGCAAGGATGAGGCCAGGCGCCACCGCGTCCGCAAACGGTGCCAGGGGGATCTTCTTAATCCGAAACATTACCCACAGCGCTACGGCGCTTAAGGCGACCGCGCCCCAGATGCCGAGACCACCATTGGTGACCTTGAGGGCATCGACGGGATTGCAGGTATCGCAGAAGTACTTCTGGTTATCCGTGATGACGTGATAGATCCGCCCGCCCACGATGCCCGCGGGGATAACGACGATGGTTGCATCCCACACGGTATCGGGATTGCCGCCCCGGGCTGTGTACCTCTTCAACGTCATCCACATACCCACGAGGATGCCGGCGATGATGCACAGCGCATACGCATGGATTGGAATGGAGCCAAGATGCCACACCACGCCCTGCGGCGGAGAGGGAATATTTGCAAGATTCTGAGTATGCACGTAGATAGTGTGCCTTATCAGCGTGCCCTTGAGCTAGTTTGGGGTGATTTTTCCTAGGGACTTTTACGCGAGGGGCAGGCTGGGTGTTGGCCCGCAGCCACCAAAGAGCGTGCCAAGGCGGTGGGATCCTGAGCCGCCATGACGGATTCGCCGACCAGTACCGCATCCGCTCCGCGGGAGGCATAGTGGAAAAGGTTGCGGGCATTATTCACCCCGCCCACGGCGATGCGCAGGATCGATTCCGGTAGCCCCGGGGCAATATCGTTGAAGGCCTCTCGGTTGATCTCATCCGAGGCAAGGGACCACGCATTGATCGCGATGACACTGCTGCCGGCCTTGATGGCGCGGTTGACCTCCCCGCAGGTTCGCACCTCCACGATGGCGGTCATCCCCAGCGATTCCGCGCGGTCCAAGAGGGCTTCCAACCGGGCTTGTTCTAAAAGCTCGACCTGCAGCGGGATCGCATCGGCACCAAAGCAGCGGGCCTCGTGAATCTGGTACGGATCCACGATGAGATCGCGCGCCATCATCGGGATATCGATGGCAGCGCGCGCGGCCGCCATATCCTCAAGCGATCCGTTAAACCGCCGCGTATCCGTCTGGCAGGCCATCAAATGCACGCCGCAGTCCTCAAAGGTGCGAGCCCATTCGGCCATCTGCTCGGCCGAGCCCACGTGGGCGATTTCTCCGGTATAAGGAACGGCACGTTTAAGTTCAGTAATGACTGAACAACCGGGTTTTAAAAGGGCCGCGCGGGCATCGCGGGGAGGCTCCATGTCCCGTGAGCGCGCCTTAATATCTTGGAAAGAAACGCGGGCTTCGCGCGCGGCGACATCCTCTAGCACCCCAGCGACCAGGTGATCGACGGCAATGGGTGTGGGCATGAGCACCTCCCTCCAAGCGCGATTAAAATCACACTTAGATTAACGCTATTCGGGGCGTTTCCGGAAATTGTGCTGCGCGAACGGGGCTATTTACGGCTCACATCAGTCGGGTCGATATCGCTATCGAGCGCGTCCCACATCACACGGCCGGAATCGGATGAGGTCTCCAAATCTTCCGCCAGCTTTTCTTGGCGGGCGGCAGGGGTTTCGTATTTGCTCGACGCCTTGACCTTGTCCTTGCCTGGGTTCTGGGCCAAGAGTACGGCGCCGAAAAATGCCAGTGCGGCCCCGATAATGGCGACGATGGGGCCGAGCTTGGTGATTTCCGTGGAAATGACGGTCGCCCAATCAGAAATTGCGGCAGAATCCACCGCGTTTTCATTTGCGGACGCGCCTTGCAATATTTTTTGCGCGCGCTCGGCATCGGCGCCGCTGGTCAGCAGGCTAATAGGACTCCACGCGGCGCCTGCGGCGGCGAGGGCGCACACGATGGCCACGATGCGGCGCCCCGTTCGGCGCAACGCTAGGCCCGCGAGTACACCGGCGAGGAGGACCAGCGTCAAGGCCATAAGCTCTAGGGACCAGGCGGACCCTACGATCTCATTGGTTGCTGAGCCTGATTTATCGTCCTCGCTTACCGCTTTTACCCAGGTGCTGCGGGAAGAAAACCACAGCACTGCCGTGCCCACCGCGATAAGGAGTGGGCCAAGTCGCCTCGTCATTAGGAATCATCCCCTAAAAGAACTGTCGCATCGAAGCAGGTCCGGTCACCGGTGTGGCACGCGGCACCGCGCTGGCGCACGGTCAGCAAGATGGTATCGCCATCGCAATCAAGGCGCACACCGAGTACGTCCTGCGTATGTCCTGAGGTCTCGCCCTTAATCCAATACTCGCCGCGCGAGCGCGAGAAGTACGTGCCCTTGCGTGTGGCCAGCGTGTGGGCCAGCGCGTGGTCATCCATCCAGGCAAGCATCAGCACTTCGCCGGAATCGGCCTGGGCAATGGCTGGCACGAGCCCTTGCTCATTGCGCTTGAGCAGCGCAGCTATCTGTGGGTCTAGTTCAAAGTCTGCGGGATTGCTCATCGGCGCACCTCGTAGCCAGACTCTGCCAGGGCCTTTTTGACCTCGCCAATTTCTACCTCCCCAAAGTGGAAAATGCTGGCGGCCAGGACGGCATCGGCACCCGCTTCAACGGCGGGTGGAAAATCCGCTGCCGCGCCCGCTCCACCGGAGGCAATGACGGGAATATTCACTGTTTCCCGCACCACGCGCAAAAGTTCGAGGTCGAATCCGGCCTTCGTGCCATCAGCGTCCATGGAGTTTAAAAGGATCTCCCCTACGCCCAGCTCGGCGCCGGTCCGAGCCCATTCCACTGCATCGATGCCAGCCGATGTCGTCCCGCCGTGCGTCGTGACTTCAAACCCCGACGGTGCGTGCGCTGCGTCGGTGCGCCGTGCGTCCACGGATAAGACGATGCACTGCGAGCCAAAGACTTCCGCCAATTCGCGCAGCAGGTCGGGATTGCCTATCGCGGCGGTATTGACCGATACCTTATCCGCGCCAGTGCGCAAGAGCTCGCGGACATCGTCAACGCTGCGCACTCCCCCACCCACGGTGAGGGGGATAAAGACTTGATCGGCGGTGCGGCGTACCACATCGAGCATGGTGGACCGGCCGTGCTTGGATGCGGAGACATCAAGAAAAGTCAGTTCGTCTGCGCCCAATTCTTCATAGCGTGCGGCTAATTCCACGGGGTCTCCTGCATCGCGCAGGTGAGCAAAATTCACGCCCTTGACTACGCGGCCTTGATCCACATCAAGGCACGGGATTATGCGAACGGCTACAGCCATGCGGGGCTTACTCCTTCACAGGTCGGTGGGGTGGGATTAATTTGTGTGGTGAGATAGGATTTCCAGGATTGTCTCGTGCACCTGCGGGGTACCAGAGACCATACCCCGCGACTTCACGGTCCACGGATTGCCCTCCGGATCCGTGACGATGCCTCCGGCTGCCTTGATAAGGAGCGCTCCCGCCGCGTTATCCCACGGGTGTGGAGAGAAATTGACGGCACCGTCAAAAACTCCCTGGGCAACGAAGGCATTATCTAGCCCCACTGAGCCCGTGATGCGTGGGCGCAAGCCGGTTTCGCGCAGCTCGTGGAATGCCGCGGTGGGCAGGTTGGAAAAACACCCCACGTGCCCACGGGCATCATCGAATTCTGGGGACTCCTCCCCTCCACCGAATCCGCCGGATGGTCCACCCGCAGAGCGCAGCGGCGATCCATCGCTGGCAACCAAGCGCCTGCCTAAAAGAGGAAAATCTGAGATGGCCGCAACCGGCTGGCCTTCGTGAACTAGGGCAACCAAGATGCCGGCCATGGGATTGCCCGCGGAATAATTTGCGGTCCCATCGATTGGATCGACCACCCACACGGTGTCATGGATGCTTCCGCCGGATTCCTCCCCATAGACCGGGATACCGGTCATCTGCTGCAAGATTTCGCGCAGCTGCTTTTCGATGGCCAAGTCCACCTCTGTGGCGAAATCGCCCCGGCTCTTAAAGTGGGCCGGTGGCGCCCCGATGCCGGATCGAAAGATGGGTTCGACTTGGTCAACGGCCGCCTCCGCGAAGGCCACCAACTCGCGCGGATCCATCATCGTTTACTCTTCCTCGGGGTCATAAGGATCGATGGGCACCTCTGCGGGAAGCGGCTCTACCTCTGCCACCGCCGCTAGCGCCTCATTCAGGCTGAAGTTTCCCTCATATAACGCTTTGCCAATGATGGCCGAATCGATGCCCTCATTTTCATACCGGGCCAGCTCGCTAAGATCTGCCAGGGAGGAAATGCCGCCGGAGGCGGTCACCTTGGCATCGGTTGCCATAGCTACCTCGCGCAGTAATTCCACATTGGGCCCAGTCAGCGTCCCGTCCTTGGAAACGTCCGTTACCACAAAGCGTTGACACCCAGCGGCATCGAGGCGCTCGAGTACCTCCCAGAGATCCCCGCCATCTGAGACCCAGCCATTGCCCTTTGTGCGCCACTCGCCATCTTCTAAGCGCACCGCCAAGTCCACGGCAACTTTCTCGCCATACTGCCCCAGGATCTTTTCTATCCACTCTGGGTTTTCTAAGGCGGCGGTGCCAATATTGATGCGGTTCGCGCCAGTGGCCAGCGCGCGCTCTACCCCGGCATCATCGCGGATGCCGCCGGTAAGCTCGACATTAATGCCGAGTTCTTGGGTAATCCCCGCCATCTGCTCGTGGTTGGAACCGCGATTAAAGGCAGCATCGAGGTCAACAAAGTGCAGCCACTGGGCGCCTTGGCGCTGCCACTCGAGTGCGGCGTCCCGCGGGGCGCCGTAGACCTTTTCGGTGCCGGCTTCTCCCTGATCCAAGCGCACGGCTTTTCCGCCGGCGACATCGACTGCGGGCAAAAGCGTAAAAGTCATGGTTTCATCCTACCTAGAGAGTCTGCATCCAGTTTTCCAATAGCTGCGCGCCCGCATCTCCGGATTTTTCGGGGTGGAATTGCGTAGCCCAGAGAGCGCCATTTTCCACCGCCGCCACGAAAGAATCCCCGGCGTGCGTGGACCAGCTCACCAGCGGCGGGCGGGTAATGACGGTTTCTAATTCCCAGCGGCGAACGCCGTAGGTATGCACGAAATAAAATCGCTCGTCGGCATTAAGTCCAGCAAACATAGCGCTGTCATCCGGCATCTCGACGGTATTCCAGCCCATATGCGGCAAAACGTCGGACTGCAGGCGCTCGACCGTCCCTGGCCATTCGCCGCAGCCTGTGGAGTGGATGCCGTGCTCGACGCCGGCATCGAAAAGCACCTGCATGCCCACACAAATGCCCATGACCGGCCGCTCCCCTGCTAGGCGCTGGCCGATGATCCTTGGCCCATTCACTGCCCTAAGCCCTTTCATGCAGGCATCGAACGCGCCCACGCCGGGAACCAGCAGACCATCCGTCTCGAGGGCCTGATAAGGATCCGCCGTGACGGTTACCTCCGCCCCGACGCGCTCGAGGGCACGCTGGGCGGAGCGAATATTGCCCGCGCCGTAGTCCAATAACACCACTGATTTTGTCATGGGCTATACCTTACGCATTCGACGCAACCGGGTGCGGATATCGTTGGTATCGCTGATGCGAGTCCGGCCCAGGATGAAGTCCGCCGTGGTCAAGAGCAACCCGGCGATGAGGATCGCAACCCCCGCTCCGAAAGCACCGTCGTATCCGTAGCCTGCCACCATGGCACCGAGCAGGGTCGGACCCAAGCCGGTGCCACTATCGTAGAAAATATTCCAAATGGCCGAAGCCTCTGAAACCCGCTCGCGGGGCAGCCGGTCAAACATGGATAGCAAGGCCTCGTTTTGCGCGATACCGAATGCGCCACCGAAAAGAACGGCGCCGAGCACGAGCCACCAGATGGAGCTTTCCATAAATAGGGTCAGGGAAATCGTCCCGACGCCGATGATCGCCATGATCTGGCTTGGAATGTACAAGCTACCTGGGGCCCCCGTGCGGTCTGCGACCACGCCGGCGAAATACCGAAAGATCATGGCCGCGCCGCCCACGATGGAAAGCATGACACCGGCCAGGCTGGCGCCCTTTGCGGCATCGAGCTCCTGCATTGCGGGGGACAAGAAAGAGGAAATAGCGCCGTAGCTCATGGAGAAAGTGGTCAAGGCCAGGGCCGGGACCAATACCAGCTTCCAGGTGGGAACGCGGATGATGTTGACTTCCTCGTCATTATCCTCGGCCAAGGTGACCTTGATCTTGGGAATGCGCAGGCACATAGCAAAGCCCAAGAAGCCGATGAGACCGGCGGTGATATAGGTAGAGGCGTACCCTAGCGAATCCGCCATGAACAGGCCGAGCGGCAAGAAGATCATCTGCCCCAAGCCTGTAAATACACCAATCATGCCGGTGGCCTTGCCCAGCAGACGCACCGGGGAGAGCTCTGCAATCAGCGCGGATTCGGACACGGTGAGGGCACCGAAGCCCACCCCGCGCATGGCGGAAAATAGCAAAACGATCCAGGCGTCGGTGCCCAGCAGGTGGCCAAAGGCCGGGACGCCTAGGGTAAAAGCGGATAGCGCCATCACGCGCCGGTAACCCCAGCGGCGCAATAGCCACGGGGACATGATCTGCGTGGCTACGGTAAAAGCCATAAAGATACCGGTGGTTCCACCCGCCAAGGTCGCGGAACCGCCAGAATCAATGACGGCCAGCGGCACCACGGGAAGCAGGATGGACCAGGCGCCAAAGGCGGCTGCGATGGCTACCATCGTCGGCGTATAGCCGGGCACCTTCCAAATATTGGTCTCTTGGGACTCGCTCATTTACTAAAGCCTCCAACCATCCAGGCGATGGCCGCGGCCACGGTAATAACGGCTAAAAGCGCGGCGACGACCGTAAAAAACTTCGAGTCCTGCTGATACGCGGACCAAGCCCCTCCTACCAAGAGGCCTGCCACCAAAAACAGGATGAGGATCATAAACTGCACGGGCTACAGGGCTCCCTTCGTCGAAGGGATGCCAGTCTGGCGCGGATCTTGGTCCACGGCAGCGCGCAGCGCGCGGGCTACAGCCTTGTATTCCGCCTCGGTCACGTGGTGCGGATCGCGGCCGTAGCGCACGTTGACGTGCAGGGTAATGGCTGCGTGCGTGGCCAGGGATTCGAAGAAGTGGCGGTTAATCACCGTGGCATAGTGCCCGCCGATGATCTGCCACTGCAGGTGTTCCGGCTCGCCATTCATCACGAAGTACGCACGGCCCGAAAAGTCCACTACCGCCTCTACCAGCGCTTCATCCATGGGTAGTAATTGGGAGCCGAAGCGGCGAATTCCGGCCTTGTCCCCCACGGCTTCCCGCAGGGCCTGGCCTAGCACGATGGCGGTATCTTCCACGGTGTGGTGGGCGTCAACCTCCACATCACCGGTGGCCTTTACCTGCAGGTCAAATAGACCGTGTGTGGCAAATGCGGTTAGCATATGGTCAAAGAACGGCAGCCCAGTGGAAATATCGCTTTTCCCGGTGCCGTCTAGGTCGATGGAAACGGTGATATCCGATTCCGATGTTGCTCTTTGGGCACGCCCCACACGGTTTGTCATATCTCACTCCTTTGAAGTATCCGCTCCCACTGTAGTCGCTAGCTTTTCCGCCGCAGCCAGAAAGGCCGCATTTTCTTCTGGCAGGCCGATGGTCACACGCAAGTACCCGTCGATCCCTACATCGCGGATGAGCACCTCTTCGTCCAAGAACTGTTCCCACACGCGGTGTTGGTCTGCAAAATTGCCAAAGAAAAGGAAATTCGATTCGCTCGGCATGACGGTATAGCCCATCTCGCGCAGGCGCCCTGCCACCATGTCGCGTTCGGCGGCGATGGTCGCCACGGTGGCGAGGGTATCTGCGCTGTGACGCAGGGCCACAGTGGCCGCTGCCTGGGATAAGACGGACAGGTGATACGGCAGGCGTACCAGCATGATGGCCTCCACAAAGGCCGGGTCCGCCACGAAATACCCCAAGCGACCGCCGGCAAAGTCGAAGGCCTTCGACATCGTGCGCGAGACCACGAGCTTGGTGGGGTATTTTTCTAACAGGCTCGTCGCGGACGGCGAGTCAGAAAACTCGGCGTAGGCTTCGTCGACGATGACGATGCCGGGGGCGGCATCGATAAGCGCGGCAATATCCTCCAGGTTGGTTACCCCGCCGGTGGGGTTATTTGGGGTAGTAACAAAGATGACGTCGGGCTGGTGCTCGGCCACCGCCGCCAAGGCGCGCTCCATGTCGATGGTGAAGTTCTCATCGCGCGGGCACTCGATAAAACGCGTGTGGGTACCAGCAGAAAGGATCGGGTGCATGGAATATGACGGCGTAAATCCCAGCACGCTGCGCCCAGGCCCGCCGAAGGCCTGCAAAAGCTGTTGCAGGATCTCATTGGAACCGTTGGCTGCCCAGACCTGCTCGTAGGTGACATCCACTCCGGTTTGCTGCGAAACATAGCGGGCTAACTCGGTGCGCAGTTCGACCGCATCGCGCTCTGGATAGCGGTTGAGCGAGCTGGCGCAGCGGCGGACCTCGTCCACGAGGGCATCGACAAGCGCGGGCGAAGGCGGGAAAGGATTCTCGTTAGTATTGAGTTGGTAGGCCACCCGCAGCTGCGGGGCACCGTAAGCGGTCTCGCCGCGCAATTCCTCACGCAGCGGTAGGTCATGTAGCTGGGCCATTTATTTCTCCTCGAATCGGGCTCGAATGGCCTCCCCGTGGGCGGGAAGGCGCTCGGCATTAGCAAAGGCAATGACGTTGGGGGCGATTTCTTCCAGGGCGCCGCGGTCATAATCGATGAGATTGACCGGCCGGAGGAAGGTGTGGGTAGAAAGCCCAGCCGAAAACCGCGCCGTGCCCGAGGTAGGCAGCACGTGGTTGGAACCGGCCGAGTAGTCCCCCAAGGGCACCGGGGAATACGCCCCGACGAAGATGGCGCCGGCGTGGTTGATGCGCTCTGCCACCGCGTGCGGCTCCGCGGTGTGGATTTCTAGGTGTTCGGCGGCATAAGCATTCGCCACGGCGATGCCCGCGTCCACGGAATCCACCAGCACGATGCCGGATTGCTCGCCCGTTAAAGCCTCGGCGGCGCGGGCGGAGTTCTCCGTCGCCGTATAGCGGCGCTCAACCTCCTGATTTACCTGCTGGGCCACGCTTTCCGATGCCGTAATTAACACGCTTGCCGCCATCGGATCATGCTCCGCCTGAGAGATGAGATCATAGGCAACGTAGACAGGGTTCGCGGTCTCATCCGCCAAGATGGCGATTTCGGTCGGGCCGGCCTCCGCATCGGTGCCGACCACCCCGCGCACCGCCCTTTTCGCCGCCGCGACAAAGATATTGCCCGGCCCGGTAATCATGTCCACGGGCTCTACGTCTTCGTCCGCATCGCCGTAGGCCAAAAGCGCTACCGCCTGGCCGCCACCAATGGCCCAAACTTCCTCCACGCCCAGCATGTGGCACGTGGCCAAGACCGTAGGGTGTGGCAATCCTCCGTGATCTTTTTGCGGCGGGGAGGCGACCACCAAGCTGGAGGCACCAGCCTCTTGCGCGGGCACGGTATTCATGATGACTGAAGACGGGTAGACCGCCTTGCCGCCGGGAACATAGAGGCCAACGCGCTCGATGGGGCGGAAAACCTCGGTCACGGTGGCGCCGGGTGCCAGCTGCGTCGTGTGCGGATCCGGCTTTTGGTCAGCATGCACGCGGCGCACTCGCGCAATGGAGGCCTCGATGGCTGAGCGCACCTGAGGATCAAGTTCTTCGGCGGCCCGCTCCAGTTCCGCCTGGGGCACGCGCAGGGACGACGGGCGCACCCCATCGAATTGCTCCCCATAATCCAACGCCGCTTGGACGCCTTCGTCGCGCACCTTATTCACCATCGGCACGACGGTGCCCATAACGGAATTGACATCGGTGCCACCGCGCGGAAGGACGCGGCGCAGCGTGGCGGGGCGGAGCTGTTGACCGCGGAGATCGATGGTTCGAAGCATTCCTGGCTCACTTTCTGGTTGATCACCGTGGGCTATATCTGTAGACAAACCAATATACTATCGCCCAAAGGGCCGCGGGGACACCCTCTTGAGCGATAGACTCAAATCAACTTCCAGCGAAGGCGAGTGTGCGGTGCATGATGATCGAATTTGAATCCACCAGTATTGAGCGGCACCTGCGCGCCATCGTCCGCGAGCTTGATTATTCCTATTGGGCGCTACCTACTGGGGAACTCGTCATTTCCCATGGGCAGGAGGGGTCCACTCTGGTATCTGTGTCGCAGGTCGACGATGTGGTTATCCATCTGCACACCACTCTGCGCGGCGCGGTTGACTTGGGCGAGGCCGCCGCGCTGTCCCGATTTATCACCGCGTGGAATGCCGATTGCCTCTACCCCACCGCCGTGCTGGACTATGACGAGGCAGGTTCGCTAGTGCTGAGTGGGCAGAGCCACTTCAGTACTGGAACTGCACCAACGCACGATCAATTGGCCGCTTTTGTGCCCGCCGCACTCAACGGCGCAGAGGTACTCATCAGCGTGGCGACGCGCGAGTTTCCCACCCTGGCCCAAGAACCAGAACTTGTGCTCGCTCCAGGCGATGCCGCTACACAGCCCGCGTTCACTTTGGATCTCCTTGCCGCCGCTCTGCCGCAAATAGGCATCGACCGCTTCCATAGCGATGGGGAAATCTGCCTATTTGCCCTAGTCAATTCCATCGCTTGCACCTTTACCCTCGACTCTGGGCCAAGCCTCATCATCACATGCCGGTGGGATCTGAATGCGGATGAGGACGATTTCACCCGTTTGTTTTTGATCTGCAATGACTGGAACCGAGCGAACCACAGCGCCACGGCCTACTGCCGCTCCACCGACGACGGCCTCCATATCCATGTCGATGTGCCGACCCTGACCGGGGCGGGCCTTAACCAAGGCCAACTGCTGCGGGTTTTAAGCCACAGCCTCGATGCCATCCTGCACGCAATCGATGACATCGCGCGAGAATTCTGTGGCAGCTCCCCGGTTAAGTGGGCGTAACTACTTCACGTTGCGCACTGGCCTCTTGAGCGGACTCATTGCCGGCAGCTTCCCAGTCCGCGTCGGAGCTAATAAACGCGGTACACCAGTAGGAAAACATGGCCAAAAATGGGGCTACCGCCCAGGCCACGGCCGGCGAAAAATTCGGCGCAAATTCCACGACGTCCCCTGGGGTCTCCGGCGGGTGCGTTGCGGTGATGCCACCAAAGACATAGAAGGAAGCCGCACCGGTAAGCGCGCATAGCCCTACCCACAGCAGCATCGTGAGACCGCGCCCGCGGCGCTGGGAAAATGCAGCCAGTCCGAGGCACAGCCCCAAGAAACCCGTGACGAGTGCAAAGGTCATAAACGCGACGAATTGTGCGTTGCCCACCGCTTCAATGGCGTAGCCGCCACCGTCAACAGCATGCCCGGTCATCGTAGGTCGCATAAACCCCCAAAGCGCGCCACAGATGCCGAAAACGAACAGGGAACACGCCAGGAGCCCCGCACCGAAACCGAGAGTGCGGGGCAAGCGAGCTTGGCGGAAAGACAATTTAGTTACAGAAGGTCCAGTTACCGTCCTCGCGGCGGAAACGAACGGTGGAGGTATCGGTACCTTCCGGGTTCGACACGCTCACGGTAGCGGAGGCATCATCGCCATTGACCACAACGTCATTGATCGATTCCAGCTTGGTGGAGGTAGGGATGGCCTCTAGTTGGTTGGCGAACTCGTTAATCTTGGCATTGCCCTGGCTTTGCTGGCGCATGGAGTTTGCGTATTCCGCAAAGGACTGGTTGGGCAGGCTATCGACGTAGTTGAGGTACTGCTGAAAATCCCCGGACTCGCCTTCGCGCACGGCCTTGCAGGCATGTGCTGGCATGTAGCCAAAGTAGTCCTTGACATTGTCAATCTCATGCTGTCCGCGCACCAACTGCTCAATGGCCTGCTTATCGCCATCGCTTGCTTCGTGCCCACCTTCAATGGGCTTGATGTCCTGGGCGTTGGCGAAGGGATCATCCCCATTCTCAATGGGGTTTGCGTTGGCGCCCGCATTGCCGCCTTCTTCACCCTTCTCCTTAGGGTCCTCGGAGGTCTTTTTCTTGTCCTTTTCTTCCTTCTTGTCCTTATCGGCGTCTTTGTCCTCAGACTTTTTCGCCGATTCCTTCGCGGAGGTCTCAGAGGACGTGGTAGCAGGCGAAGACGACGTGGTCTTCGTCGAATCGTCCTCATCGTCCGAGCTACATGCAGCTAAGGCAAGCGGGGCAACCATAGCGACCGCGAAAAGGGACTTCTTTGCAGGGGTCAAAAAGGACAAGGGAGAGCTCCTGAATCAATCTTTCGAATGCGAAGCCGCCTCACGACGGGTTGTGTTGTCCCCGCAATCCTAACAATGCAAGTTTGCAAGAGACATTATTGCAGTCTTAAAAGTACCTGTGAGCTATTCCTTGCCGCGCTGAAACACGTACAATTTCCACTGTGCAACTACATCGCGAGAGCATCATCGAGGCCGCCACGACCCTATTGAATACTTATGGGCTTGCCGATGTCACCATGCGCCGCGTCGCTTCCTCTCTCGGCGTTGCTCCAGGCGCATTGTATTGGCACATCGCCAATAAGCAGGCGCTCATTGCCGCTCTTGCCGAAGATACTATCGCCCCCGTCGCCGGCTCCACGCTGGAAGACATTAGCCTGCACCTGCGCGAATTGCTCCTAGCCCGCCGCGATGGAGCGGAGGTTGCCATAGCTGGGCTCTCGCAGCCTGATTCCCAGGCATGGGATCACCTCGTCGCGCAGTTTAGCTCCGCCACCTGCCCCGATTTCGATGATACTGCTCGCAAGGCCGCTGCCCTTTCTGCAGTTCACCTCGTCCTAGGCGCCACGCTTCTCGAGCAATCTCAGCGCCAACTGCTAGAAACCACCGGCGGGACCACCGCGGCCGACTATCGCGCCGATTTGGTGCATGGCGTGCAGATTATCAATGCCGGTTTGCAGCACAGCGGGGCGGATTAAAACTCTTCACCCCCGCGGCGGATTTCCCATCAGCACAAGCGAGTACGATCTCTGTGCAGCAGCCCTCTTTAGATTGTCACCTCAGAAGAAAGGCCATTTTCGTGTCGTATCCCGCGCATGGCGTATTCATCGATGTCACTGCGGAAAAAATCGTGCTTCACCGCAGCCTGCTCTCCCGCAGCTTGGGCGCGCCTGCCACCGCAGAAATCGCGCTCGATGCCATCGATGACCTGCGCGTCCACGAACCCACCGCCACCGGTTTTGGTTCGCTGTCCCTAGGCAGTGCCGGCAGCATTGCCTTCGCGCCGCACCAGGATCCCCACCGCGTGGCGCGCGCCATCGAGGCGGCACAAAAGGGCGACGCACCGACGGACGCCGCAGCCGCACCCGAACCCGCAGCAGCTGCAACCCCAACCGCTAGCGCAGAAAACCCAGGGCTTAATTTCGTTGCGGTAGATGTAGAAACCGCCAATGATAATTGGGGATCCATCTGCCAGATCGGTGCCGTGCGTTACCGCGATGGCCAAGAAACCGCGTCCCAGTCGTGGCTGTGCACCCCGCCCCCAGGTTTGGAGCACTTTGCCGAAATCAATATCTCCATCCACGGGATTACCGCCGCCGATGTCGAAGGAGCCATACCCTTTGTCACAGCGGCCGCAGAGCTCTTTGACTTCATCGGCAGCGATGTCATCGTCGCGCACAATGTCCAATTCGACTCATCCGCGCTGCGCTCCGGGTTGCTGGCAGCCGGGGCCGATGTCCCCACCGTCCCGCTGGCCTGTTCGCTCGCTTTGTCCCGCGACGCTTCCAAGCAAGGTGTTATTTCGGTGGCCAACCACAAGCTTCCCACCGTGGTGAAACACCTAGGCGGTGCCTCTTTTACCCACCACGATGCCACCGAGGACGCCCGCGCCGCTGGCAACATCATCACGGCGCTGGCCCAGCGCTTCGGACATACCGGAAGCATCACCGCTCTCTTTACCAGCCGCGAGTTTCGCCTCGGCCGCCTCGAATCCTCGGCCATCCTGCCGGTCCTGCGCGCGCATACCGCGCCCACCTCCGGCGACGATTTGGGCGCCGGTACCGATTTCCGCGATTCCACTCGGTCCGCGGGAACTAGCCAGAAACCTGCTTCGTCCAACCGGGCGCCGTGGCAGGCCGTTGCCACCCCGGATACCATCCCAGAACCCAACCCCGACGCCGATCCTCAAGGCGCACTCTACGGCCAGCACGTCACCCTGACCGGCGATTTCGAGCCATACGATAAGGGGCTGCTGTGGCAGGGCATCGCCAAGCGCGGTGGGCAAGTGGGCAAAAACGTCACCAAGAAGACTACGCTGCTCGTCGTCGGCGAATGGGCGAAGAAGACTTCCAAGGAAAAGCGCGCCGAAGAGCTGCAAGAAAAGGGCCAGGACATCACCATGTGGACCGGCGCCCAGCTCTTTTCCGAGCTGGAGCTCAACGCCGAGCCGCCTTTTTAAACCCGCAGGGAACCACCTGGCCATTTCTCCAGTCCAATAAGGGCGGATACTCACGACCCTGGAGAAATCGCCATGACCCTCACGCTCGACGCACCCCGCCCCACCACCACTAATTTGCTGCCGGCGCTATTCGCGCGGTCGTGGATTAAGCACCAGCGGCTTTCCGATGACGGCTTTTGCGACTCCCTCGCCACCATCCAGCTTTCCCCCAACCTGTCGATGGCGCTGGTCTTTCCCGGGCAGCGCACTTTTCGCCGGCTCAGCCACCGCGGCCTCGCGGACCTGGATGTCTCAACTCGCCAGGCGTGGAACTGTGCCTCGCTGAATCTGCAGCGCGCCGCGCTCGACTCGCAGGGCCTGCGCTTTTGGACTCGCCCTGCCTACTGCGCCCTGCCTGCCGCAGCGCCCTATGGCGGCCTGCAAGTCCGCTCCCACGGCGCCCCGATTTCTTCGTGGTTAGCGCACCCAGAAACCTTCACCGTGCTGGATAAACACATGCGTCGCCTCATGCGTTCGCATTCTTTGACCTACCTGGTGCCGGATTCCGCGACGGTTTTTGTCTTCGCCCACCTACCCGATGAATATGCCCGCGACCTCGCCCACACCGCCGCCGAACAACTTCCCCGCCATCGCACCGTTTTACATTCGCGCCCGCTAGTATGGTCTAACGGATTTCCCCGCGAATTATGAGAGGAGCACCATGGCGGAAAGCAGGATGTCGCGGCTGAGCAATCAGTACCATGCCTGGACCCGCAGCCACCCCACGGCGGCGGAGGATTTTCGCACCGCCATCGAGGATCTGCTCAATGACGCCGGCATCATCTTTGACCGGGTATCCACCCGCGTCAAGGCGTGGTCCTCACTCAAGCGCAAGGCTAAGAAGCGGGGCGAGGACGGCGATTTTATCTACCCCACCCCGTGGGATGATATCCACGATGTCATGGGCGTGCGCGTCACCTTGTACCACTCCACCACCATTCCCAATGCGCTAGACGTGCTGGGCGAGTCCTTCAAGGTCGTGCGCTCTGTGGATAAGGCGGCCGAGACCCGCATTTCCGGCGGCTTTGGGTACGGCTCTCACCACCTGGTGCTCACCGTGACCGACGATAGTGCGGCGGCCATGGAGGAGCTCGCCGATTTCGTGGGCTGGACTTTTGAGGTACAAATTCGCACCGTTCTGCAGCACGCATGGGCGGAATTCGAGCACGATATCCGCTATAAGCAAGGCCCTACCCCGCCCTCGCCGGAGGTGGACCGCCTATTTACGCTGGCCGCCGGCCTCATCGAATTGGCTGATCAGCAATTCGATGAGATCGCCGCGCTCAAAGCCCCGCGCACGGAGGCGGATACGGACGTGGAGCTTACCCCGGAAACCCTGCCTGGCGTCCTGGCCATCATTTTGGGCAATCGCTTCCCGCTTTCACGCTCGGAGCACTACCGCTTCCTCGCGGAAATCTTGGAGGAAAACGATATCCGATCCTTAGACCAGCTCGAGCAGCTGCTTGACGATGACGCCATTGCCCACGTCCACGACACCATGCGCTATCGCTTTCGGCCCGGCCAAGTGCGCCTTATCGATGATCTGCTGCTCAATAAGTTCGGCAAGCAGCACATCGAGGCCACCGCCGAATCCGGCGACCGCGCCGGCCGGCGGCGCCGCCTGAACGCGCGCCTTAAGGCGCTGCGCGCAAACTCTTAGCGGAATCCGCCGCGGAATTTTTCCATATCGCGGCGTTCCTTCTTCGTCGGCCTACCCGCGCCGCGGGGGCGAACCGGCACCGCGGGCTGGAATTCCTTGGGCGGTGGCGGCGGCGCGTGATCGGTATAGCAGGTGCGCGCCACCGGCGCGCCCACGCGCTTGGCAACGGTAGCCAGCACCTCCAAATCGTGCTCGTGGTGGTTGCGCCACACGCGCACCCTATCGCCCGGCACGACTTGTTGGGCGGGTTTTACCGCTTCACCGTTTATTTTCACGTGCCCGGCGCGCACCGCGGTGGCTGCGGCGGATCGGGTTTTGAACATGCGCACCGCCCATACCCAAGCATCAATGCGGACGGGGCGGCCGCTTGGCTGCGGGGTAGGCATTAATAATTATTGTGGTTCTCGTTGACGATTTTGCGGATCTTCAACCAGTTATATCCACCGCCTACCACGGCGATGATAAGGCCCAAAATCATCCAAGCGGCAAAATTAGCAGAAAGCACACCTAAAACGACTCCTGCGCCGACACCACCGGCAACGGAAATAACGGCGTTGCGGGAGTGCTTGCGCACCTGCTGCTTACGCTGCGCAATGGGGTTATTCGGTCGCTGCTGCATAGTCATGACCCAGATACTACCTCAACCCAGGCAGAACCTGCTTCGCGCGCGCTGATTTCACCTTGGGAAAGCGCGGCGAGCATAGCCTGGAGCTCATCGAGCCCACCCGGGCGCACGGCGACCGTAAAAGTCACGGCTGCGCCGTATTCGGTGTCGGTAATATCGATGCCGCGCCCGCGCAAATCCGCCTCGAGACGCCCAGCCGTGGCGTGCGGGCATTCCACCGTATAAAGCTCCCGGCGAGCCCGGGTGACCGCCTCGACCTTCTCCATGGCCTCGCTAACCGCCCCGCCATAGGCATGCACGAGGCCGCCCGCGCCCAGCTTGATACCGCCGAAGTAGCGCACGACCACCGCACAAATATCAAGCATTCCAGAGCCCTTTACCACATCCAGCATGGGCTTTCCGGCCGTCCCGGAAGGCTCGCCATCATCGGAGGAGCGCTCCACAGGGTTCGCGTCGTCGACGTGGTAGACATAGGCGGAGCAATGGTGGCGGGCATCGGGAAAGCGCTGTCGGGCGGCATCGATAAACGCCCGTGCTTCTTCCTCATTTGTCACCCGGCCGATCAAGGTAATGAACCGCGAACGTTTGATCTCAATTTCGTGCTCCACCTGGCCGGCGGGGCGCCGATACGAATCGCGCATTAGGCCACCAAGAAATCGTACTCGGGGGTATTCGGCTGCAGGTGCTGCACCGAAATCTTGGACTCGGCCATCCGCTCCTTCAGCCCTGCCAGGTCTTCGGCACGGCTGAGCTGTATGCCCACCAGCGCGGCACCGGTCTCGCGGTTATTGCGCTTGAGGTACTCGAAGAGCGTGATGTCATCGCTGGGCCCCAGGATTTCAGACAAGAAGTGGCGCAGCTGGCCCGGTTCCTGCGGGAAATTGACCAAGAAGTAGTGCTTTAGGCCGCGGTGCACCAGCGAGCGCTCCATGATTTCGGCGTAGCGCAACACGTCATTATTGCCTCCAGAAATCACGCAGACCACCGTCGAACCTGGCTCCAGCGGCACCCGCTGCAGCCCAGCCACGGACAGTGCACCCGCGGGCTCGGCGATAATCCCCTCATTTTGGTACAGGTTGAGCAGGTCCGTGCACACCGCCCCCTCAGAGACCGTGTCCCAGTGCAGGCGCTCTTGGTTGGCCTCCAAAATCTCATAAGGCAGCGAGCCCAGGCGCTTGACCGCCGCGCCATCGACAAACGGATCCACGCTGTCTAGTGCCACCGGCCCGCCGTTGCGGAAGGCTGCTCTTAGCGATGCCGCCCCTTCCGGCTCCACTCCTACCACCTTGGCGTGCGGTGCCATATCCGCCATATAGGAGGTGATGCCAGAAATCAGCCCGCCGCCGCCGACGGGCACGACGATGGTATCGACCGAGGCGCCCTTTGCCGAAAGCTGCGCCAAAACTTCCGCCGCGACAGTGCCCTGGCCGATGATGGTATCGCGGGCATCGAAGGGCTCGATGAAGGTGGCGTGGCGCTCGGCGGCATCGGCATGCGCGGCGGCCGCGGCCTCGTCAAAGTTGGCACCCACGACTACGAGTTCCACCTGGTCTCCGCCGTGCACGTGGATGCGGTCGCGCTTTTGCATGGGTGTGGGCTCTGGGACGAAAATCTTACCCGGAATCCCCATGGTGCGGCAGGCATAGGCCACGCCTTGTGCATGGTTGCCAGCCGATGCCGTCACGATGCCCCGCTCCCGCTCCTGCTGCGACAGACTGGAGATGCTATTGAGCGCACCGCGAATCTTATACGAGCGCACGTCCTGGAGATCTTCGCGCTTTAAATAGACCTCACAGCCCGTTTCCGCAGAAAGCCGGGGGCAATACTGCAACGGCGTCGGCGCGATTTCGGAGCTGATGCGTGCCTGCGCCTGCTGGATATCGGATGCGTGGATGGTCGATTCAGTCATGATTGCAGAGTCTACCCGCCCTACCTAGTGCTCGACCGATTCACCTATATTTCATTCCGGTTTAGCGCAGCGGTTACGTGGGATCGAGATAATGGAGTGCTCCACAAGAAAGGACTCTCTCTATGTTTAAGCGCACCTCCATCGGCATGGCCGCCTGCCTTGCGCTCAGCTGCGCCCCTGCTGCCAACGCGCATATCGTCGATAATGTTGTAGAACACTCCGCCGACAATGCTGCGGTAAAGCTAAGCCCCATCGGCTCCTATGAGGCCGGGGTGATCGGCAAATCAGCAGCGGAAATCGTGGCCTACCACGCCGCCTCCCAGCGTATTCTCACGGTGAATGCGCAATCGGGCAAGGTGGATATACTGGACGCCTCCGACCCCACCAATCCTAATAAGGTTGCTGAGGTCTCCGCCGGCGGCGATAAGGAGATCAACTCCGTGGCGGTGCGTCCCGATGGCCTCGCCGTCGCCGCCGTGCAGCAGGCAGACAAGACCGAAAACGGCGAAGCCTTGATTTTCGATGTTACTTCCGCCGAAGAGCTTGGCCGCGCGCCGCTCGGCGCGCTGCCAGATAACGTGCACATCACCAAAGACGGTGCCTATGCCTTGACCGCGAATGAGGGTGAGCCCTCCGATGAGCTCAACTCCGACGGTACCGAATACGCAAAAGACCCAGAAGGAACCGTGTCCGTCATTTCCCTGCCAGACGGCGTCCAAGCCCCCTCCGCTGCGGATGTTCGCACCGCCGACTTCCGCGCCTTCGATGGCGCAGATGCAGAACTTGACCCGTCCATTCGCGTCTTCGGCCCAGAAAACCACCACAACAAGCCTTCGCTTGACTTTGAGCCTGAGTATATTTCCTCCGCCGATGGCAAGGCGTATGTTACCTTGCAAGAAAATAACGCTATCGCAGTGGTCGATATTGCCTCCGCCACCGTAGACAAGGTGTTGCCCGCCCACATCGCGGACCACTCAGATGTCCCCATTGATCCCTCCAATAAGGACGGCGCGGCAAAGCTGCGTACGATCCCTGTGCATGGCCTGTCCATGCCGGATTCGATTGGCGCCTTCCAGACCAACGGCGAGACCTACTTCGCCACCGCTAATGAGGGCGATGCCCGCGAATGGGGCGGCTATACCGATGAGGTCAAGCTGAAAGATCTTGTTGAAGAGGGCCAGATCTGTGATTCTGTCGACCTGCCAGAAGGCATCGAGGACAAGAAATACGCCGGCAACCTAAAGTTGAGTAATGCCTCTGGATGGAACGAGGAAAAGGGCTGCTTCGATGGCCTGTATTCCTACGGGTCCCGCTCCTTTAGCATTTACGATGCCGAGGGCAACGTCGTCTTCGATTCCGGCTCCGACTTCGAGGAAATCACCAAGGACATCGAGGGACTTAACTTCAATGCCGATAATGAGGATCCCGACTTTGACGATCGCTCCAATAATAAAGGCCCCGAACCGGAAGCTCTGACGATTGGAACAGTTAGTGACCGAACCTATGCCTTCATCGGCATGGAGCGCGTGGGCGGCATCTTTGTCTATGACGTCACCGACCCCGCTCATGCCGAGTTCGTCACCTATAGCAATAACCGCGATTTCGCCGTGGACTATGACGAGGACAATGCCGCCGCCACCAGGTTGGCCGGCGACTTGGGCCCCGAGGGGCTAGCATTCGTTAGCAAGGAAGACTCTCCTACCGACGATGCCCTCCTTATCGCCGGCAACGAGGTGTCCGGGACCACCACGGTCTTCTCTGTCGCCGATCTCGTAGGCGGCTCCGAGGACGAAGGCGAGAACGCCTCCGATGAAGACGGCGACGCTCCTGACGATGCCCCCCCCGGGGCATGGCTGCCGGGAGACGGCTCCAGCAGCATCGCGAAGGGCGTTGGAATCATCGCTGGCGTCATTGCCCTCGGCGCCATGTTGAGCGGTGTTCTACACTTCATGCCGCAGGTAGCCGATCAATTCTATAAGATGCTTCCAGAACCGGTCCGTCAGCTACTTCCGTAGATTTCGGTATTAAAGCGGTGGCATTTGGGGCGCGCGATCAGCTCCCCAGCCACCGCCTGCCTGCTCCTCTTGTACTACATTGCCAGCGGTGACCGCGCGGGAACTTGTGCGCTTTCACAAATCCGACCCATGGACGGCACGCCAACTTCTGAGGCAGAAGCGAGCGTTTTCTGCTGTCACCGCAGGTGCAGCGATATTGCTTTCCCTGGACTGCGGTAACGGTGTATGTAAAAAGTACAGGAGGAGTTTCTATCCCAAAATACCTGCGCCCATCGTGGCCTTCAGGTCTCCCATGAGGTTGCCGGATCGTTCCACGCGGAGGTGCTCACCGAGGACCATGGTGGTGGATTGGTCGCCCTCGACAAGCTCAAGGTAGACATCGGACTCACCGTGATTTTTAACCAAGACCTGCTTGAGTCGGGCGATATTTTCCATCGTGCACTGGTCTGTACGCATGGTCAGGCGCAGTGGCAGGCTCGCGCCACCGCCTGGCCCCAGCTCGGGAACGCGAATATCGGAACAAAACAGCGACCGACGCTCATCGCGCACCTTGACATTCACGCGCGCCAAGATGATGTTGTCTTCCACAATATGCGGCGCTGCCAGCGAGTAGACCTTGTTAAAGACCAAGATCTCTACCTGCGCGCCGTTGTGGTCTTCTACCGTGACAATCGCCCACGGGGAACCATCGCGCTTAGAAAAGCGGCGGTCCACACCGGAAATGATGCCGCCGATGATGAGTTCCTGCCCATTGTGCACCTCATCGTTGAGGATCTTGGTCAACGGCGTATTGGTCTGTGCAGCCAGGGCCTCTTCGAACCCGTCGAGTGGGTGGCCAGAGACGTAGAGCCCCAGCATCTCTCGTTCTAGCGCCAACTCGTGCTTGCGATCCCATGAATCGTCCGGCACATCAATGGCAAAGGCGCCCTCCGAGGAGGCATCGTCACCACCGCCGAAGCCGGCAAAGAGGTCGAATTGCCCCTTATCGGCCGCCTTCTTGGTGGTTTGCACTGCATCGACGGCGTCCTCGTGAATAAGCATGAGGCCCTTGCGCGGCTGCTGGAAATCATCAAAGGCACCGGCCTTAATCAGCGCCTCGGTCACGCGTTTGGAACACGCTGCCAAATCGATCTTGTCAAGGTAATCACTAAAGGACGTAAACGCCCCCTTTGTTTTGCGCGAAGCAATGATGGATTCGACGACTTCCGAGCCCACATTGCGGATAGCGCCCATGCCGAAGCGAATATCCTCGCCCACAGCCTGGAAGTCCTCTTCGGATTCATTGACCGAGGGCGGCAAAACGTTAATGCCCAAGTGGCGGCAATCCGACAGGTAGATGGCGGACTTATCCTTCTTATCGCCCACAGAGGTCAACAGCGCTGCCATGTATTCCGGTGCGTAGTAGGCCTTGAGGTAGGCCGTCCAGAACGAGACCAACCCGTAGCCCGCGGCGTGGGACTTGTTAAACGCGTACGACGCGAAGGGCTCGATGGTCCCCCACAGGGCATCCATGGCGGATTTGGAGTAGCCATTTTCTTGCATGCCGCCCCAAAATTTATCGTATTGCTGGGCTAGGACCTCGGGCTTTTTCTTACCCATCGCCTTACGGAAGCCGTCTGCCTCGCCGGCGGTGTAGTTCGCCACCTTCTGCGAGATACGCATGATCTGCTCCTGGTAGACGATGAGACCATACGTCTCATCCAGGATTTCCTTCAGCGGCTCTTCGAGCTCAGGGTGAATCGGGGTGATTTCCTTGCGTCCGTTCTTGCGGTCGGCGTAATCCCAGTGGGCATTCACACCCATCGGGCCAGGGCGGTACAGGGCCAAGGAGGCCACGATGTCTTTGAATCCGGTAGGCTTCATGCGCTTGAGCAGCTCCTGCATACCACCGGAGTCCAGCTGGAACACGCCCAAGGTATCCCCGCGCGAGAGCAGGTCATAGACCTTGGAGACCTTGGGGTCATCGGCATGCAGCTGCTCGAGTTGCACTTCCTCGCCGCGGTTGCGCTTGATGTTTTCGATGGCATCACCAATAACGGTGAGGTTGCGCAGGCCCAAAAAGTCCATCTTCAGCAGGCCAATGGCCTCGCAGGCGGGATAATCCCAGCCGGTGATATAGGCGCCATCGGCAGGCCGCTTCCACATCGGGATGTGGTCCATCAACCGCACGGAGGCCATAATCACCGCACAGGCGTGCACGCCGGCCTGGCGGACGACGCCTTCCAAACCGCGCGCGGTGTCATAAATCTTTTTCACATCCGGGTCGGTTTCCACCATCTGGCGGACCTCGGCGGCCTCGGAATAGCGCTCGTGGTCGGGGTCAGTAATGCCCCGCAGCGGAATATCCTTCGCCATAATCGCCGGTGGCAGCGCACCATTGATGCGGTCAGCCATCTGGAAGCCGGGCTGGCCAAAGTGCACCTTGGCGGAGTCCTTAATGGCCTGCTTGGTTTTCACCGTGCCGAAGGTAATGACCTGGGCTACCTTATCCTCTCCCCAGCGCTCGGCGGCGTAGGTTATCATCTCGCCGCGGCGGCGGTCGTCGAAGTCGATATCGATATCGGGGGCCGACGGGCGCTCGGGGTTCAAAAAGCGCTCGAAGAGCAGGTCGTGTTCCAGCGGATCAATATTGGTAATGGTCAGCGCGTAGGCCACGAGCGCGCCCGCCGCAGAACCACGGCCGGGCCCCACGCGGATGCCTACAGAACGCGCGTACTTAATTAGCTCCGCCACGATAAGGAAGTAGGAGGGGTAGCCCTTCATCTCAATCACGGAAATCTCGTACTTGGCGCGCTCAATGTAGTCCTCCGGCACCTCGCGCCCGGGGAACCGCCGCTGCAGCCCCTCCATCACCTCGTGGGTCAGCCAGGAGGTGGGCGTGTGGCCCTCGGGGACATCGGCAATGGGCATGCGGTCGTGGGTGTGTTCCTCCCACACCTCGCTGTAGTCCTGCACGCGCTCGGCAATCCACAGGGTGTTGTCGCAGCCATCCGGAATCAGGTCGTCCCAGGTATCGCGCATCTGCGCGGCGGACTTGATGTAGTAGCCGGTACCGCCGAACTTGAAGCGGTCTGGGTCCATGAACGTCTTACCGGTCTGCACGCACAGCATGGCCTCGTGCGCCGGCGCCTGGGATTCCAGCACGTAGTGGCAGTCGTTGGTTACCAGCGGCGGCAGGTCGAGCTTGCGGCCGATTTCGAGCAGCCCATCGCGCGTGCGCTTTTCGATGTCCAGCCCATGGTCCATCAACTCCAAGAAGAAGTTGTCCTTGCCATAGATGTCTTGCCACATGGCCGCGGCCTCGAGGGCCTCGTTGAATTGACCGAGGCGCAGGCGGGTCTGCACATCGCCGGATGGGCAGCCGGTGGTGGCGATGATGCCATCGGCATGCTCGGCGATGAGCTCTGCATCCATGCGCGGCCACTTGCCCAGCTGTCCTTCGTAGGAGGCGAGCGAGGACAGCGTGAACAGGTTGCGCAGACCGGTCGCATTTTCCGCGATCATCGTCTGGTGCAAATACGCGCCCGAGGCGGAGACATCATCGCGCTTTTGATCCGGAGTGCCCCACAACACGCGTTTTTTATTAAAGCGCGATTCCGGGGCCATGTAGGCCTCGATGCCGATGATGGGTTTCACCCCGGCGCTGGTCATGCGCTTGTAAAAGGCATCGGATCCATACATATTGCCATGGTCTGTCATGCCCACGGCGGGCATGTTTTGCTTGACCACCTCATCAGCCAACATATCGACCTTGGCCATGCCGTCCAGCATGGAGAACTCGGTATGGTTATGCAGGTGGACGAAGGAGGAATTTTTGGCCATGCGGTCATCTTAGCGGGGCGGTCAAGATGACGATATTATGCGGGGATGATCTACACGCTCGCCGCATACATCATGTGGGGGTTCTTCCCCGCGTTCTTCCCGCTCCTGCTACCGGCCACACCGCTGGAAATCCTCGCCCATCGCGTGTTGTGGACCGCGGTTATCGTCACGGCGTTTTTAATCTGCAGCGGCGGCTGGCGCGAATTGGTGCGCTTGGACAAGCGCACGTGGGGCTGGCTTGCCGCCGGGGGCGTATTCATCACGGTCAATTGGGGGACCTATGTGCTGGCGATTAATACCGATCACGTAGCCGATGCCGCTTTAGGATATTTCATCAATCCTCTGGTATCGGTGGCGCTCGGCATGATCTTCTTTAAGGAGCAGCTGCGCCCATGGCAGGCGACCGCCGTCGCCGTGGCGGCAATCGCGGTGCTGTATCTGACCTTCTTTACCGGACAGGCGCCGTATATCTCGCTGTTGTTGGCGGCATCGTTTGGCATTTACGGCCTCATCAAGAAACAGGTGCGGGTATCGGCGGCGGTCTCGGTCGCGGCAGAGTCTTTGGTGGTCTCCCCCGTTGCCATTGCCTATATCGTGTGGATTGAACAGGCAGGCCGAGGCACCTTCGTTACGGAAGGCACGCCACACATGCTGCTTTTAATCAGCGCCGGCCTGATTACCGCGCTGCCACTATTGTGCTTCGCCCAAGGCGCGCGGACGCTGCGCTTGTCGACGATCGGCATGCTCCAATACCTCACCCCTATCATGCAGATGCTGTGGGCGCTCTTTGTCACCCAAGAACACTTCTCCACGCACCGGTGGATTGGCTTCGGCATCATCGGCGTAGCAGTCAGCATCTACATTGCAGATCTCATCCGCGTTCGCCACAACGCGCCGCGCAAGAGTGCGCGGCGCAGGTAAACCTGCGCGCAGAAATTCGCAGCGCGAAAGACGGTGCGTGAGCCGCGCGCAGTAGTGCACAGCGCGAGAAAACGGCACGCAAAAGTTAGCGGTGTGGAAGAGGGGTGTGCAAAAGCGCGCGGCAACGGGGCGCTGCGCACAGGAGTGCGCAGCGCGAAAAACGGCACGCAGAAATGCGCTGTGGATGAGCTCGGCGCTTAGGAATTCGCGGGCGGGAAAGTCGCCGCTGAGGGTTGGGCCCGGCTCAACGTTGTGAGCTAACTGGGCCCGGTATCGACGAGGTCCGGCGGTGGCGGCTGCCAGGGTTTAATCCACCGCACGCCGCCGTGCACGCGTTCGAAGCGGCCATTGCGGGGGCGGGCGGCGCGGTCGTCGTCATTGCGGCCGTTGTGATGCGGGCACGCGACGGTGAGGTTCTTGGCATTGGTCCACCCGCCGCCGGCCCAGCTATAGATGTGGTGGACTTGGCACTCATCGGCTGGGCGGTGGCACCCGCGCGCCGGGCAGACGGGGTTTTCGGCGGCGGCCATCATAAATTGCTTCCACGTTGCCCCGCGCCGCATGCGGTACAGGTTCACCGGCCCCTCCACGGGGTGGAGAAGGGTAATAAAACCTTCCTCCGCCATTGCGCGCTGGGCCAGCTCGGCGCCGCTAATTTGCGCTCCGTTGGTCATGGTGACCGTGACGTCTTTATCGCCCTGCGCGATGGCGCTCAACTTATCCAGCGGGATTACCACGTTGGTGCGCACGGTGGAGGTGGAGGCGCCGGAGTGGAAGAGGGCGGCGACATCGGCAAGCGTGCCTGCTTGGTTATGCAGCTCCGCGACGAGGCTGGAGCTACCTGTAATCGTTAGCGTCCATGGTTTGCCCGCGGCGCGGCGGCGCAGCCTCACCCCTGGTTTGGGTTCGCGCGGCGGGCGCAGCGCTCGCACCTTCTTGCGGGCGAGCTTGTCCATCGCCTGGGTATCGGCGGATACCTGGGTAAGCTCCGCGCGCAGGGCCCAGGCCCGAGCTTGGGTGGGCGCGCGGCGGGCGTGCTTTTCGATGACCTCCAACGTCGGCAGCGAATGCCCATTGCGCCGCGCTCCCTCGACCGCCCGACGCTGGCGGCGCGTGAAACTGGTCGGCCCGAAATAGATCTGAGAGAGGTGGGCTATCGACGCGGCGGCAACATCCGGCATGCCGGCGGCGGTCAGCTCGGAGGCGGGCATATCGGCGGCCTCGGCGAGGATATCCATCGCCGAGTTTAAAGCCGCAATATATGCCCGAATGTGTTCCATGTCCCCGATGCTAAGCCGCCACCCCACACCCCGCGCGGCGAAGCGTTCAGGATGGCAAATTTAGCTGGGTGGGCGCACGGCGAAGCTACCCCAGGCGGCATCGGCAGGCGCGGGCTCGACGGCGGCGACGGCGGGGAGGGAGGCGACATCGGCAAGCTGGGTGCCCGTGCCCCACACCACGGCGGCGCTCACCGCGCTGGGGCGCTGGCCGTAGGACGCACCTATGCGGTCGAAGGTGCGGTTAATCACCGCGGCGCGATCCTCGCCGGCGACGGGCTCCGGCACCGCGATAGGCGCGGTCGAGCCCATCAGGATGGCGTCCATGCGCGGAATATCAGTCAGCGCGGCGGCGACGGCGACAGGGGGCAGCTCGGTATCGAAGGTGACCAGTGCATACGTGGCGGCATCCGGATCGATGTCCATGGAATTAACGCGCTCAATATACTCCGCGCGCGATTCCCCGTCCGGGCCCAGCTGGTCGCCTTGCACGCGCGTGGATGCCTGCGTGCCCAGCGTGCCAAAAAGCACCAGAGCCACCACGCCCGCCACCAGCACCAGCACCAGTGCCGCTAGGCGGCGCCGCCAATAAAACTTCCTCATCCCTGCAGTCGCTCCAGGGCATGCTGCAGGTCATCGGGATAGGGCGCGCGGGCCTCGAACCACTTCCCGGTGCCGGGGTGGGTAAAGCCCAGCTGCACCGCATGCAGCCACTGGCGCTCCAAGCCCAGGCGGGCAGAAAGCTGCGGATTCGAGCCGTACATGGGATCGCCGACGCAGGGATGCCCGGTAGCGGACATATGGACGCGGATCTGGTGGGTGCGGCCGGTTTCCAAGTGCACCTCGATGAGGCTGGCCTCGCGAAAGGCCTCGATGAGGCGGTAGTGGGTGACCGCGGCTTTGCCATCATCCAGCACGGCGAATTTCCAGCCCGATTTCGGGTGCCTGCCGATGGGAGCATCGATGGTGCCTTCGATCGGATCGGGCAGGCCCTGGACCACCGCGTGATAGGTCTTTTTCACGGTGCGGGACTTAAATGCCTGCTTGAGCGCCGAGTAGGCGCGCCCTGAGGAAGCCACCACCATGACCCCGGATGTGCCCACGTCTAGGCGGTGGACGATGCCCTGCCGCTCGGTGGGGCCAAGCGAGGCCACGTTATACCCTGCCGCGCGCAGCCCGCCGATGACCGTCGGCCCATCCCAGCCCACGCTCGGGTGCGCGGCGACGCCCACGGGTTTGTGCACGCAGATGATATCGGCATCGCTATATAAAACGTCCATGCCCTCGACCAGCTCCTCGCGCGGCAGCAGGGGCTTTTCCGGCTCCGGAAGCAGAACCGAGACCACCTGACCGGAGGCGAGGCGCTCGGATTTACCCAGCTCCTGCGAATCCACGGTGACCCCGCCCTCGGCGCACAGCTGGGCGGTGGCCGAGCGGGAGAGGCCGAGGAGCTTGGCAAGCGCGGCATCGGCACGCATGCCCTCCAAGCCTTCTGGAATGGGGAAACTGCGCAATTGCCTATTCATTTTCCGCCCTCCGTTCCGCAATTAGCATGGCGCCGATGAAGATGACGACGCCGCAGGTAATGGCCGCATCTGCGATATTAAAGACCGCGAACGAGCCGACCGAGATATAGTCCACGACGTGACCGAACCAAAAGCCTGGGTCGCGGAAGATGCGGTCTGCAAAATTGCCCAATGCCCCACCAGCAATGAGCGCCAGCCCCAGAGCCTGGCCCGTATTGTGGATGCGCGGGGCGGCGATGGCAACGCCTAAGACGAACGCCAATTGAATGGTGGTAAACAGCCAGGTCGATCCCTCGCCACCGATGGAAAACGCCGCGCCGGGGTTAAAGAGCAGGTTAAACCTGAACCAGTCCCCGATGACATAATGCGGCTCGCCCTCCGTCAGGACGGTAAGCATGAGTTGTTTTACGGCTTGATCCACAACCGCCACGGCGATGACCACCGCGGCGATAAGACCTGTCTTACTCCTTCGTTTTTGGCTCACCCACATCATTCTAATCTGGAGTGTCCGGTATTTTGGTAAGCGTGTTTCGAGTCAAAGTTTTTACAGCCCTTTCCGCCGTCGCCGTAGCGCTAAGCGCCTGTTCTTATGAGACCCCCGGCCCTGCAGTGGAGCAGCCGGTCGGCCTGACTATCGATGCCCCTCGCCTGACCGTCGAAGATGCCGGAACTGGTGAGAAGAAACTGCTGGAATATCACGACATCGACTCCTCGCAGGAGGTAACTTACCGCGCCACGGAGGGATTTTCGCAGGACTTGCTGAATAAATCCGCCGCCGCCGATTTCCAGGCCGCCGATGTGGATAAGGAGACCACTACCCTGCCGCTTTCGGCGTCCGTAGATAAAGCCACCGAGGACGTCGAGGATCAATTGCCGGCCTCGCGCAACGCGTTTGTCACCGCAGGGGATCCGGAATACTCCGGCGATACTGATATATCTTCTGCGTCTGGGTTCCAATTCGGCTGGCGCAGTCAAGATAATGGCCAGATGAATTCCCTGCGCTTGGCCGCCCCGCAGGACGCGAGCGATGAGGCGCGCGGCACCGTCGAACAGGCAATCATGAAGCTGACCGCGCTGCCCATCGTCTTCCCAGAGGAAGAGGTGGGCACCGGCGCGACGTGGACGGTGGATTCGCGCGTAACGGGGGAATCCACGCTCCTGCAAACGACACGCTATACGGTCAAGTCCATCGATGGTGACCGCGTCACGCTATCCGTCGAGGTGGAACAACGCCCCACCCTGGGCGCTTTATCCTTCGAAGGTCAGGCCGCGGGCACGGAGTTGGAGGATAAGGAACTCGACGTGCTGGATTCTTCTACCAATTCCTCGGGCAACGTCACGGTGGATCTGACCAAGCCGCTCCCCGTGGGCGGTGACGTGTCCTTCGATACGAAGGTAACCTACGGCACCGCCGATTCAGACCTGCGCGTGGTGCAATCAAGCCTGACGGAGCTGGCGTTTTCTGAGTAACAGGATTTACTCGGCGGGAGCCTCTACGGGGGCCTCGGCAGGCGCCTGCTCTGCGCCGTCTACGGGGGCATCGCCCTGGGCAGGGGCAGCGTCGCCTTCATCAGCAGGCAGCGCGCCCGCACCGGTATCGGCACACATCTCCGGAACCTGCTCAGGCGGCACCGTGTTTTGAATCAGCGTGCAGGCCCAGGTCTTCGACAGCTTCCAGGTGCCATCCTGATAAATGAATTCCACCTGGTCCGCGGTCTGCTCCTGGCCATCTGCGGTGGTGAAATTCACCGTGGTCAGCACGGATTGCGGGTCATAGCCGGGCAGGACGGGATCCACGACCGCAAATTCCGCGCCGGATTCTTCCTTGGAGCGCGCCATGGTGTCAAAGATCTCTGGGGCGGATTCGCCGCCTTCCACCGTGGCGGTCTTTTCTTCCTGCGATGCCGCCGGGTCCGTGGCCTTTGCCAGGATAGCGTTCAAGTCAGCGGCGGACGGCAGCGCGGGGGCCGCGGAATCGCCGTCGGCGGACGCGGATTCGCTGGATTCGCTGTTCTTGGTGGTATCTTCTTGCTCGTCATCAGAAGAGCAGGCGGACAGGGCGGCCGCCGCGCTCAATGCGAGGCACGCGGCACCAAATTTGCGGAATTTCACTTCTCACTCCTCACGTCTGGGATATAAACTCCCATCAGTTTACATTTGCCCCAGCTGTTCTGGTTCGCGCCTGCCGCCTCGGCGCGTCTTCTTTTATTGTGGGGTGCATGACTCATCTCGCCCTCATCGCCACCGGCGGCACGATTGCCTGCACCACGGTGCAGGATGGTTCCCTCGTTCCCACCGTCACCGGCGCGCAGCTCGCGGCCGATATCGACGCCGAGGTTGTGGAATTTCGCCAGCTCGATTCCTCTTCTATTACGCTTGCGGACCTCGACGAGCTCATTGCGGTGGTCAATGAGCAGACCGCCCGCGCGGACATTGACGGCGTCATCATCACCCATGGCACCGATTCGATGGAAGAGACGGCGATGGCGCTGGAGATTTTTTGCGCCGGCGATACGCCCATCGTGCTCACCGGCGCGCAGCGTTCCTACGATCACCCGCACCCGGATGGCCCGCGCAATCTCCGCGATGCGCGTGAGCTCGCCCTCAGTGGGCGGCCCGGCGTCTTTATCTGCTTTGGCGGCATGACCATCCCGGCGCGCGGGGCCCGCAAGCAGCACACCTCTGACCTGCGCGCTTTCGAGTCCCTTCGGGTACCGGATACCACCCCGCGGCTACGGCCGCGCCCCTTGGCGCCGCACCCGGTAGAAATCATCCCTGCCTACCCGGGTGCGGGGCGCGTGCTTGTCGATGCCGCCCGCGCTTCCGCCGCCGGCCTCATCATTGAGGCCATGGGCGCGGGCAATATGAGTGGGGACATGGGCCGCGCGATTGCCGATGCCCTCCGCGACGGCCTCCCCGTCGTCATTTCCACCCGCACCCCGTATGGGGAAACCGCGTTGTCCTATGGCGGCGACGGCGGCGGGGCGAACCTGCATAGCCTGGGCGCGATCAACGCGTGGGCCTTCCGCCCCAGCCAGGCGCGCATCTTGTTGGCCGCGGCGCTGGCCACCGGCACGGACCCCGCCGAGGTATTCCGGCAAAACCCTGACCCCAAGCGCTATGTTGCTATCTAATCTTGGGTTTCCAGCCAGTCGTGCCAGTCTAAGGAATCGAGCGGATCGGCCGGCACCAAATCTGGGTCACTGGCGGCAAAGGATTTCGTGCGGCCGGGTCCGGTGGCGCGGGTTTCAAAACGCACGCTGACCACCCCGTGCCCGGTGCCCTGGATCCAACCGTGGCCAAATTCCGGGTGGTAGACGTCCTGGGTGGCGTGCCACTGATCCTCCACATCGTCTTCGACCACCACGGTGGTCGGCGCCGGTGGCGGGGAGTCATCGCTCACGCCCGTTTCATAGTCACTATCCGGCAGCACGGGCCGCACGATTTCGCGGTCGAGCTCCGGAAATAGCACGTCTTGGCGCGCGGCTTCCAGGCCGGAGTAGCTCACCCCCACTAAGCGGATGGGGCCCAGTTCGTCCGGGTAGCGCGCCAGCTTGAAGGCGGCTGCCGTCAATACCTCCAGGTCATCGGTGGCATAGGCCAGGGTGGTCGAGCGCGATTCGATATGGAAGTCTGCCATCCGCAGCTTTACCGTCACCGTGCGCGCCCCGCGGCCATCCTTGAGCAGGCGGCGGTGTGCGCCCTCGGCCGCGCGGGTAATTGCCGCATCGACATCGGCAACCGTGAGCAGGTCCTTGGGATAGGTGTGCTCCGTGGAAATCTGTTTGGATATCGCGCGCGGTGCCACTTCCCTATCGTCGATGCCTTGCGCGAGCTGCCACAGCTGCACGCCGACGACGCTGCCGATGGAGATTTCCACCTCCTTTTGGGTCATGGCGGCCAGCGCGCCGATGGTCTCCACCCCGATGCCTTTGAGCTTGGCCTCCGTGACCGGCCCCACACCCCACAGCTTTCCCACCGCGAGCGGATGCAGCATCTCCAGCTGCTTTTCCGCTGGGATGACATAGGTGCCATCGGGCTTGGCTTCACCGGAGCCGATCTTGGCAAATTGCTTGCCGGAGCCCGCGCCGATGGAACACGGCAGGCCCGTTTCCTCGCGGATGAGCGCGCGCAGGCCATCCGCCCACTGGTGCACCTCGTCCGCCGTCGCACCCACCAATGCCTCTGGCTCCATAAAGGCTTCATCGATGGATAGCTGCTCGATCACCTCCACGTGCTGGGAGATGATCTCAAATACCCGGCGCGAGGCCGCCGAATAGACCGCCCGGCGCGGGCTTACCACCACCGCGCGCAGGCCCACCAATTGCTGGGCGCGATACATCGGCATCGCCGAGTGCGCACCGTATTCACGCGCCTCATAGGATGCCCCGGCGACGACCCCGCGGCCGCCGACCCCACCGACGAGCACCGGCCGGCCTTGCAAAGTCGGTCGGGTCAATTGCTCGACGGAGGCAAAAAACGCATCCATATCGATGTGTAGGACCCAACGCTGCATGCCTTCCAGTCTAGGTCACGCCAACCCCAGAATTGGGAATAGGTTGACGCTTAAACTAACTTGTATGCAAGATGTATGCATGAGCGATACAAGCATGCAGCCTGCCGCGGAGCGGGTTTATGAATTAGTCAAAGAAAGGATCATCGGCGGCACCATCGATTCCTCGCAGATGCTGTCAGAGGCCGCACTCGCGGCCGAGGTAGGAGTCAGCCGCACCCCAGCCCACGAGGCTTTCCTGCGCCTGGAGCTCGAGGGCTTTTTGCAGCTTTATCCCAAGCGCGGCGCGCTGGTAGTGCCAATTAGCCCCCAAGAAATCCGGGAGGTCTACGAGGCCCGCCTGCTTGTCGATGCCCACAGTGCCGAGAAGATCTGCCAGCTGGGCGAGGAAGAACGCGGGGGCATCGCCAAGCGCCTGCACGAAAACATCGCGGCCCAAGACGCCGCGCTGGATGCCGAAGACCTCCGCGAATACACGCGCCTAGATGCCCAATTCCACCAAATCATCATGGACAGCGCCGGCAATAGCTTGCTGGCCAACGTGGGCCACCAGCTGCGCGAGCGCCAGCAGCGCTTTACCGCCACCGCCATCGGGCGCAATGTGGAACGGGCCCGCGCGTTCGTCGACCAGCACCGCACGCTTGCCGATGCCCTCCTCACCGCCAACCTGCCCGACTACCTCTCCGCACTCCGCTCGCACCTGAAGAATTCGAAGGATCAACTATGAGTCAAGACACCGCCAATCGCGACTGGTTACCCGTCGCAGGCAGCATGGTGGCCGTTGCCTGGGGCGGCAATGAATTTACTCCCCTGCTCGTGATGTACCGCGAGCAATCCCACTTCTCACAGGTCACCGTCAATGGCCTTTTGGCGGCCTACGTCATCGGCATCGTGCCCGCGCTCCTCATCTCTGGGCCGCTCTCGGACTACATTGGCCGGCGCCCCACGATGCTGCCCGCGGCACCGCTCTCCCTGGCCGGGTCATTCCTGCTGTCCATCGCTCCCGAAGAGCCCCTCATCATTGCCGCCGGCCGCGTCCTGTGCGGCCTCGCCCTGGGCATCGTCATGGCGGTCGGCTCCACCTGGATTTCCGAGCTCATCACCCGCTCCGGCGGTGACCCCGCCGCAGGACCGCGCCGGGCATCAATGTGCCTTACCGTCGGATTCCTCATTGGCGCCGCCTTGGCCTCGGTACTAGCCCAATGGGGACCGTGGCCCACGCACCTGGCCTATGTCCTGCACATCCTGCTCACCGTCATCACCGCGGTCTGGCTATTGAAAACCCTCGAAACCCGTCCACCCCGCGGCGAGACGGTCAAAGACACATTCTTGGATTTAAGCATCCGCGATATGCTGCACATGCTGCACATTCCATCCGCTGCGCACCGCCGCTTTTCCCGCATCGTCCTTCCCGTCGCGCCCTGGGTATTTGGCTGCGCGGGTGCGGCCTATGCCCTCTTGCCGCAGCTGCTTTCCGATTCCGCCGGCGATGCCCCCATCGCCTTTTCCGGCCTCATGACCGTCATTACGCTGGGCTGCGGTGTTGGCATCCAAATGTTTGGCAAGGTCATTGACACCCACCGCTCCGCCCGCGCCTCCGCGGTTGCCATGGCCGTCATTACCGTCGGTACCATTTTCGGCGCCATCGCCGCACGCACGCTTTCCCTCCCGCTCGGCATCACCAGCGCCGCCGTCATGGGCGCCGGCTACGGCCTAGCACTTGTCGCCGGCCTTTCCGAAGTCCAGCGCATCGCCGGAAAAGATGACCTCGCCGGCCTTACCGCCGTGTTCTATTCCGTGTCCTATACCGGCTTCTTTATCCCCATGGCCTTTAGCGCGCTCGCGCCCTACATAGGCTTCACTGCACTATTCCTCATCGGCTCCCTGCTGGCCATGTGCTGCCTCATCAATGTGATTCACGGCTGGCGCGCCCACCTTCCCGGCCCAGTGCGCTAAGCCAAGACCCGCAACATTCGGCCAGAAAACGCAAAAACCGGAGCACCTCCTCATGGAGGGCTCCGGTTTAGTCACTGCCAGTAGCCGAGTCTGAGCATCAAGCTCGCACTAATCCGCTCATCTGCTGGTTCAAACAAGATTAGAACTTGAACAGTGAAAAGAAGTTACGCAGTGGTTGCAACAGGCGAGCGAGGCCCGAGTTCTTGTTGAAGAACTTGGCAACACCTTCAACCAAAGCAGCCAAACCAGGAATTCCTTCAAAGACCTTGCCGAACTTTGAGCTACCCTCTCCAGCACCAGGGGTACCTTCAGCGCCCGGAACCGATGGCTGTGCCGGCTTTGTGGAACCGCTGCCTCCCTCCTTGCCCTTGCCATTACCGTTACCAGGGGCCTGCTCGGGTTGCGACTCGCTGCCCTTATCAGCAGCCTTCACGATGAGCTCTACGCTATTGCTTTCACCGGTTTTCGGATCCGTGACGTGAGGAACTGGGGAAACGGTTACCTTGTCACCTGCCATTAGCTTGACGTCCGCAGGTACATCGATTTCGAACGAGACAAACTCACCTTCAGGAACTTGGCCCTTCTGTGCAGACTTTTTCTCTAGCTTGACGACAGTCGTCTGAATCTTTCCGCTGGGGAAAGAAGCCTCAATTTCCACCTCTTGGCCTGGGTACAAACGAACCTTACCGGTAACCTTTTTGTCTCCTGCCTTGATGTCATTTACTTCCGCGGTAACAGCAAACGGGAATTCGCCTTCAGAGTCCCCAGAATCTGGACGCTCTTCCCCAGCCACATCCGCAGACTTAACAACTACTGGTATGGATTTGCTCTTACGATCGTCTGGAGCCAAGGAATCATAGAGCAAACTAAAGAGTAGTGTTTCACCTGCCTTTAAGTTAATCTCTTCAGGAACATCGAATTTAAAGGTCACAGCTTTACCGTTAGAGGCTCCACCCTCCTCAACAGAGTTTTCCTCAAGCTTTACGTCCGTAGTTAAAGACCTGAAGCTTGGGAAATTAATTTGAACTCTCTTCTGTTGACCTGGGAGCAAAAACACCGAGCCAGTGATTTCCCTATCCCCCGCCTTGACATCATTCACCATTAGAGGAGCCTCAGACTGCTGTCCGCCTTCAGCAGGCCCTTTGCCATCATCGTCGGAAGCGCCATTGATCCGCGCTTCCCTGACAACCTCAGAATGTGACAAACGCTTCAACTCTTCTTCAGAATAAAGAGGAGTGTTGTCCTTCCCCAGGAGCTCCTTAGCTGTCTGTGTCATTTCGCCAACACTTAGCTCAGTGATCTGCCCCACACTCAACTTGCAGTTACGCTGCAGATGCTCCGCAACGTTGGCATTGATGCGAGCATCAAAATCGACGCCGGCTCGGAAGTTCTGTGCGCAGTTAAGATGCTCACCAGCAGCCCAAGCAACTGGGGTAACAGTGGTAGCCATGAGAGATGCAGAGATAGCTGCAGAAGCGAGAACACGCTTATTGAGTTTCATACGAACCTTCCAAGGGGTACTTCGAACTACGGGTCCTGTATGCCTCGTTACGCTTTCAAAGAAGGTAAAGCATAGGGCGAACACCGCAGAAAGTGGGATAACACGATCTTTATCGTGCTATTTACGTTTTTAAACGCAGGATTAGTAAACCATATTGGTTTTTCATCCAAAAGTGGCCAATCGGAAAAGTGTGCGAGATCACTTTATGACCACGCCTTTAGTGCAACAAAACAATCGCAGGAGATGGGCACTACTCAACAGAGGCCGACACCTTTTACTTCGGCTCCTACAACACATGCAGGATCAAACTCAGCTTGGGTCGCATAACCGCTGCAAAACATAAGGCCATTCAGGTAGCACGAGATTTAAATTAAACAACCAAAACCCGCTTTCCTGACCCTATTCGTCAAATAGAAACCGGAGCTTCCCTGCAAAGAGGTGCTCCGGCTTTAATTAATGCCTGAAGCATTAGTCAGGGCATCGAGCATCCGTATATCCGCTAATCCAGACAGGATTAGAACTTGATATTAAACTGCGACAAAAGGTCACGGAGTGGCTGCAAGAGACGACCGAGACTTGAGTTCTGGTTGAAAATTTTAGCAACCCCTGCCACCACAGCAGCCAAACTAGCAAAGCCACCAATTCCGCCAAAGATATTGCCAAAATTAGAGCTGCCCCCTCCAGAGCCAGGGACACCATCGCCCGGAGACTTACCACTTTCTGCAGGCTTAACAATAACTTTAACGGGTAAGTCCTTGTTAGTGGCCTCTTCTGCGGCAGCAAGGAACCGAGTAACCATTATTTCATCTCCGGCGTTTAATTGAATTTCTTCAGGAACACCGAATTTAAAGGTGACAACTTTACCTTCAGCGGTTTTGCCCCCTTCACCAGGCTTTTCGTCAGATTTTAGCACTTTAGTCGAAACGATCCGGCTTGGAAAATGTGCCTGAATTGTCTTCTGCTGACCTGGGAGCAAATACACCGAGCCAGTAATTTCCCTGTCCCCTGCCTTGACATCATTCACCGAAAGAGGAGGCCCGGATTGCTGTTCGCCATCAGCGGGCCCCTTGCCGGTATCACCCGGAGAAACGTCGATATCCTTTGCTAGAGCGATGACGTAAGAGGGCGACAGACGGTTCAACTCTTCTTCAGAATAAAGAGGAGCACCGTCCTTCTTAAACTCCCTAGCAACCTGTTTCATATCTTCAACATTCAGCCGAATGATCTGGTCCACACTCAAATGACAGTTACGTCGCAGATGTTCCGCTACGTTGGCATTAATACCAGCATCAACGCCGGCCCGAAAGTTCTGTACGCAGTTAAGATGTTCACCAGCAGCCCAGGCGACTGGAGTAACAGCGGTAGCCATGAAAGATGCAGAGATAGCTGCAGAAGCGAGAACACGCTTATTGAGTTTCATACGAGCCCTCCAAGGGGTACTACAAGCTACGGGTCCTATACACACCACGATTTACTTTCAAAGAATGCAAAGCATGGGAGGCGGACACCGCAGAAAGCGGGATAACACGACCTCTATCGTGTTATTTACGTTTTTAAATGCAGGATTAGTAAACCATATTGATTTTTCACTCAAAAGTGGCAAACCGAAAAAGTGTGCGAGATCACTTAATGAACACGGCTTTCATGCATGCTGTCAAGGTTGGCAATGGCGTCCTCGCTAAACAAAGACCACGATTACTTCAGCTTCTCCGGCCCCCTAAAAACAAAGTGCACAGCCCCATCTCTTGTTTTATTTTCATTCTTGCGCATATTGGACGCACTGATTGATAAGCGCAAAGCGGCCCGGCCGGACGCTGTAGATAGCATCAGGCAGGGCCGCTTAACGTTTAAGCTTTGTGCGCTCTTAGTTCTTGGCTACGGTGGCGGTGACTCCGGTGAGGATATCGTGGGCACCCGCAAGCGGCTCGGTGACCACGGAGAACTCCGTAGCCAGCACTTCGCCTGCGATGGTGTCAGCATGACGCTGCGCCCACTCCTTCTTATCTTCGGCAACGCAAAGGACCACGGAGATGCGGTCAGATACGTCGAAGGCGGAGTTCTTGCGGGCATCCTGCAGGCCGCGGATGACATCGGCGGCCCAGCCTTCTGCCTCGAGCTCTTCGGTGACCTCGGTATCCAGGACGACGAGGCCATCCAAGCCCTCGATGCGGGCCGTGGAGTCTGGGTTCGCAGCCTGCAAACGCTCGGTGTATTCCTCAGGGCTCAAGACGATGTCACCGTCTACCACGACCTCATCGCCGCGGCGCTCGTAGTTGCCCGCCTTGAGATTCTTGATGGCGCGCTGGACATCCTTACCCAAGCGTGGGCCGGCAACCTTGGCGTTGCAGACCACCTGGAAGGTGCCGACGGAATCGACATCATCAGTAAGCTCAACCTCTTTGACGTTGACCTCGTCGCGGATAATATCGGCGAAGTCCGACAGGCTCTGCGAGCCGGCGAAGGCCACGGTGAGCTTTGGCAGTGGCAGGCGGTTGCGCAGCTTATTGGCCTTACGCACCGAGGACGCAGCCGATGCCACCGCGCGAGTGGCGTCCATGGCAGACACCAGGTCCGCATCCGCGGGGTAGTCCTCGGCCTTCGGGAAGTCCGCCAAGTGCACAGAGCGCTCACCGGTCAGGCCGCGGTAGATGACCTCGGCGACGTGCGGCAACAGCGGGGCAACCACGCGCGTAGTGGTCTCCAAAACGGTGTAGAGGGTGTTGAAGGCCTCTGGGTTGGCGTCCTCGCCGCCCCAGAAGCGGTCGCGGGAGCGGCGGACGTACCAGTTGGTCAGCACATCGGCGAAAAGGCGAACCTCTTCGGTGGCGGTAGCGATATCGGTCCCCGCCAGCGCAGCATCGACATTGGCCACAAGATCGTGGGTCTTAGCCAGGATGTAGCGGTCAAGCACGTGCGTGGAGCTCGTATCGAACTTAGCTTCCTGCTCGGCGTAGAGCTGCAAGAAGGTGTACGCATTCCAGATGGGAAGCAGCGCCTGGCGCACGCCCTCGCGGATGCCCTGCTCGGTGACGATGAGATTGCCGCCGCGCAGGATGGGCGAGGACATCAGGAACCAGCGCATGGCATCGGAACCATCGCGGTCAAAGACCTCATTGACGTCCGGGTAGTTACCCTTGGACTTGGACATCTTAAGCCCGTCATTGCCCAAGACGATGCCGTGGGCCACGACCTTCTTGAACGCCGGGCGGTCAAAGAGCGCGGTGGACAGCACGTGCAGCAGGTAGAACCAGCCGCGGGTTTGCCCGGAGTACTCCACGATGAAGTCCGCCGGCGAGTGGGTTTCAAACCACTCCTTGTTTTCAAACGGGTAGTGCTTTTGCGCAAACGGCATCGAGCCAGACTCGAACCAGCAGTCCAACACGTCCGGCACGCGGCGCATGGTGGACTTACCGGTGGGATCGTCCGGGTTGGGGCGGGTCAGCTCATCGATGTGCGGGCGGTGCAGCGACTCCGGGCGCTTGCCGAAGTCCCTCTCCAGCTCATCCAAAGAGCCGTAGACGTCCATGCGCGGGTACTCGTCATTATCGGACATCCACACCGGGATGGGCGCACCCCAGTAGCGGGTACGCGAGATATTCCAGTCGCGGGCGCCTTCCAGCCACTTGCCAAATTGGCCATCGCGGATGTGCTCCGGCAACCATTCGATCTCGTTGTGGTTAAGCTCCACCATGCGATCGCGGAATTCGGTGACCTTCACAAACCATGCGGGCAGCGCCATGTAGATAAGCGGCTCGCCCGAGCGCCAAGAGTGTGGGTAGGAGTGCTCAATGGTCACGTGGCGCACCACTCGACCAGCGGCCTTCAAGTCCTTGATAATGGACTTATTCGCATCGAAGACCAGCTGGCCCTCGTATGGCGGGACCTGGGAGGTGAACTTGCCGTCCTCATTCACTGGGACCACCAGCTCGATGTCGTACTCGTTGGTGGTATTCATATCGTCTTCACCAAAGGCGGGTGCCTGGTGGACAACACCCGTACCGTCTTCGGTGGTGACGTAGTCTGCCAACAGCACCTGGTAGGCATTGCGCAGGTCTGGAAAGAAACCGAAGATTGGCTCGTACTTAAAGCCCTCGAGCTGCGCGCCGGTAAAGGTGACCAGTACCTCGGCCTCACCCAGTTCCTTTTCCAGGGTGCCCAGCAGGTTTTCGGCCATGATGAACGTGCGTCCGGCGAATTCGCCGTCGGTGGCCTTAAATAGTGCGTAAGAGACCTCCGGGTGAACCGCCAGCGCCTCGTTGGACGGCAGGGTCCAGGGGGTGGTGGTCCAGGCGAGGAAGGAGGCATCGGCAAGCGCGGGGTTTTCCGCCAGCGCCTTTTCCGCCGCGGTGCCCTCGCGAGCACCTGCGACCGGGAAGGTCACCGTCAAGGTGGGATCCTGGCGCATCTTGTAGGAATCATCCAAGCGCGTTTCCTGGTTGGACAAAGAAGTATGCTCCGCCCAGGAGTAAGGCAGCACGCGGAAGCCCTTGTAGATCAGGCCCTTGTCATACAGCTCCTTGAACGCCCACATGACCGATTCCATGAAGTTGATATCCATGGTCTTGTAGCCATTGTCAAAGTCCACCCAGCGAGCCTGGCGGTTGACGTAATCTTCCCACTCATCGGTGTATTCCAGCACCGACTTAGCGCAGTACTCGTTGAACTTATCTAGACCCATGTCCTCGATCTGGGCTTTATCGGTGATCCCGAGCTGCTTTTCCGCCTCCAGCTCCGCTGGCAGGCCGTGGGTATCCCAGCCAAAGACGCGGGGGACGTAATTTCCGGACATCGTGCGGTAGCGCGGCACGATGTCCTTAACGTAACCGGTCAACAGGTGGCCGTAGTGCGGCAGGCCATTGGCAAAGGGAGGGCCATCATAAAAGATGTATTCGGGGCAGTCCTTGGTCTTTTCCAAAGAGGCCTGGAACGTATCGTCCTGCTTCCAGTACTTCTGGACTTCTTCTTCCATATCCGGGAAACGGCTCGAGCCGCCGGTCATATCGACCTTGGGGTAAATCTTTTTCACCATTATCTTCCTTCACGCTATAACTTGATGCAGGGACGGGCCAGTGGCTCGCGGTACCACCCTGCTTGAGCTAAAAAGCTCCGCTTCGTTTCGGTGAAGGAGATAACGGTCCCACCCGTTCAGTTCTACTGAGCCTTCTGGCTGTTCTTCTGAATTGCTCCCCCGGTGATGGCCGGATCATCGCATGTGCCCGCCAGTATAGCGTCACAGGAACGCTGTACACAAAAGTTATCCACAGGTAGAAATTTTCCTGTTGTACTTGGTTGCACGCGGCCATAGATTATGAAGCATGACCGCGCTCGAGAATTACTTAGCAGCTATGGCCCCGGGAATGGATATCGTCACCGGGTGCGCTGGTCTGTCTGAGGACGATCTGCGGGCGCACGGTGCCCCGGAACACACGGCGCGGGAGCTTATCCTGCTCAAAGAGGCTTATTGCGGGAATACTAAATTCACCGGTCGGCGCCGGCGCGCCATGGAAGGTGCCCGCCGCAACGGTCATTCCATTGTGGCGTTGTCCATCATAGAAAAGTACGCCCGCAAGATGCCCACGCTTTTCGATGCCTGGCTTCTCCGCGAGCAGCTCTGCACCACCAATGCTAGCACGGCGGACCTAGAAAAGCTGGCAAAATCCAAGCTACCTGCGAAAAAGAAGAAGGTTAAGCCTGGGGTGCGCATCATTCGCCGCAAGAATGCGCCGTGGACCCTGGCCATCGATGCGCGCTCCTCGCTCATTGCAGACCTTCATGCCGCGCTAAAAGAGAGCGGAAAAGAGCCGCTGGAGGCGGTGGAACAGACCTTTTTCGGCGGCGGATCCGCCGTAAAGACCACGGTGATGACCAATGTCCTGGTCAACCTGGATAACTTCGTGCGCATCATCAATGGCGATGGTGAGGAAATCCAGCTGCAGATGACCAATGGCGCAACTCTCACTGGCGCCGAATACCTAGAGCGCGCGCTCAAGGAACGCGGGCTAATTACCCTCATTAGTCCCTTTGAAGGAGCGGTTAATCTGTACCGCACGGAGCGTTTTGCCAATGCGAAACAACGCCTTATGGCCGCCGCAGAGAATCCCATCTGCCCGTGGCCGCGGTGCAATAGACCCGCAGACGAATGCCAGATTCATCATTTGGAACCGTGGTTGCACGGTGGATTGACCAACATAGGTAACTTATCCACAGCCTGCGCCTACCACAACGGGGTCAACGACGATGATCCCAATGCCCCGCCACTGCGCGGACACCTGGTCCGCAGGAATGGGACCATCCGGTGGGAACCTCCGGATTAGGCAGGAGCATCTGAAAGCTCGTGGCGCATTCCCGGCGGGGGATCCGCCTGGGAGTCCGCCTGAGGATCCGTTTGAGGATTCGTTTGGGAATTCGACGCCGGATCCGAGGAAACCGTCATCCAATAAACCGCAGAAGTTGTGGGTGACACGATTGCTACTGAGGCTCGGGTCCCAGCCAGTTGAGGCGCCGGCGTGCGCCTACTTTGGCATGCCGTAATTGCGTGGAAATTCTTTCTGGCCGCTCACTTTGATCGAATCAACCAAGCCGCACCGAAAGTGAGCGGACCTAGACAGATGTGAGCGGTGAAGAGCCTTAGTTCTGCTTCCATCCATGGGACAAGTCTTCTTCAAGGGCATTATTATCCGTTCGGTACTTGCGCGCCCAGTCGATGATAAACAAAACGATGCCAGAACCCGCTGCGATGAAGACGAGGTACAACGCCCAATCGGCGGTATTTAAGACATACGTCACCAAAGCCACGAAGGCCACGAGGGCGAGGACGAGGGCGGCAACGAGCATGGCAGTTCCTCTCAGGGGTTAAAAAGAAGCGATGGGAACAATCATAGCGGGGATAAAACCACAATAGCGCCCACTCCCCTAGAGGTGTGGGCGCTACGGGTAACTAATTTGGTTTAGTTACTGCCAACCAGCTTCTTAGTTCTTGCCGGCATCGCCGTTTGGTGCGGCGGTTCCGCGGGTCTCGAGCTCTTCCAGCTGGGACTCGAGGAGAGTCTTCAAGCGGGTGCGGTACTCGCGCTCGAAGGTGCGCAGCTCGGAAATGCGTGCCTCCAAAGCGGTCTGCTGCTGCTTGACCGTGTTCATCACTTCGGTGTGCTTCTTCTCGGCATCAGCCTGCAGCGATGCGGCCTTCTCCTCTGCCTGGCGAATCTGGGCCTCGGCACGGGAGGAAGCATCGGACTCGGTCTGCTGAGCCTTGGACTCTGCCTCAGAAACCAGCTTCTTGGAGCGGGTTTCTGCATCCTGTACCTGAGCATCGTACTTCTTCTGTGCCTCGGCAAGTTGTGCCTTGGAACGAGAGTCGGCATCGGAAAGCTGCTTTTCTGCAGCCGTGCGGGCCTCAGACAGCATGGATTCAGACTCGGCACGAGCCTCAGAGGTCAGGCGATCCGCCATCTCCTGGGCCAAGCCCAGCACGCGGGCTGCTTGCATGTGCGTATCCGGGGTAGCCAGGCCGTCGACGCCCTGTGCTGCACCAGCACCAGCAGCGGCCGCTGCGGCGCTGGAGGCAGCCGAGTTCGAGGAGCCAGCGGCAGACGCGGACTTCTTCAGGCTCTCGTTCTCGCGCTGGGAAGACTCCAGCTCCTTCTTAGCCTGCTTAGCCTCTGCGCGAGCCTCCTCGGCTTCCTTCTTAGCCTTCGCAACTTCGTCGCGAGCCGCCTTGAGCTCGGCGGTATTAGCGGCAGCGGTGGCACCAGCTGCTGGGGCATCGGCACCGCTTTCCTTTGCCTTTGCAGCCTCAGCCTGGGCGGCCTTGACCTGCTCCTGGGCCTTCTTGGTTTCTTCCTTAGCGCGAGAAACCTCGGACTTGGAATCTGCCAACTTGGTTTCATACTCAGCACGCAGCTTAGCCTCAATCTCCTTGCGCAGAGCTGCTTCATCTGCACCAGAGTTTGCGGCAGCTGCGGCACCAGCCCCTGCTCCGCCGGCCTTGGCCCCGGAGCTAAGATCGCTCACCTGCGCCTGCAGGTCTTCATTTTCATCCTGCAATTGGGCAAGGGCATCCTCAACGAGGTCGAGGAACTGATCTACCTCATCCTCGTTGTAGCCACGCTTGCCAATCGGCGGCTTGCTGAACGCGACGTTGTGTACATCAGCTGGTGACAGTGGCATGACTTGTCTTCCCCTTCGAGTTGATACAACCCCGGAGGTTCCAGGGCCTTAGGAGCTGCGGTTCCAGTTTATTTAAACCTTCCCCACAAAGTTATATGTAGTTCATGATACGGGTTATCGCATTTTATTGTAACCGAAAGTCCACAATAATGGACGTAACGCTGACTCTCAATGTCTACCACAGGTTACGGGGTGATGCGGGGTTGTCCTACAAGAAAATAACCTGCAGGAAAAGCGTCAGGAACGACAGGATGAAAAACAGCACTAGGACGGAAACATCCAGCGCGATTCCGCCCATCTGCAGCGGAGGAATAACCCGACGCAGCGCTTTGACCGGTGGATCCGTGATGGCGAAGAGGGGTTCAGCGATGATCATAAACCAGCGCGGGGGGTTGAATTGCCGCGAGAAGGATTGGATCATCTCGATAATAATTCGGGCAATCAGTACCCATGTATAAACCCTCACCAAAAAGATGAGAATAATTCCAATTTCAGTCACGATTACTCAGCCTATCGAATAGTCCCCCGCACGTGCGCATTGCGCTCCGTACGGGGGTTATTGGGTGTGCGTCGTTGTGCTTGGGCCGCGCTCCTAGCGCAGGCCGGCGGCGCGCTCCAATTCAGGTTTGGCGATATCGGCGGACTTCGGCACGACGGCGAATACCTTGCGCTGGGTATCCATACCCTTCGACAGGTTGAGCATGCGGCCTTCTAGGCCGAAGCAAAGACCCGCTGCAAAGTCGATGAAGCGCTTAGCGGTGCCGCGCTCGGCATCGGTAAGTTCAAAAACCACTGCATCCCCATCGCGGAAGGGCTCACCCACCTTGGCGGCATCGTTGAACGAGGTCAGGGAGATTGCCACGATAGTCGGGACGAACTTTTCCTCGACAGGCGCCGGCGCTGGGGTTGGCTCATAAGCCTGCGGGACGCGGCGCGGGGCGTATGCCGCAGAAGTAGCTGCTCCGTTGCCCGCGTAACGCGGCTCGTCGTTGTAGTAAGCGTCGTCTTCTTCGAAATCCATCGGACCAAGCCCGAAGAAATTCTTCGTCCTATCAATGAATGACATTTTTGGGTCTCCCTCTGACCTAAATTTGTTCAAGTTCAAGCGCGTAAATGTGAATGATGTGACTCATGTGATTTACGCTGTGAAATGCGCTTTTGCGATATTTTTAACCTACTGGGCGCTTTCCCATGATGCTGGTTCCGACACGCACAATATCGGTGCCCGCAGCAATCGCCGCATCCATATCCGCGCTCATCCCGGCCGATAGTTTGAGCTGCCGGCCAAGGCGTTCGGAGAGGCGATCCACGTCTGCGCGCACTGTAGTAAATACCTCCCGCGCATCGGCATCGAGGGGAGGAACCACCATGAGCCCTGCGAATTCTAGGTGCTCCGCCGCCTCAACGGCCTCAATCACCTCATCCAATTCCTCGCGGATTACTCCCCCGCGGGAGGTATCGCCATCGGCGGAGACCTGAATAAATACCGGAAGGTTAGTATCTCGCTCGCCGCGCTCGTGCGCGAGACCCACACCACGGTCCAGCGCATTGGCCAGTTTCACCGAATCTACCGAATGCACGCTAGTGGCCCACCGCGCGACGTGGTTGGCCTTCTTGGTTTGAATCTGGCCAATCATGTGAAAACACAGCTGGTCTAGCTCCTGTGCCTTTGCCCGGGCTTCTTGCTCGCGGTTTTCCGCTACATCCTCTACCCCAAGCTCCGCTAGAAGGGCGATATCCTCTGCGGGGTGAAACTTGGTCACGACCAATAACTGCGGTGCTGGGCGGTCATGCTCGGCGGCAATGGCTCTAATGTGTTCTTTTGTTGCGGCGAGATTATCTGCCAATTCTTGTTTCCGGTTACTCATAATTAGCCTCCAACCAAATCACACCGGCCTGGCGGCCAGTGGTTCCTTCGCGGCGATAAGAAAAGAAATCCGTGTCCTCAATGGTGCAGCGCGGATCAGAATCGATATTGGTAATGCCCAAGCCCATCAATTGACGGATCAGCCCCGCGCGCACGTCGATGCCCCACGTCCCTGTCGCGGTCTTACATTTCGAGCCGGGAAGGCGCCGTTCGACATCGTTGGCCATGTCTTCCGGCACCTCGTAGTTTTTCCCGGACGCAGCAGGCCCCATAACTACCTGGATTCGTTCCGGCTGAGCGCCAAGTTTCTGCATCTCGCGCACGGTATTGACCACGATGCCGTTGCGGGCACCGAGCCGGCCGGCGTGCACAGCGGCGATGACGCCGGCGGGGACATCGACAAGCAGCACGGGCGTGCAATCCGCGACGAGGACACCAAGGCCAAGCCGGCGTTGCGTGGTCACAATCGCATCCGTTGCTGGTACTGGGGACTCTTGCGGGCCATCGATGACGGTGACCGTATTTGTATGGAGCTGTTCCATCCACACAATGTTTTCGAGCCCGGTAACGCGCAAGAGGCGCTCGCGGTTAGCCGCCACGTTGGTGGGATCGTCGCCGACGTGGCCGCCAAGATTAAAAGACTCATATGGATATGCAGACGCCCCGCCTGCACGGGTGGTAAAAACCATGCGGACGGGGCGGCTGGTGCGATGTTCCTCGTTTACTGGCATGCACACCAGCGTAGCGGTTTGCGCTTAGCGCATGAAGGACGGCACATCGAGATCGTCGTCGCCATCATCATCGCGGCGCTGGCTTGGCCGGGACAGGCGGTAGTCTTCGCGACGCTCCTCGCGGAAACGATCGGAGTTGGTGAACAGGCCGCTAGACTCGCTGCGGCGCTCCTCGGGGCGGCGTTCTTCCACGCGGCGGTCGTCGTAGCGACGATCGTCTACGCGGCGCTCATCAGCGCGGCGATCCTCCACGCCACCCTGGCCGGCGCGTGGCTCATAGGAGTGGCGCGGTGCGTAGTCATCGGCCGCGGGCTGAGCAGGCGCCGGGGTGGCCGAGTTGCCGGACTCGCGGTCGCGGTTATCAAAGAGCGAACCGGGCTTGCGCTGCTCGGGAGCGCGCTGTGAAGATGCTGCCTGAGCGGCATTAGCCTCGGCATCGAAACCGGTGGCGATGATGGTGATGCGGATTTCATCGCCCAAGGTGTCATCAATGATGGTGCCGAAGATGAGGTTAACGTCTTCATCCGCGCGCTCTTCGACCATGGAGGCCGCGGAGTTGACCTCGTGCAGGCCCAGGTCGGAGCCGCCGGCGATGGACAGCAGCACGCCCTTGGCGCCTTCCATCGTGGATTCCAATAGCGGCGAGTTGATGGCCTGCTCGGCGGCGGTCATGGCGCGGTTATCGCCCCGTGCGGAGCCGATACCCATCAGCGCGGAGCCGGCATCAGACATGACGGAGCGAACGTCAGCAAAGTCGACGTTGATCATGCCCGGGATGGTGATCAGGTTGGTAATACCCTGGACACCATTGTGGAGGACCTCATCGGCCGCGCGGAAGGCTTCCACGATGGAAAGCTCTTCCCCACCGAGCTGCATCAGGCGGTCATTAGGGATGACAATGAGGGTATCGCAGACCTCGCGCAGCTCCTCGATGCCGGCCATAGCCTGGCGGGTACGGCGCGCGCCCTCGAACTTGAAGGGGCGGGTGACAACGCCCACGGTCAGCGCGCCCATCTTCTTCGCAATGGAAGCCACAACGGGAGCGGCGCCCGTACCGGTGCCGCCACCCTCGCCGGCGGTAACGAATACCATATCGGAGCCCTGCAGGGCGTCCTCGATTTCGGACTTGTGGTCTTCCGCAGAGGTCTTGCCCACCTCAGGGTTGGCGCCTGCGCCCAATCCGCGGGTGGCTTCGCGGCCGATGTCGAGCTTGGTATCGGCATCGGAGAAAATCAGCGCCTGGGAGTCAGTGTTGATGGCGACGAATTGGACGCCCTTCAGGCCTTCTTCGATCATGCGGTTCACGGCGTTGACGCCGCCGCCGCCGACGCCGACGACCTTGATATCCGCGAGATTGTTGTTGGAAGAGATCATGTGAGCAGGTCTCACCTTTCGCTACTTTAAGTCTGCACGTGCATTAAACGAGGATTGTATGCGCTTCACCAGAGTGAATCGCGTTCCCCTCCATCTTTAACGACACACCTGTAATTTTCATGCTCATTTTACGCGTGTCGAGACTCTCAAGTACCACTTTAGGGTTGTTGGCCTGCGGTTTTGCCCACCACTTCCGCACCATTGACACCACCCGAGAGAGAAAATAAAAGACCCTGCAGCGCATACGCTGGGGGTGCGGCGCGGCAGGGAATTTTTCGGGTCTATCTCAACCTCCACCGAGGTATCTACCCTATCCGCGGGTAGTGACCAATTCAGGGTTAGAGATATTCCATTCTTGGCCCTCCATCTTCAGCACGGTGGCGAAGGCGCGAGCCTTATCATCGTTATTTTTATCGCTGGCACCCCAGAAAATGTGGCGATCATCCTTGGTAGTGAACTGCAAGGAATAGGAATCGGTGACTTCGAGGGTGGCGACTTGGTGGCGCACGTCATCAGACAGCGCGGCAATGGCAGCCACCGCGTCTTGGGCCTCGGAGGATCCACTGTCGATGTCCCCGGTAAGTTCCACCGCACCTTCGGGAGGCTCTGCGGAGGTAAACTCCTCCCCCTTGTCATCGATGAGGAAAGTAGTGTCGTCTCGCTTCACGAAGGCGACGGGCTTGTGTTCCTGCACGGAGATAGTCAAGGTCGATGGCAGGTCACGCGAAACCGTCACCGAATCCGCCCAGTCCAAGCCGGCGACTCCATTGGCGGCCGCGTGCACGTCCACCCGCAAGAGATTTTCGCCCTCGGGCACGCCTGCGGCCTCCTGCACCTGGGCGGCATCGAGTTGGTGCACACCTTCTACCTCAAAATTTTTCACCTTAAAGATGGGCAGCGCCCACACCGCGATGGCCACCAGCAGCACGAGGGCAAGCAGGCCACCGGCGATGCCGAAACTGAGCTTCTTCGACACCCGCACTAGTGGGCCCGCAATTCATCGAGGATTTCCGCGGCCACGAGGGTGATAGAACCGGCGCCAATGGTCAAGATGATATCGCCCGGCTGTGCGATGGAGACCACGTCCTTGGCCGCGGCGGAAAAGTCTGGCTCGAAGATAACCTCCATCTCTTCCGGCATCTTATTGGTAATAATGCGCGAGGTAATGCCTTCCACGGATTGTTCACGGGCGCCGTAGATATCGAGTACAACGGCGGCATCGGCAAGCGCAAGCGCCTGCGCAAACTCGGCGTCGAATTCCATGGTGCGCGAGTACAGGTGCGGTTGGAAACAGGCGATGACGCGGCCCCCATTGCCTTCGGCCGCGACCTTAGCGCGCGCGGCCCGCAGCACCGCGGCGACCTCGGTGGGATGGTGGGCATAATCGTCGAAGACGCGGACGCTACCGCCCTGCCAGTCCACGCTGCCCCGGTACTCAAAGCGGCGGCGCACGCCGCTGAAATCCGCGAGTCCCTCCGCGATGGTGCTGGGCTCGCCGCCCGAAAGCACGCCGGCGATAAGCGCCGCCATGGAGTTGAGCACCATATGGTGGCCTGGAATCTGCAGCTGGTAGCTCACGGATTCCTCCACGCCGGGCAGGGAAAGTTGCACCGTGCACGCCATGCCGGCTGCGGTGGTCTCCTCCGCAGTCAACGTTGCGGCAAGCGGCACAGAGGTAGTGCGCGCCTTCTCCGCGCCGCCATAGCCGATGACGTTAATGCCGCGGCTAAGTGCTTGCTCACCGATCTCGGCGGCATGCTCGTCCTCTGCGCACACAACGAGGTAACCGGTTTCCGGGGTGACCAAGTCCGCGAAGTCCGCAAAGACCTTGAAATAGGCGTCCGCGGAGTGGAAATAGTCAAGGTGGTCCGGCTCCGCGTTGGTAATGACGGCAATATCGGGGCTATAGCGCAAGAGCGAGGCATCGGACTCATCAGCCTCGGCAACAAAGGCCTCGCCAGTGCCACCGTGTGCATTGGTGCCGGCGCGATTGAGCTGACCGCCGATGGCAAAGGAGGGATCCAACCCCGCGTGCTGCATGGCGCTGACGGCCATCGAGGTTGTTGAGGTCTTGCCGTGCGTGCCCGCCAGCAGCACCTGGGTGTGGCCCTCCATCAGCGCGGCAAGCAGGTCCGAGCGACGAATGAGCGGAATATTATTCTCCCGCGCGGCGACGAGCTCTGGGTTATCCTGCGGAATCGCTGCGAAGGAGGTGACGACGGTGGTGGGCAGCTCGCCGGAAAGCTTGAGGTTTTCCGCAGCGTGGCCGATGGCTACCTTGGCGCCCATCGAGCGCAATACCTCCACCGGGGTGGAGTCCTTCACATCGGAGCCGGTCACGACGGCGCCGCGGGCGGCTAGGATGCGGGCAAGACCCGACATCCCGGAACCACCAATGCCGATGAGGTGGACGCGGCTGAGATCGTACTGTGCGGGATCGGTCATTTACTTATCCTTCTTTCCTGCCTGCAGTTCTGCGTCCTGCACGCGGGTGGCGATGCGGTCAGCGATGATATTCGCCGCATCCCCCGCCTTGGATTGGGCGGCGGCCTGCGTCATGGATTTCAGGCGCTCTGGATCATCGAGGATGGCGCGGACCTCTTCGATGAGGCGATCGGGATCCAACTCGGCATCGGGAATCTGCACCGCAGCGCCGGCTTCTACCAATTCGCGCGAGTTCAGCGCTTGCTCGCCATTGCCGTGCGGCAGCGGGACGTAGATGGCGGGAAGGCCCGCGGCGGAAACCTCTGCCACCGTCATCGCGCCCGAACGGCACACCACGAGGTCCGCCGCAGCGAGCGCGCCGGCCATGTCGTCGATATACGGCAATGCGGCGTAGTTCGGGTGAGGCTTAGGCGGATCGTTTTTCTTGCCATAGGCGTGCAGGAGCTGGAAGTCCTTGGTGAGGTCCTCCGCTGCGCCCGCCACGGCGCCGTTGATGCTGGCCGCACCCTGGGAACCGCCGGTAATGAGGATGGTGGGCAGCTGCGCCAAATCCCACTTCGTGCGGGCATCCGCGGCGGTATTCCCGTCCTTATCCGCGGCGTCCGCGGCCAGGCTTGGGCGCACCGGGATGCCGATGACCTCGCCCTCCATGCCGGAATTGGCGTGGGCGTTGAGCCCAATGCCGCCGAGCTTGACGCCCAGCTTATTGGCCATGCCCGCCAGGGCATTGGTCTCGAGGACGTAAAAGGGAATGCCTAAGGTCTTCGCCGCGATATAGGCGGGCCCAGAGACGTAACCGCCAGTACCGAATACGACATCGGCCTCCACATCCTTTAAGACCTTCCGCGCCTGGCGGACAGAGCGTGCGAGCTTGACGGGCAGCTTGGCCAGGTTGGTGCTCACCTTGCGGGGAATCGGCACGGGGGTAATCAGGCGCAGGTCCACGCCGCGGGCGGGAATAATATCGCTTTCCAGCCCCTTTTCGGTCCCTAATGCGGTAATCCGAGCGCCGTAGCGCTCGCGTAAAGCTTCACCGACGGCAAGTGCGGGCTCAATATGTCCTGCAGTGCCGCCACCTGCAAGGACGACGGAAAATGGCGTGGAATTCATAGCCTAAAGGCTACCAGCGCCTACCGCCTCGGGCGGTGCTCGGCGCGCGGATACCTCCGCCCACTTCCGGTCACCGGCCGGCCGTAGCGCTCGTCGCGCACCCGCGGACGGGTCTCCTGCGGCTGAGCGTGCCGGCCCCGCTTTTTCTGCTTCCTCGCCGTCGGCGGCTGCGGCTCACCGATGAAAAAGAGGCGATCAAACAGCGGGCGCCCAAAGTTTTGCATGGCAGAAATCTGCATCGGCTCGTGGCGCGCGACGTTGCACAAAATGCCCATCGAGCCAATCGTAATAATCGCGGCCGTACCACCCGCGGAAATCATCGGCAGCTGAATACCGGTCACCGGCAGCAAGCCAACAACGTAGGCAATATTGATAAACGCTTGGGTCACCACGCCGATGGTCAGCGTCGCGGCCAGCAGGGATTGGTACTGGTTCTGCGCGCGGGTGGCGGTGCGCAGCCCCACATAGCCCAAGGCGGCGAAGAGGAAGATCACCAGCGCGCCGCCCCACAGGCCGAGCTCCTCGCCCACGATGGCGAAAATGAAGTCGTTCTTGGCTTCTGGCAGGTAGAACCACTTGGCGCGGGATTGGCCGAGGCCAACGCCCCAGAAGCCGCCATCGGCAAGCGAGAGAAAGCCCTGGTAAGACTGAAAGCCCGTGCCCTGGGTATCGGAGATATTGCCAAAGAGTGCATCGAAATAGGTGTGGAACCGGTGGGAGCGGAAGCCGCCGATGAGGAAAACGGCGACCAAGCCCAGCGCACAGAGAATGCCGATGATGATGGGCACGCGCCTGTTAACACCAGCGAAAAAGAGCGTGAAAACCACCACGAGGGCAAAGGACAAGGCCATGCCCAAGTCACCCTGTCCCACAATGAGCAGGAACATCAAGCCCGCGATGAGCGAGTACATCATGAACGGGTCCGAGAGCTTGAGGGAATGGTGTTCCTTATCCGCCAAGACCGAGGCGCCGAACATTCCTACCGTGATGCGCGCCAGCTCGGAAGGCTGCAGGGAAATCGGGCCGATATAAATCCACGACTGGGAGCCGACCTCCTCGCGGCCCGTACCGACGCCCGGGATGAGCACCGCGATCAACAGCAAAATAGAAAGGGCCAAAAGCCACGGGATGAATTTGCGCAGCGTATGCGGGGAAACCTTCAGGCCGAGCCAGAATGCGCCCAAACCAATGATGACCATGGCGGTTTGCCGCAGCGCCTGGTTCCACACGCCACCATCTTCTGTCAGCGACGTAGCCATGGACGAGGAAAAGACCATAACCACGCCAATGCCAATGAGCGAGAAGATAATCAGGCGCAGCAGCTGATAATCCAGCCCGGCTTGTTGGCGGGCTTGTTCGCGCACATCACTAATGCGCTCGCGCAGGCTCTTTGCCCGGGGGCGCTGCGGGGAGGTGGCCGTCATGAAGTCTCCTAATTTTTAAAAAGGTCTAATGCGCGCGGGCGATATCCCGCGCCGCTGCGGCAAAAAGGTCGCCGCGTTGGGCCATTCCGGTATACATATCCAACGATGCCGCAGCCGGCGCCAAGAGGACGGTATCGCCCGCCTCGGCGTGTTGCGCGGCGGCGCGCACTGCAGCGTTCATCGCTGCCTCCGGGTCGGTAGCCTCGATGAGCTCAACCGGGGTTTGCGGGGCGCGGCGGGCCAGCGCTTTAGCGATAATGCTCTTGTCGATGCCCACCAGCACCGCCGCCTTCAACCGCGCGGCGTGAGTAGCGATGAGCTCATCCACATCCGCGCCCTTAAGCTGCCCGCCGGCGACCCAAACAACGGAATCGAATCCCTCTAGGGCAGCATCGGCCGCATGCGGGTTGGTGGCCTTGGAATTATCGATAAAGGAAATCCCGCCGTACTCGTGTACCACGGCGCCGCGGTGACCAGCCACCGCGTAGGCGGCCAGGCCTTCCTTGATGGCGGCGGGGCTGGCACCCGCCAACCGCGCCACACTCGCGGCCGCCGCCGCGTCGAGGACACCTGCAAGGCCCGCCGGCTCGATTCCCTCGGCGGAGGCGAGATCTATGGCGTCCTCGCCGTCCAGCCTGGAGACCAGGCGCCCGGCGCTCACCCCTATCTCACCGGCAACCGGTTCGCCGGCGGTAAAGCCGTACACGCCGTCGATTCCTTCGGCGTAGCTGCCCGCCGCGGCATCGTCCTTGCCCACCACGGCGCGAGTGCCGCGCAAGGCCTTGGCCTTGGCGCGGGCGTAGGCATCGAAGGACCCGTGCCAATCCAAGTGGTCTTCGGCCACGTTGAGCAGCACGCCGACATCGGGGCGCAGCTCGCTGGACCAGTGCAATTGGAAGGACGAAAGCTCGGCGCACAGCACATCTACCCGCGGGGTGGCGGTCAGGGCATCAAAAAGCGAGACCCCAATATTGCCCACGGCTTGTGCGCGTAGCCCGCTGCGGGCGGTATCGGCTTGCATGATCTGGGTCAGCATTCCCGTGGTAGTGGTCTTGCCATTCGTGCCGGTGACTACGAGCCAGGTGCGAGGTGGGCCGAAAACCTCGGCGCGGTCGAGACGGTAGGCCAGCTCGACATCGCCGATGACCTCCACACCTGCGGCCTGGAAGGAATCTAAGAGGGCGGAATCGGGCCGCCATCCCGGCGAGGTCACCACCAGGTCATACTCGCCCGGTGCCGGGGCATCGGTTGATACCGTCGCCACGCCGAACTCTTCCGCCAAGGCTGCTAGGGCCGCTGCGTTGGAATCGGCGACGGTGGTATCTACGCCTAGGCGCGCGAGCATCGCCACGCACCCACGGCCAGAGACGCCGGCTCCTGCGACGAGGACGCGCCCGCGCAGAAAAGGTGGTAGCTCAGCCATGATGAGTGCCTCAATCCTTAAGTATCTAGTGTCGAAACTTTTATTGCAGGTTTCCAAAGCTGACTGCAGAGAGCCAATCGCCGTAGAAGATGCAGATGCCCGCCATTGCGGCCATTGCGCTTAATAGCCAGAAGCGCGTGACAACCGCGGTTTCGGCCCAGCCGCCGTTTTCAAAGTGGTGGTGGATGGGCGCCATGCGGAAAAAGCGCTTGCCCGTCGTGCGGAAGACCACGATCTGGATGACTACGGAGACCGTCTCGATGACGAAGATGGCGCCGATGATGATCATCAGCAGCTCGGTGCGGGTGGTCACAGAAAGGCCGGCGACGAGGCCACCGAGCGCGAGCGAACCGGTATCGCCCATGAAGATTTTCGCAGGTGCGGCATTCCACCACAGGAAGCCGAGGCAGCCGCCTAGGCCCGCGGCCGCGAGAACCGCAAGATCCAAGGGATCGCGGACCTCGTAGCAGCCGGCGGCCGGGGAAATCGAGCACGAGTTGCGGAACTGCCAGAAGCTAATGAGCGTATAGGCACCCATCACCATCGCCGTGGTACCGGCGGCGAGGCCGTCGAGGCCATCGGTCAGGTTGACCGCATTCGACCACGCGGCGATGAGCAGGTACAAAAAGACCAAGAAGATGATCGTGCCAATAACGGCGCCGCCGACGGCAATATCGAAGGTGTCGAAGTCGCGGACGAATGACAGGTTTGTGGACGCGGGGGTCAGCCCATTGGCATCCGGGAATTGTAGGGCGAGGATGCCGAAGATGAGCGCGATGGCCAGCTGTCCTACCAGCTTCGCTGTTTTATTAAGGCCGAGGTTGCGTTTTTTAAACAGTTTGATGAAGTCATCAGCAAAACCCAGTCCGCCGAGTCCCATGGTCAAGAAGTAGACCAATAACCCCGAGGGGCTAAATCCACCGTTGCCTGTCGCGCGGGCATAAATTCCCACGATGAGGTAGGCCACGGTGATGGCCAGCAGGATCGCCAGTCCGCCCATCGTCGGGGTGCCCCGCTTACGCAGGTGGAGCTGCGGGCCGTCTTCGCGGATTTCTTGGCCTTTTCCGACGCCAGAAAAATACCGAACCAAAACTGGGGTGGTAAAAATCGCGACGAGGAAACTAACGACGCCCGCGATAATGATCTGAGTCATTGCTAGAGATCTTTCTCCTTGAGATAGGGACTATCGGCGATTGAGCTGTTCTGCCACGCGCCACAGGCGCTGGGCATTCGAGGATTTCACGAGGACGACGTCCTTGGCCGTGCGCGCGAACCAATCCTCCACCCCAGCAGGGGCTACCCGCAAGATATTGTCCACGGCCGCCGTCGCGGCCTCAATATCGGGGCAAAGTTCAGTCTGGATGCCGTGCGCGTGCGCGGCCTCCGCCATGGCTACGGTATGGGCTCCTTCTCCTACCGCGACGAGGTGATCCACATGGTACTTCGAGAGCACCGATCCAAGAATGCGGTGGGCTTCGACGGCTTCGCCGCCGAGCTCGCCCATCTCACCGAGCACCGCGATGGAACGGGCATCGGGACGGGCCGCGGAGGTATAGGCCAAGGCGGCAATCGCCGCGTGCATCGAATCCGGGTTGGCATTATAGGAGTCATCGATGACGGTGACGCCATCGCGGCGGGTGCGCACGTCCATACGGTGCGCCGAACTCGTCTGGTGTCCGCTGAGCGCACGCGCGACAACCGTGGGTTCCACGCCCGATTCGATGGCCGCTGCGGCCGCAGCCAGGGCGTTGGAGACCTGGTGCTTTCCAAAGACCTGCAGTTTAATCTCCATCGGCGCGACGCCAGGGGCGTGGAAGGTAAAGGACGGGCGGGCGACATCGTCAAGCTCAATGTCTGTGGCATAGTACTGCGCATCCGCGGCTTGCGGTCGATTGGCGGAATAAAATACCACCTTGGCCTGCGTGCGCGGTGCCATAGAAGCCACGAAGGGATCGTCCGCATTCAGCACCGCTACCCCGCCGTCTGCCGCGGCGGGCAGGGCCTCAATGAGCTCGCCCTTGGCCTGGGCGATATTTTCGCGCGAACCAAACTCCCCCAGGTGGGCAGTGCCCACGTTGAGCACCACGCCCACCGTAGGGGCCGTGATCTCGGTCAAGTGGCGAATATGGCCGATCCCGCGCGCGGACATTTCCGCCACGAGGAAACGCGTATGCTCATCGCAGCGCAGGGCGGTATAGGGAAGGCCCACCTCGTTATTGAAAGAGCCGGGCGGGGCGACGGTTTCGCCCTCAGCGCGGAAGATGGTGGCCAGCAGATCCTTGGTAGAGGTCTTGCCCGCGGAGCCGGTAACGCCGACAATATCCAGGCCCTGCTCTGCGGCGAGGCGGGAGGTCACCTCGCGTGCGAGATCGGATAATGCCCCGATCACAGCCGCGGCGGAACCATCCTCATCATTGGCATAAATATCCGCATTCGCGGAATCACCGGTCACGCGGCCTTGGGGCTTGACGATGACCGCCGGTACCCCCACCGGCCGAGCGGCCAGCACGGCCACGGCGCCTTGTTCTATGGCTTTCTCAGCAAAATCATGGCCATCGACGCGGGCACCCGGCAGGGCTACGAACAAGCTGCCGCTGGTGACTTTGCGCGAGTCAAACTCCACGAAACCGGTCACGCGTTCATCGGGATCATCAACGCTATCCAGGCTACCGCCGGTTATCGCGGCGATATCTCCAATAGAAAGTGGAATCATTACTACTCCTTCGTATCCCTAAGAGTATCGCGATGCGCCGTTCCCGCCAGCTTTTCCTCAATGGCGCGCGCCATTTCCTCTCGGTCATCAAAGTGCAGGGTGCGCTCGCCCACAAGCTGGCCTACCTCGTGGCCCTTGCCGACGACGATGATGGCATCGCCCGGCTGCGCCCAATCCACGACTTCATCAATGGCACGTGCGCGCGAGCCCTGCTCCCGGATATCGGCGTCCGGCGCAGCCTCCCGGGCGCCCTGGATAACCGCCGCGCGGATTGCGGCGGGGTCTTCGGTGCGCGGGTTATCATCGGTGACCACCGTGAGATCCGCCCGGGTGGCCGCAGCCTCTCCCATAATCGGGCGCTTGGTGCTATCGCGGTCACCGCCGGCGCCGACGACGACACCCACTCGCCCGGAGGTGCCCTCCAATTGCAGGCGCAGGGTATCGAGCACTGCAGCAATGGCTGCGGGCTTGTGGGCATAATCCACTACGGCCACGAAGTCCTGACCGCGGTCGATCCTTTCCATGCGGCCCGGAACGGCGACGTTTTCCACGCCGGTCAAAAAGACCTGCGGGTCTTCGCCCACCGCAGTAGCCATCCCTAGGGCGAGCGCGGCGTTGGCGATATTGAATTCGCCGGGCAGCGGTAGCCGGAAGGAATAGTCGGTGCCATCTAGGTTGAGGTCAACCTCCTGTGCACCGGTAGCCTCGGTGGCCGTCTGCTGGGCGGAGATCGTGGCATCGCCTGCGCGCGTAGCCACCGTCGTAACCGGGGTATCCGCGTCTTCTACCATTCCGTGCAGACGCTCACCCCACTCATCATCAACGCAGATGACCGCGCGCTCGGCGGCCTGCTCACCTAGGAATAGCCGGGACTTGGCCGAAAAGTACTCCTCCATCGTGGGATGGAAATCCAGGTGGTCCTGGCTGAGGTTGCTGAACCCAGCCACGGCAAAGTTGGTGCCGCGCACGCGGCCGAGCTCCAAAGCGTGGGAGGACACCTCCATGACTACGTGGGTAACACCCTCGTCCTTCATGCGGGCGAAAAGCTCTTGCAGCCGTGGGGCTTCCGGCGTGGTCAAGGAGGTGGGCACCGGCGTGCGATTGATGCGGGTGCCGGTCGTGCCGATAAGGCCTACGGAGTGGCCAGCCTGCAAGAGACCAGCCTCCAACAAGTAACTAGTCGTCGTCTTGCCGGACGTGCCGGTAATCCCCAAGACCGTAAGATCGCGAGTGGGGTGCCCATAGATTTCTGCGGCGATGGGGCCTAAGACGGAGCGGATATCGTCTACCACGATGATCGGCCGAATCTCGTTGGCCTGGCGGAGGTGGTCGAGCCCGGGGGCATCGGTAAGCACCGCGCCCGCCTTGGTATCCCCGACGAACTGCGCGCCGTGCACGCGCGTGCCCGGAAGGGCGGCAAATAATGCGCCTTCGGGAAGGCTGGTGGAATCCAATCCGCACGCGCTGACCTCAACGGTGCCATCACCGATGACGCGTCCGTGCGAAAGCTGCGCAAGTTTTTCTAAGGAAACAGACATTTCAAGCTCCTATTGTTCCCGCAGGGTCATCCGCGGCGCTGGTGTCGAGGTCGGAATATTGTCGCGATTGAGCAGCCAGGAAGAAATATCCCGGAAGATGGGGGCCGCGGACTGGCCGCCACCACCATTGTCTTCCACGCCGGACTTAGGCTCATCGAGCATGACTGCGACGACGAAACGTGGGTCATCGGCAGGCGCAATGCCCGCGAAGGTAATCCAGTACGCGGAATTAGAATACGCCCCGGAATTCGGGTCCACCTTCTGCGCGGTACCGGTCTTGCCGGAGAGCTGGTAGCCATCCAATTGGGCATTAGCGGCCGTACCGTTTTGCACCCCGGCATCGTCATCTTGGAAGACGGCGCGGAACATATCCACCGTAGTTTTGGCGGTTTCCTTGTCTACTACCTGGGTCTTCTTTGGCTCGGGCAGCTTTTCCGTTTCGCCATCGGGGTCTTTGATCTCGTCGATGATGCGCGGTTCGATGCGCTCGCCGCCATTGGCCAACGCTTGGTACACGCTAGCCATCTGCAGCGTCGTCCACGCCTGACCTTGGCCGATGGGCAAGTTGGCAAAGGTGCCGCCTGACCACTGCTCTTGGTCTGGCACCGTGCCGGCGGATTCATTCGGCAGCTCAATGCCCGTGTTAGCGCCCAAACCAAACTTCTTCAGGTACTCCGCATATTTCTCAGGCCCGAGCTTATCCGCGATCATCAAGGTGCCCACGTTGGAGGACTTACCAAAGATGCCGGTGGTGGTATACGGCTCGGTGCCGTGAGTCCAGGCATCGTTGACGGTCACGCCAGCCATGTCGATGGAGCCCGGAACCTGGTGCACCTCGTCCGGAGTAGTGATACCCTCCTGCAATGCGGCTGCCGCCGTCACTATCTTGGCAACGGATCCCGGCTCATAGGGGTGGGAGATGCTGCGGTTCTCAAAGTCCTTGCCCTCTTTGAGCTGGTCTTCGATATTCTTATTCGGGTCCACCGTATCGGTATTAGCCATGGCGAGCACCTGGCCCGTCGCGGCATCAAGCACTACAGCCTCGGCACCCTCCGCCTGCGAATTGGCCTTAGCCTTTTCCAGCTTTTGCTGGACGTAAGTCTGCAGATCCAAATCGAGGGTGAGGGTGACGTCGCGGCCGTCAACGGCATCCACGACATCGCGCAGGGTGCCGGGGATAACCTGCCCATCGGTGGAGACATCCTCCGTTGACTGCCCATCAATGCCGGTCAGCTCGGTATCGCGGGCCGCCTCAAAGCCAAATTGGCCGTGGCCATCCATCGAGACCTTGCCCACGACGTTTTCTGCAATCGCCCCATTCGGGTACTGGCGGATATCCTGCCGGTCAGCTGCCACACCGTGGTACTTATTGGAAATCTCTACGGCAACATCCGGGTCCACATTGCGGACCAAGACCTCGTACTGCGTATCGGCTTTGAGCTTGTTTTTAATATCGTCCGCATCCACCTTGGAGGCAGAGGCACCCGAATCCTCAATCATCTTCGGGATACCCTCAGCCATCTCCTTGAGCTTGTCCTCCATTTGTTTGGTGAGGTACTCATCTTTTTTGCTCTCATCCATGCCCTCGAGTTTTCCCTCGGACGTGGCTTCCATCTTCGCCTGCTCTTTCAGTTCATCGCGCAGGCGCGTGGGAGAGACAGTCAAAGAACGAGACTTCATTGTATAGGCCAAACGCTGGCCATCCCGATCCAGGATCTCTCCCCTGCGGGCGGGGTCGATGTAGACGCGTTCGCGCTGGGTAACGGCCTTCGCCGCAAGGTCTGGACCCCAAACCAATTGCACCCAAGCAAGGCGGCCGCCCAAAGCGACGGTGGCGACGACAACACAGGTCAAAATGATGCGCAGGCGCTGGCGCATGATCGCTTTTTGGGGCACAACAGAGCTAGCAGCGCGGCGCGGCCGCGGACGGTGTCCACGGTTGCCACCATTATTCGGTGCAGTCACGGTGCTCAGTCACCTTCCCTTCGCCGCCACAGGTTCTTGCGTGTATCGATTGTGCCCTACAAGATGGGCAGTGCCCGCGCTACCACGCGCGAGCACAGAGAATTTCACCACTTATTCTGTCCGTTTAATCGGCCTGGCTGGTGTACGGCGCGCGGGCGGGAAGGTTGGGGCGACTATCGCTGGCGTTATCGCGGTTATCGTCGTCATCGCTGCCGCGGTGCTCATCCCGGTTCTCGTCCGCATCGTTGCCGCGGGCATGTTGCTGCTGTCCGCGCGGCACGGCGTTGAGAGAATCAGACATCCCCTCCGTATCCTTTGGATCGCTCGAGGCTTGGCCCGGGCGGATGGGTTCACCGTTGACATCGATAAGCTTTTCCGTATCCGGGGTGCCTTCGCGCTTGGCGATGATCTCTCCATCCCCGCCTACCTCAGTCACGCCGGGTTGCTTGGGCACTGCCATGCCCAATTCATCCGCGCGGCGGGCAATATCAGCCGAGGAGCTCAAGTTTTCGGCGTCCCGATTCAGCGATTCAATCTGATTATCCAACTGCGATTCCTGCACCGTCAGCTGCTGGATTTTAAACGTCTGCGAGGTGGACAAACCCGAGAGCCACATGGCCAGCACTACCCCGCCAATGAGCAAGGTAACGGCCAAGACGGCAACTCGGACAAAAGCGTTATTCTGCTTCGTCTGCTGTTGCAGCCGCCGGCCGCGGAAGCTGACGACCTGCTTCGAACCAAGCCGGTTCGGCCCGCGGTGCGGCACCCGGGTACGGCTGGGGGCCGTGCGGCGCACCGTTTTGCCAGTGGTCCTGGTGGAGGTGCGCTCGCGCACTGCGGTAGGCGCTCCCGTATCGATTCCGGTGGTGAAGTCTCGGCTGGCGCCCATGCTGCGAGTGGCCTCTCTGTCGCGGCTATCCGTTAAGTGCTGGTTTCGGCGTGGGATGGTGCTCATTTCTTGCCTCCCGGGGGTAAAAATTCTGGCGTGCCTTCAAGCCGTTCTAGGGCGCGCACGCGCACCGACGCGGCGCGGGAATTTTCTTCTACTTCCGCCTGAGATGCCTTTTCGGCCCCACGGGTAACCGTGGCGAATTCCGGTGCGGTACCCGGCAGGTCCATCGGCAAGCCGGCAGGCGTGGTGGACGTAGAAAGGTCCTTGAATGCCGCTTTTACGAGGCGGTCTTCTAAGGACTGGTAGCTCATAAAGACCGCGCGCGCCCCAATGGAAAGCGCATTTGTAATAACGGGAAGCACATTTTCAATGGCCTCCAACTCGCGGTTTACCTCTACCCGCAGCGCTTGGAATGTGCGCTTTGCGGGATGCCCACCCGTGCGGCGCGTTGCCGCCGGAATGGTCGAGTAAAGAAGCTCAACCAGCCGGCCCGAGGTGCTAAAAGGTTCCTTCTCGCGCTCCTTGAGCACGGCGGAGGCAATCTTGCCTGCGAAGCGCTCGTCACCATAGGTCTTAAGAATCCGCGCCAAGTCCCCGTGCGAATACGTATTGAGTACGTCAGCGGCGGTAAGTCCATGGCTCGGATCCATCCGCATATCCAGCGGCGCATCCGTCTTATAGGCAAAGCCGCGCTCTGCCTGATCCAGCTGCATGGAAGAAACACCCAAATCAAAGAGGGCTCCCGCAATACCGTGGGCGCGGGCAGTTTCAAAGATATCGCCCTCGCCCTTGGCAATGGCGGTGCCGAGCTCATCGAAGCGAGCATTGACCGCGTAAAAACGCGAACCATAAGGCTCTAGCCTCGCCGAAGCATTCTGTAATGCCTGCTCATCGCGGTCCACACCGATAACGCGCGCCTGCGGAAAGGTCTGGAGGAAGTACTCGCTGTGGCCGCCGGCACCCAAGGTGGCATCGACAAGCACAGCCTGCGAGCCCGCATCCTCTACCCCGGGGCGCAGGAGCTCTGCCATGCGCTCGCGCATGACCGGCACATGGCCGTGGTTATCCGCCACATCGTAATTAAGGTCAGTTGTAGCCATGTCTCCCCGCGTCCCCCTTTCTTATTTCCGCTGTGCAGGACTTCCTATCGTGGAAAGCACGACGAGTGCATATAGGGCCCTGTCCGAGGCAGGTTTCTGATATCGGGGAAGTACACCAGAATCATCCGCCTCGGACAGAGTCCTTACACGCACTCGAGATGCGGGCTTCTACAGCAATCCCGCAAGTACGTCATCGGCATCTGCTGCCGAATAAGCATCTTCAGTTTGCGATTGATACTCAGCCCACGCGGCTGCATCCCAAATTTCAAGGAAATCTACCGAGCCAACCACCACGCACTCTTTGGACAAGCCCGCGTACTCACGGTGGCCTGCGGACAAGGTGATGCGACCATGCCCGTCGGGCCGCTGTTCGTCCGCACTTGCCGCCAAGTTACGAATGAAAGCGCGTGCTTCCGGATTGGTTCGAGAAACCGCCGCAGCCTTCCGTGCGCGTTCGGCGAACTCTTCGCGCGGGTACACGGCCAAAGAATGGTCTTGCCCCTTAGTGACCATCAGGCCACCTGCGAGTTCATCACGAAATTTTGCAGGAAGCGTTAAGCGCCCTTTGTCATCAAGTTTCGGAGTGTAGGTTCCGAGAAACATCCCGGCGTCCACCTTCCTCACTCGACAACTCCGGATTCCCTCACGTCAGAAGAGAGTTTTTCAACCCCATTCCTCCGCTGCGCCCCACTCTACCCCACTTTCCCCCACATGCCCCACTTAAATCGCTATATTCTTAATAACTCAAAACGTATGTGCAGTTAAAAGGGTGTTTTTACGGTGGGCAGATTTCCCGCGCCCCACCTTGACACCCCCGGAGATCCACCCCTTTAATCCCACCTACAACATCAAAATTACTTCACCCCATACGCCACTCACAGCGCATTGCCTGCATAGAGCCCAGGTATTTCCCCCTCCAGCACCCACAATCCCCCACCGCACCGCAGTTTTGGTAAGAAGGTGGGGCAAAGTGGGAAATTTTGGTGAGCCATAAAAAATCCCCAGCCACCCTTTATGGTGACTGGGGAAATGAAAAGTTCGCGGTTAGCTCTCCTCAAAGCGCCGACGGAAGTTTTCTTCCAGCTTGCTGCCTACTCCATTACTACGGGATGACGCTGCCTTCTTTGCCCGCCCATTAGTGGACTTTTTCTTTCCTGTGCTAGCGGGCTGGTCGCCACGAAGCATCCACACACCAGAGGCAAACATGACAAGGAATCCGGCGATGGACAGCGCAATAAACCACAAGTTTTGCTGCGCCAAGGCCACGCCGCCGACGAGCATGCACAGACCAACCACGATGAGCGCAACCCCACGCAGGGTAAAAGCGCCGCCGGAACCGCCGATCGAGGTAGATTCAGACACAGAAGCGCCAAATTTAGGATCGTCCGCTAATAACGATTCCTCTATTTCACGGAGCGTGCGTTGCTCCTGTTCAGAAAGAGACACTTTTCCTCCAACTAGGGACTGGGCTTCGGCCGATATATCTTCTACCTATACTAACGTCCAGAGTAACCAGTATGTTCCCCAAAAGGTAGTTATTCCTCTCAGCAGTGATTATGCCGCGGTTATGCCGCAAAAGAGCCCAGAATTGTCTCGGCTTCACTCTCATCTAAAAACTGCGCTGCCTGCTGCATTAATCCGTAGACATACTCCTCATCCGGAGTTGCATCCAAACCAGATGCCACCCGGGCGCGAGTGCGAGAATAGGACTTGAAAGCCTCCGCCCACTGCTTTTCTTCGGCCCCGATTAGAGCCAAGCGATCCCACGCGCTCGTTGGCAGGCGCCGGCGACGAGAGACCACCGATACCGCTACCCGCGCGCCAGCCGTACGCAATGCAGACTGATAGGCCACCTCCAACGCCTGATCAAAGCGACCCTCCGCCGCGTAGCTTCTCGCCTGATCTAAAAGCTCGCGGGCTTGAAATAAAAAGTGTGCCCGCTTCGCACCCTGCTTGCCAGTGAAGCGACCGGTAGTGCGGGACTGCGTTGCCGAAATAATCTGTGCCATTGTTTTTCTCCTGTAGTGCGCCAATAACTAACCGTGTTCGACTGCCGTTGACTTTAAGCAGCCGACTGGACATCTAGTTTCTATTCTAGGTCACATGTTCGAATTACTCAAGAGTTTTACCAGCCATATATCCCTGCATATCGAACATTGTTCGATAGTTTTTAATGTTCGATGGAATAACCCCACCCCACCCTCGTCCGCCGGTAGCCGCACGTATCTGGTGAGATAGATACCGTGAGTTTCGAAATCCGCCGCTTAACCCCGCAAGAGTTCTCAATGTTGTCTCCTCAGCTCGTGGAGATATACATCGAGGCCATGGGATATGACCCGGTCACGTTTTCGCGCAGTGTTGACCATTGGCGGGCTGATTCCATGCGCCCAGGGTTTACAGCGCTTATCGCCACGCATGACAACGGCGTCGTGGGCGTGGCATATGGATTTTTGGGATCACCGGATAGCTGGTGGGATTCCGAGCTGCGCCGAGCCCTGCGCCGCAATGGCGGCCCAACGGAGTCCGAATGGCGCATGCTGCGCAATTACTTTGAGGTGGCCGAAGTACACGTGCTACCGGCCTTTCAAGGACACGGTTTAGGCAGGCAGCTACTAGAAGGGCTGCTGTGGAATATCCCTGCCCAATACGCTTTATTATCAACACCGGAGGCGCCACAGGAAGCCAACGGGGCGTTTCGCCTCTACCGGTCTGTGGGCTTCTTTGATGTCGTGCGTCACCATCGCTACCCCGCGGATCCCCGGCCCTTCGCCATTTTGGGAGTGAGCCTGCCGCTATAAACCTGCGTTATTTCTTCTCGGCTCTAGGCGGTATCGTGTGGAGGTGTGACTATGACGAATATTCCTGAGCTTGCGGATATCCCCGGCGCGGTGCGCGAAAAACTGGCCATCTTCTTGGATCAGCGCCGGGATCACGTGGCAGAGATCGGCGCCCCGGTCAGTACCGCCATGAGCTTCTTGGAATCATTCGTCCTCGATGGCGGAAAAAGGGTGCGCCCCATGTATGCGTGGGCGGGTTACCTCGCCGCAGGCCGCGGCTCGGAATCCCCTGAGGCCATGCTGCGCGCGGCGTCCTCGCTGGAGTTTATCCAGGCCTGCGCACTTATCCACGATGACATCATTGACGCGTCGAATACCCGGCGCGGGAAACCAACGGTGCATCGGGAAGCAGAGCGCCTCCACCGGGAATCTGATTTCTTAGGGGATCCGGAATTCTTTGGTACGTCGGTCGCCATCTTGGTGGGTGATTTTGCGCTGGTCTATGCCGAGGATATGTTTCAGGATTCCGGGCTTAGCCCGCAGGCGTTGCAACGTGCACGCGAGCCTTGGCGTGGAATGCGCACCGAGGTTTTGGGCGGCCAGTTGCTCGATATTTCCCTCGAGGCAGCCGGTTCCGAATCCGTGGCGCTGAGCAATTCCGTCAATCGCTATAAAACCGCCGCCTATACCATCGAGCGACCCCTGCATTTGGGCGCTGCCATCGCGGGTGCGAGCGAAGAGTTAATCTCGGCTTTCCGCGGCTATGGGCACGATATCGGCATTGCTTATCAGCTGCGCGATGACCAACTGGGAGTTTTTGGGAATCCTGCGATCACCGGCAAGCCCGCTGGGGACGATCTACGGGAAGGCAAGCGCACGGAGCTTCTCGCCCTAGCGCTACAGCGCGCCGATGAACGCGATCCCAGCGCCGCCGCTACCCTGCGGAAATTCATCGGCCGCACCTCCGATTCGCAGGACTTGCTGCGCCTGTCCCAAATCATTGCGGATTCCGGCGCCCCCGATGAGATTGAGCGCCGCATTACCGCGTTGACGGAATCCGGGTTGGCTCATCTGCGTGCGGCACATGTGGATCCGCAGATCACGGAAACGCTAGAGCATCTAGCCATTCAGGCGACGACGCGACAAAAGTAGGTATCACTGTGGCCAAAACCTACTCCTTGCCAGTCCCCCGCGCGCTCCCGCTGGGCCTCGTGGCCTCGTGCATACTTCTGTTCTCGTCTTTTTCTGGCGGCTCGACCCGCAATCGCGGCGGCGTGCTCGAAGCGCTCAATATCGGCTTCTTATCATATGGTCACGGGCGCAACCTCGGGTTGGTGCTGTATTGGGTGGGCATTTTCCTCCTCGCCGCCGCCTGGGTGCTTGCCGGGCGCATGATTATTCGCCGGCAGCTTAAGCACCCGCGCCCGGAGGGAGGGGTACGCGAGTTACAGCGCATCCTTATCGCATGGGTCACCCCGCTGCTTTTCGCCGGCCCCATGGCTTCCCGGGACGTGTATTCCTACCTCATGCAGGGCGCCATGGTCCGCGATGGGTTCGACCCATATACCGAGGGCGCCGCCATCAACCCCGGGCCCTTCCTGCTGGAGGTCTCGCAAGATTGGCGCAATACCACCACCCCGTATGGGCCACTGCACCTGTGGATTGGCAAAATCGTCACCACCGTCGTGGGCGATAACGTCACCGCCGGGATCATCATCTATAAGCTGCTTTCACTATCAGGCTTTGTCCTCATTGCGTGGACGGTGCCGCGCATCGCCCGAAAGCTCGGCGCGGATCCGGCGGTCGCGCTGTGGATTGGCGTTGCCAACCCGGTCATCATCTTGCACCTTATCGGTGGCATGCACAATGAATCCCTCATGGTTGGCCTCGTGTCCTTAGGGCTATTGGCCGCGCTGCACCAGCGCTTCCACGCGGCGTTGCTGTTAGTCGGTACGGCGGTGGCAATGAAGGCTACCGCGATCTTCGCTGCCCCCTTCATCGTCTGGCTCATGGTGCACCGCTACGCGCCTAAGGGTTCTACCGTGGTGCACACGGCGGTAGCCTTCTTCTGCTCAGGGGTCATCGCGGCCGTGGAAATCATCGCCACGGTAGCGCTTATTACTTGGGGCTCCGGCACCTCATGGGGGTGGCTTTCCCAGGTCAGCGGCAACTCCAAGGTGATTAACCCCTTGGCAGGCCCGACATTGGCCGCAGACATCATCGTTCCCGCGGTCCACATTTTTGATCCGGACGCCTCCTATAACGCCATCTTGGGCGTCCTGCGCACGATCGCGATGGTATGCATGCTCATCGGCTTAGTCATCGTGTGGTGGCTAAGCCGACATACTGTCCGCGATGCCATTATGGGAACCGCGGCGGCCTACCAGGTTGCCTTCGTCTTCAACTCGGTGACCCTGCCGTGGTACTACGCCTCCATCTTTACGCTCATGGGCACCTTCCGCCCGCCGCTGTGGCTGCTGAAGTTTACCTCTGGCGTAGCGTTATTTATCAGCTTGAGCTTTTCCGGCGACGGCAACCACCAGCTCTATAACTGGTTCTGGGTCATCGGCCTCATCGTTGTGTCCTGGTCCGCAACGCAGTGGATGTTCGATGGCATTGGGCACAAAGGCCCTCAACTGCCCACACGCAGGGCTAAAAAGCAGACGCCTGAGCCCGCCGAATAACCTCGCGCGCCAGGTGCCCGTGCAGGGCGTCAATGGGCCGGCCAGGAAGGGAGTCATCTGCGGTAAATAGGTGGCGCAGGATTTCCTCGTCGTCATAGCCGCCATCGGTAAGCACGGTAATAACGCCGGTGACATGCTTGGCGATGCTCCCCTTGTCATTGAAGAATGCCAGCGGCACACGCTTGCCTTCGGGCGAGTCCCAGACAATGAATTTGCGGTCCTGGAGCAGGTCATAGGCGCGCGTGATGGGAAGACCTAGCTTGTCTGCCACCTGCTGCATGCTGAGCAGCTCTTCGCCGGCCAATAAGGAATTCAGGGAATTTTCTGCATTAGTCACGCCACCTACTTTAACGCGGCCTAGTGGATCGGCCATACTGGGAGTATGACTAGGTTGGAAATTGGTGACGTGTTGGAAGACCGTTACCGCATCGATCGCCCCATCGCCCGCGGCGGTATGTCTACCGTCTATCGCTGCGTGGATATGCGCTTGGGCCGCCAAGTGGCCGCAAAGGTCATGGATGAGCGCTATGACGATGACCCGGTTTTTATCAAGCGCTTTTCCCGCGAGGCCCGCGCGATGGCGCGGTTGCAACACCCCAACCTCGTGGCCATTCATGATTTTTCCGCCGATGGCGAGCCTATTTACCTCATCATGGAGCTTATCGATGGCGGCACCCTGCGCGAGCTGCTTGCCGAAGGCGGCCCGCTGACCGTCCCTGCCGCATTATCGACCCTGCGCAGCGTGCTCCAAGGCTTGACCGAGGTACACTCTACAGGGCTTATCCACCGCGATATTAAACCCGATAACGTGCTCATTACCTCGCATCACCGGGTGAAATTGGGCGATTTTGGCTTGGTGCGTGCGAGGAATGCGCAAGCGACCTCGAATATGATCGTCGGCACCGTTTCATATTTGGCGCCGGAACAGGTCACCGGCGAGGATATAACACCCGCCACCGACGTGTATTCCGCCGGTATTGTGCTATTTGAACTCTTGACTGGAACCGTGCCCTTCTCCGGGGATACCCCGATCGCGCACGCCACCGCGCGCCTATATGCGGATGTTCCCGCCCCATCCACGCATGGTGAGGACGTGCCCAAGCTTGTCGATGCCCTCGTGGCCACCGCCACTGCCCGCGATCCCCGCGAGCGCTTTGCCGATGCCGGGGAATTTTTGGATGCCCTCGAGGATATTTGCCGGGAATTGGATCTGCCCACGGTCACCATCCCGGTCCCCCGCAACGCCGCTGCCGCGCGCACCGCACAAACACCCACTGACTATTCCGGCATCGGCGCCACGGATGTATTTGAGCCCACGCGGACCATCCCGCAGGGCGCCACCGAGCACTTGGACGGCGGGCCCACCGAGGTTATTCCTCCCGAGCCGGATCCGCAGCAGCCGGACTTTGAAACGCGCCTCGATGTGCCCAAGGCACCGGTCCCCCCGGAGCCGCCACTGCCACCCGCCCTAGCACCGGCCTCGGCGCCTGTCCCCGCACCAGCGCCCGCTGCGGGCGTGGGGGCAGCGCATTCTCCTGCACAAGCCCCCGCGCAGGTGGCAGAAGAAGAACCGGCTGAGCGGCCGCTAACCAATCGCCATCCTGCATCACTGCTGGTCTTTCTCCTCGCAGTGGTGGTGGCAACCGGTGCGGTCGCTATCAGCGGGTGGTGGTTTGGTTCCTCCTATTACGAAGGAACCCCTTCCCTCTGGGTCTAGTGGGAGCTAGTTCCGCAGCATCTCTGCGATGAGGAAGGAAAGCTCGAGGGACTGTTGCGTGTTCAGGCGCGGATCGACGGCGGATTCATAGCGGCCCGGCAGATCTAGGTCGGTGATGTCCTCGGCGCCGCCGAGACATTCCGTGACATCTTCGCCGGTGAACTCGAGGTGCACGCCGCCCGGGTGGGTGCCCAAATCGCGGTGTACCTCGAAGAAGCCCTGCACCTCGTCGACGATCTTGTCAAAGTGGCGGGTCTTGTACCCGTTGGACGAGGTAAAGGTATTGCCGTGCATGGGGTCGGACTGCCACACCACGGTGTGCCCGGAGTCTTCGACGGCCTTGATGATGGGTGGCAACACGCTGCGGACCTTATCGTGCCCCATGCGGGAGATGATGGTCAAGCGGCCGGGCTCGCGGTTGGGATCCAACTTTTCGGCATATTCCACGGCCTGCTCAGGCGTGGCGCCAGGACCGAGCTTGATGCCCACCGGGTTGCCGATCATGGCGGCGAAGTTGACGTGGAAGTCATCCAGACCACGCGTGCGCTCACCAATCCACACTTGGTGCGCGGACAGGTCATAAAGCTTGGTATCACCATTATCGTCTTGGCCCAAGCGCAGCATGGAACGCTCGTAATCCTTCAACAGCGCCTCGTGCGAACAGTAAATATCCGCCGAGTGCAAGGTGGAATCCTGCACGCCGCAGGCATTCATGAATTTCAGGCCGTTTTCAATCTCGCGGGCCAGATCCTGGTAGCGGGCACCGGCGCGCGATTTACGGACGAACTCCCGGTTCCATTCGTGCAGGCGGTACAGGTCAGCGGTGCCGGAGGAGGTCAAAGAGCGTACCAAGTTCATGGCCGCGGAAGAGTTAGCGTAGGCGCGGATCATGCGTGCCGGGTCATGACGGCGATCCTCATCGGTGGGTTCCACGCCATTGACAATGTCCCCACGGTAATTCAACAAGCCATTCGCGTCCGTATCCGAAGAACGCGGCTTCGCATACTGCCCAGCAATGCGACCCAGCTTCACCACTGGAACGGAAGCACCATAGGTCAAAACGACGGCCATCTGCAGTAAGGTTTTGACGTTGCCGCGAATATGCGGTTCGGTATTCGATTCAAAGGTCTCGGCGCAATCGCCGCCTTGCAGGAGGAAAGCGTTTCCTAGTGCGACATCGGCAAGCTGCCGCTTGAGCTTCTCAATCTCCGGGGCAACCACGATGGGCGGCACCGACTCGAGAATCTTGCGCACGTTATCGGCCTGGGTGGGATCCCAACTAGGCTGTTGCTTTGCGTCACGCTTGATGACGTCCTGGAAGACCTCCTCAATGCCCTCTGGCAATGGTGGAAGATCAGGCAGAACACTTTGCGGAATATCTACTGTCCAACTCACTCTTCCATTTAACCATTTACTGCCTGTCGATTGGTAGTTAACTGCTAGAAATTGATTCTATTCCCCTTGGACAAGGGCAAGACCTCGGTGCAGGCGCGGAATTTGGCGAGGTTATGGCGGGCATCGACAAGCGCATCGTGATTGCCCTTAGGCACGGCCGGCAAGCTGGGGCGGCCGGCGAACTCCCACAGCTGCTTCAACTCGCGGGTATAGCGCGGCAGGCGCTTGGGCAAGCTCGCCATATCGCCCCACAGCTGCGCCAAGACCACGTGGTCATACGCGCCGACCCAAGCCCATAATTCAATGGGCGTAGAGCTGCGCGTGAGAAACTCCAGGATTTCCGTGCGGATGGTGCGCGCCGGCTTCCATGCAGAATCCTGGGGGCTGGGCAGCTTAGCCAACACGTTTTCCTTGACCCAAGAATTGGCCTTAGACGGGTCAAAATCCGTGGATACGGCATAATATTCACTTCCGTTTTCACCGACGATGCCGATGGAGACCAATTCAATGGTCTTGCCATCCTCGATAAATTCGGTGTCATAGAAGTAACGCACGTTTCCCAAGCCTAGCGCTGCGGCGATGGGCGCGGGAAATTGGCCCCACGATCGCGTCACTGTAAAATTTTGCGGGTGAGCAGAACCGATAATAAAGCCCTGTGGACCACCGCCCTCCCCCTAATCCTGTCTGCGCTCGCGGCGCTGTGGTGGATTATCGATATTCCTGCGTTATTCTCGGGCGAGCTTCGTGCCTTTTACCACATTGACCTCGATGTTTACCGCGAAGGCGGGGCAGGTTTCGGCAGTGATCTTTATGATCGTGACTATTTCGTAGGCACTGACCGCAACTTTTCCCTGCCTTTTACCTACCCACCGTTTGCGGCCCTGCTCTTCGCCCCGCTGCAGTGGGTCCCCCTCACCGCTGCCGCCGTGGTAGTCACGGTCCTCTCCGTACTCGCATTGTGGGCGTGCATTGCGCTGGTATTGCGCTCCCTCAACTGCCAGGAATGGGCGGCTTGGGGGCTTTTTGCCGCCATGCTGGCCGAGCCGATTACGCAGACCTTTAGTTTTGGTCAGATCAATATCCTGCTGACCGCACTCGTGGTCATTGATTTGCTGTGGGTGAAAAAGGCCCGTGGCATCCTGACCGGCATCGCCATTGCTATCAAGCTCACTCCCGCCGTCTTTTTGGCCGTCTTCTTCGTCCGCCGCGAATGGAAGGCCTTCTTTACCACCCTGGGATCCTTCGTAGCCGCTGGCCTCATAGCCTTCGCCGCCAATCCGCATAGCTCGATTGAGTATTGGACCTCCACCTTGCGGGATTCCGAGCGCATCGGCGGCCTAGCCTATAGCGCCAACCAGTCCTTGCGCGGCTTGTTTACCCGCCTTAGCCCCGATAACGCAGAAACTCTGTGGCTCATTGGCGTTATCGTCGTCATTGCAATTGTGTGGTTTGCCATGGAGCGCCTTTCCCACGGCAATCAGGTCGTGCTCATGCTGCTGGCGGCGTCTGTGTCGCTGCTGTGCTCCCCCGTATCGTGGTCGCACCACTTCACCTGGCTGGTATTAGCGGGCGTCTACTTGGTTGCCAGCCGCCGCTGGATCCTAGCGGCACTCACTTGGCTAGCGCTATTTGCCCGCGGCCACTGGAAAGTTCCGCATACCGAAGACCAAGAACTGGACTGGACCTGGTGGCAGCACATCGTTGGCAATGACTACGTCATCATTACCGTGTTGTTGGTTGCTTGTTCGCTACCATTGGCTCTACGGCGGGGCGGCGCCTACCGATCCGCGGCGGAACCAGTGTCCAGCCAAGGATAGGGACCTTCCCCAGCGCCCACAGTGCCAGCGAAGAAATAGCCGTAAAGATAAAGCACATACCGATCCAGAACCACGTGTTTTCCAGCGGCCACTCGCCCGCCAAAGACACGACATAATCGTGATGCGCCATGTAGTACCCGTAGCCCACGGTCAAGCCAATAGGGTGCGACAAATAAATCGGTAGCGTGTGCCGTCCGACGAACTTCACGCCTTCTGCAATCCACGGAATGTGGCTAATGAGCACGGCGCCGATAATGCCCGCCGGCACCTCCAGTGCCTGTTCCACGAGGCGCACTAATAAGTTGACATCTCCCCAACCTAAAAAGTCCGCGCCCAGCAGGGGCCAGTTAAAAGCAACATCAGCATCGTTGCCATCCCACACGTGGCGCAGGGCTAGGCCTGCACAATAAGCGCCGATGGCTGAGGCATACGCTCCAGCACTGCGCATGCTCCACGAGCCGCGGAATATCTCTTCTGCCGCAGCAGCAAAACGCGTGATTGGCTCGCGAAGATAGGCGGCGCCCACGAAGATGGGAAGGAACATAATGGCCTTGCCAATAAACTGAAACTGTTCCTGCCACGCAATAAAAAGCACGGGAGTAAAGCTCAGGCCGATTCCTGCCCACGCCGGTAAAGCACGCACACACCACAAAAATAAATTGAACAAAATGAGCGCGTGGATAAACCAGGCCATCGTATGGCCAAGGAAAAGATTTTGCAGCATCTCGGCCATACCCATGGAGGAGTCGCCGAAGACCCACTGGTATTCCAGCTGTTTGGTCATATGCTCCACGGACATCCACACCAAATATGGGATGAGGAAAAACCAGAGCCGGCGGGTAAATAACTCGGCGAAACTGTAACGAAAGACTTTAAAAGAGAAGTAGCCGGAGACCAGAAAGAACAGGGGAAGGCGCAGGGGGTCGAGAAAGGTATTGAGAGTTGCGAGCCACGTTTGTTCGGCTCCTGGCACCTTCAGCGTGATGTGTAGGAGCACCACGCCGATGATAGAAATTCCTTTTGCGGTATCCGGCCACGCTAAGCGGGCCTGAGGAATTGTAATTACCTCCCTTTAATCTCCGCACCGGCGGGGTATCCGTGGCCGGCCTTTAATGATTCCTTTACATCAGCCGCATAGACATCCACATAGGGATTGCCGGAGAGCTCAGCTAGTGTCCCCATGACCATGTCCGTGAACGCGCGAATGGTCTCGTGCTGCTGCGGATCCATGCCGTGCTCGCGCGCCCAATCGTGCGGGTAAATGGGATCTCCCACGCGCATCCCCACCTTGGCGGGACGGACAATCCACGAGCCGATTGGGTTAGCCTTGCGGGAATTGATCATAACAACGGGATAGACCGGCTGATTGGTCTCCATGGCAATGCGCCCCATCCCGGTACGCCCCTTGTATACACGCCCATCTGGGGACCGCGTTCCCTCTGGGTAGATACCAAAGAGATCACCGCGCCCCAAAATCTTCCGTGCGGTCTCGAGCATGGCCTCCCCCGCTGATTCATGATCCCGCTCAATGGGAACTTGCCCGACGGAGCTAAAGAACCACTTCTGCATGCCGCCCACGAGGCCGGGGGTGGTGAAATACTCCGCCTTGGCCAAAAAAGTAATTTGGCGCGGGCACAGCAGGGGGAAAAAGAAGGAATCCATCACCGCTTGGTGGTTGGACACCAAAATCGCGGGCCCCTCAGCAGGGATTTTTTCCATCCCTTCTGACCAAGGGCGGTTCCATACACGCAGGGCGGGCCCGAAAAAGATGTGCTTAAACGCCCAGTACCATTTGTTTTTCATCTCCAGCTCGTCCTTCGCTCATTCTAGTGGCCGCGGCGGGCCAGGTCAGCTACGCCAATCATACCTGCTGCCGAGCCCAATTCCGCGGTTGCAACGCGAGCAAGGGGGCGATGCCCAGCGCCGACTATATCCCGGCCCATGGCAGCGGTGGCTTCCTCTAAGTACATATCCGCATCTTGGGACACGCCGCCGCCAATGACAATGAGCTCCGGATCAAGCACATCAGCCACGATGGATAGGCCTTGGCCCAACCACTGCCCAAAGTTCTCCATTACCGCAATACCAAGTGGGTCTCCCCCACGTGCCGCGCGTGCGACCTGCTCACCGGTGGGATACGGCGGCAAGGAGGTCTCATAGTCTGGGCGCAGTTCGCGCGCGGTATCCGGCAGGGCCGTGCCAGAGGCATAGCGCTCCAAGCAGCCCCGTTTGCCACACGAGCACTGCCTGCCATTGGGAACCACAACGATATGACCAAATTCCGGAGCAGTTCCAAACGCGCCGCGGTAGATGGTGTCGTGGGTCATCAAGGTAGCGCCAATGCCGGTGCCGACCGCAAAAAATACCCAATCCTTCGCGCCGCGCCCCGCGCCAAAGCGCCATTCTCCCCAAGCGGCGGAGTTGGCATCATGCTCCAACCGGACATGCAGCCCCAAGCGCTCCGCAAGGTTTTTCCGGACGGGCGCATTCCGCCACGGAAGATGCGGGGCGAAGCGGACGGTCTCACACTCTGGATCCAAAAATCCCGCAACGGCAAGGCCCACCGCCCCCACGGGGTAGTCTGCGCGCAGCTCTTCAACGATTGCTACTAGGTCATCATCAAGTTGGCGCGGGTCGCCCGAGGTTGGCATGGTCCGACTCGCGAGGATGTCCCCGTTTCGAGTAATTACTCCACCGCGCACATTGGTGCCACCGACATCGAAGCCGATAGTAAGATCGGCGGAGTTGTTTTCAAGCATGGATATCAGAATATACCGACAACCGGGCCAGGGTCACATCAAGCCATAAGCTTTCTCAGCCGCTGCCCCATGATCTCCCAGCTCCAGTGCTGTTCAACATGCCTGCGCCCCGCCTGCCCCATGCGTTCACGCATTTCTGGCGAGCGCAAGAGCGCCTTCAAGGCCTCCACGAGCTCATCGACGGATGCGCCCTTGACGACGATCCCCGTCTCCCCCGTAACAGTCTCCGGCGCTCCCCCAGAATCACCGGCAACGACCGGCAGCCCGCAGGCTTGTGCTTCCAGATAGACGATGCCCAGGCCTTCCACGTCCAAGCCGCCGCCCCGGGTGCGGGCCGGCATGGCAAAAACATCGGCGGCGTGGAGGGCGGTCTCAATGCTGGGGGCCGGTTGAATCACCGCATCGGGACAGTACATCTCTGCCAATTCTTGCAGTACGTCGTGGTAGCGCCCGCGCCCAATCAACATTAGCTGCGCATCGGGGAATTCTTCTCTGACCTGTGGCATCGCCCGCAATAATTGGTCTTGCCCCTTGCGCGGGACTAACCGGGAAATACAGACGATGGTTGGCCCATTTACCCCAAACTCCGCCTTTGCCGCAGCGCGCTGGGCAGGGGTTGCGGGGGAAAGTGAATCTAGGCTGACCCCGGAAGGCAGGTGCGCCCACTCGGGGTGCGGGCCAAACGCTCCACGCAGGCGACGCTGAGTGTAGTCCGAAATATAGGTAATGACATCGGCGTTATTGCCAATCAACCGCAGGCACTGCCGGGCCAGCGGAACCATGGACCAGCCCACCTCGTGGCCGTGCGTGGTCGCCACCACGCGGCGCGCCCCCGCCTGTCGCGCGGCCCTGCCCATCAGCGCCAGTGGTGCGGCCGCGCCGAACCATACGACGTCAATGGATTCTTGCCGGATGATCTCCTGCATGCGGCGCATGGTTGCCGGGGTGGGCAGCATCACGCGATGTGGCCACCGAATGACTTTGTAGGCGACGGAGGCGTCATAGTCCTCCGGCGGCTCTTGGGTCGAAGCGAATACTACGACATCGTCTGGGTCGAGCGCGTCTAGGTAGTCCCGCAGGTAGGACTGGATTCCTCCAACTTTGGGAGGAAAGTCATTCGTTACCAGCAGTATGCGGGCCACTTAGAACCGTGCAGTCCCCGAAATCGGCATCGAGTTAAGCGGCACGACCTGAACCGGCACACCATAGGTCGAGGCGTGTACAACCTGGCCGTTGCCAATGTACATTCCGACGTGGGTAACTCCTGGGTAGTAGCCCACGATATCGCCAGGCTGCAACTGGTCAACCGGCACGGACGTGCCACCAGCAATTTGCGCCTGCGAGGTGCGCGGAATGGTCTTACCAATCTGCTGGTAGGCCCAGTACATCAGGCCGGAGCAGTCGAACTGATTCGGGCCGGCAGAGCCCCAACCATAGGGCGAGCCCAGCTTGGACAGAGCCGCAGAGCTAGCACCATCGGCGATCTCACCCAAGTCGATGTCCAGCTTATCCGTGCCGCCGAATTGTCCCTCCCAGGCTTCACGCTGCTCATCGCTGAGCGCATCCACCTGCGCCTCGATATCGGCCTGCTGCTCTTCCAGCGCCTCCTTTTGCTTTACCAGCTCATCGCGCTGCTTTTCGAGATCCTTCTTTTCCTTTCGGACCTTTTTCGCAGCCTCAGCCGCTTCCTGCTGAACCGCTTCGGCCGTTGAGGCGGCATCAGCCTTGGCATCGAGGGTGCGCTGCGCCTTACGCGAGAGCGCACCCAAGTAGCCCATGCGCTCTACGGCGTCTGCGGGGTCTTCTGCCGCCAAAGCGCCCGAGACGGCGGAACGGGAGTCTCCCCGGTAGCGAGACTGTGCCAGATCGTCCACCCGGCCCTGCTGCGTGAAGACATCGCCCTGCGCGTCGCGTACGCGCTCTTGTGCCTGAGCGGCGTCCTCTTCTGCTTGAGCGACCTCTTCTTCCTTGGCCGCGAGCTTATCTTCTAGCTCTTTGACTTCCTCGTTCTTAGCAGAGACCTTGCGGGCGACTTCACCGACACGATCCACCAGCTCATCAACATTTTCAGTGGCAGATTCTTGGTTCGGTTCCGCCTCTTGCGCGATAACTTGCGGCAGGCCAGAAAGAGAAGTAACAGCGAGAACTGCAGTTAGTGCAGCGGCTGGGAGCACACGTTTAGACACGAGAAGACCTTCAACTCAAAATTTTCAAAAATCGAATTTACTATAGCGGGTTTTGGCCGCTGTTGCACAACAAAACCCTTCCCTTTTTTACAAAGGGAAGGGCATGTCATTTCACTGCCAATTAGAAACGCACAGCGTTGTGGATCGGCATGTAGTTCAAGTCGCGCTCCTGCACAGGGGTGCCGGAGTTGAGCGCGTCAATGATGGTGCCGTTGCCGGTGTAGATACCGACGTGGGAAGCGCCACCGTAGTAGGAAATGATGTCACCAGGCTGCAGCTGGTCCAGGGAAACCGGGGTACCGCCAGCGGCCTGAGCCTGGGAGGTACGCGGAATCTGAACGCCAGCCTGGGAGTATGCCCAGCTGGTCAGGCCGGAGCAGTCGAATGCGCTCGGGCCAGCAGCGCCGTAAACGTACGGCGAGCCAAGGACGGAGCGTGCAGCTTCCAGAGCCTTCTGACCAACGGTGGACGGTGCCGGAGCAGCCTGCTGCTCAGCAGCGGCAACGAAGTTGTCGCCACCCTGGTTGGAAACCTGGCCCAAGGACGGGACGTACTTGTCAATGTTCGGGACTTGGTCAATGTTCGGAACGTTTTCCAGACCGGCAACCTCGAAACGGTAGTCGGTATTAGGAACAACGACCTCAGCAGCCTGAGCGACGCCTGGGGCGGCGACAGCTGCGGTTGCAGCGATAGCTGCAGTAGATGCGATACGACGGGTATTTACAGTGCCCTGACGACGGTGCTTTGCCACGAGAAAAACTCCAAATCTTCCTACGCGTCTACTTTCCCTTGTAGAAAAGCTCTGACCCTGGGGCCTAGTGTTCATTGGAGGGCCGTTCCTTTAGGCCTTCCTCCACTCGGCCCCTCACTAGGAGGAGCCAGATGCGACGCTATAAATTTTCATTTCGTATTGAGCACCTTTTCGGGCGGTAACTCAATGTCTCGAATAGGTTACGAAATCATCACAATCAATGTCCATTCACTACCCCGGATCTAGCTTTGTTACACGTTCGTTATCTTATTTTGACCAAGCCGAGACAAACCGGAGATATCGAAGATTCAATAAAGCTATTACTGATTTTTAAAGGCCATACACTGGAACAATAGCCAAGGCTTACCCCGCCTTCAACAGTCACTCCTTCCGCGAACGAGGGCTTCAACAAGTTCAAAAATTATTATTTGTGACTTTCAACACATACTATGTGTGACAATCACTTTCGTACCATCAGCCTCGTCCTTGAGCGCCTTCGGATCGCGTAAAACCGGCCGCCCTATCCAGCGTTATCGCTCCGGGTTTTACTGAGCCCGCGAGCCTATTGCGTGCTGAGCCCAAGAGGCCACCTCGTGGCTTGTTGCCAGGCACTGGGGCCGGTTAGGTAACGCCGCTTCCAGTACCCACCGGGCGAGTAAGGTTTAGTCCACCCCAGTTCCTCGCTTTACGGCGTGAGTCCCTATAGAAAGGCCTTGGTCCGCCTCGTCTCTGCAGAGGCCGGCAATACTTATTTAAGGGTCCGGAACGAACGAGTACCTCACTGCAGTATCTAAGGGCGGAGAATAACGCCTATATTTCGCGCCCCGAGGAACGCTCTCGTTGTCGGATTGGGTGATTCCCAATCCAAATATCTGTACAAAGCACAGCGCCCTTCAATTGACCCAGGCGAAAGGGTGAAGAGGATACGAACGTGGATCCTGCGACTGCTCTTGGCGACTATGCACTCGAAGAGTTCTAGCATTAGCAGAAAGCTGCAACGACGGCCCCAGATGAGGCTCACGCTTCTAGTGATGATGACTACAGAAGAAAAGGAGCCAATAAGGACTGTGCTAACTGTGCCCAAAAAGTGAAGCAAAGGGAAAAGAACATATTAGTGCAATAGCTATTCCGAAGCCCTGTAGACCACGCTTAAAGACAAATACCGACTATGGGGCTCGCTCAAAGGCCCATACGCGGAAATCATCCATCCCAGGTTCAGTGGCAACAGCATGCTCCTAGGACGGCTACCCTACTGTTAACTAACAGGGCTAGCGCTTTTCCCCACCGCTAGACAAGGCGTTTCCGCATGAGCCAGCGTTTGTCGGCACTTCCATTCCCGTATGTGGAGGACGACGAGGTTCTTACCGTCTAGGTTGACCCCGGGTTTGTGCGAGGCCATCTACCAAGATAGTTCAGGCAAAAATCCGGTTTTCGCCCAAAAGAGACAGTCCCAGGGTGTCTGTATTATGTGCCGACTCCTAGCTCGATAGCCCAGTAGAAGCAACCCGGGATTCCTTAAGAAAGCGACGATTCCAAAACTGAAACGAGCCCGCTTACCACCAGGTATTGGTGGCTTAGCGGGCTCGTTTAGTGAGCGTGTATCGAGCTAACCCAAGGAAAGGTTAGATGCGACCGTTTTCCTCGTCATCACGGCGGTTGGCCTCGTTGAGGCGACGGAACATCTCCGCTTCCTCTTCGTGGTTCTCCTCGTGAATCTCGTGAACGCGGCGCATGAGTTCCGGATCGTCCGGGCTGAAGGTGCCCTGAATCTCGGAGTCAGCGTAACCGAGGTGGTTAAGTTGCTTCGGCACCTGAGCGCCTGCGTACTCAAGCGGTACTGCGTGGCCGTGCTCATCAACCGGGCCGAGCGGCTGGTGAACTTCAATGAAGGCACCGTTAGGCAGCTGCTTGATGACACCGGTAGCAATACCGTGCTCGAGCACCTCGCGGTCAGAGCGCTGGAGACCAACGCAAATGCGGTAGGTCATGAAGTAAGCAATCGGCGGCAGGACAATCAGGCCGATGCGTCCGACCCAGGTCATCGCATTCAACGAAATCTGGAAGAAGTGCGCAACGTGGTCGTTACCACCGGAGAGAGTAACCAGCAGGAAGAACACGATTGCTGCGGCACCGATAGCGGAACGCGTAGGAACGTCACGCGGACGCTGCAAAAGGTTGTGGTGCGCATCGTCACCAGTGAACTTCTTCTCCAGGAACGGGTAGGTAATAAGCAGTACAACCATCAGGCCACACAACAGCGCAACCCAGAAGGCGGAAGGAATCGTGTAGTTACCCAGGTACAGCTCCCAAGCGGGCATGACACGAGCCACACCGTCAGTCCAGAGCATGTAGATATCGGGCTGGGAACCTGCAGACACCTGTGACGGGTTGTACGGACCAAGCAGCCAGATGGCGTTGATGGTCAGCACACCGGACATCAAGGCCAGCACGCCGGCGACCATCATGCCCATGCCAATCGCCTTGGTGGCGAAGACCGGCATAATACGGACGCCAACCACGTTGCTCTCTGCGCGACCCGGTCCAGGGAACTGGGTGTGCTTCTGGAACCACACCATGATCAGGTGGGCCGCGATGAGGCCCAGGATGATGCCAGGGATGACCAGAACGTGCAGGATGTAGAAGCGGTCCAGCATCAAGTCGGACGGGAAGTCGCCGTTGAAGATGGCCCAGTGCAGCCAAGTACCAATGATCGGCAGACCAAGGATGATGGCGGACATAATGCGCAGACCGACACCGGAAAGCAGGTCGTCCGGCAGGGAGTAACCGAGGAAGCCCTCGATCATGCCCAACAGGATAAGGGTGCAACCAATAATCCAGTTAGCTTCGCGGGGACGACGGAATGCACCGGTGAAGAAGATGCGCAGCATGTGCGCAACCATCGACATCATGAACAGCAGTGCTGCCCAGTGGTGCATCTGGCGAACGAAGAGGCCACCACGGACCTCGAAGGAAATATCGAGTGCGGTTGCATAGGCGCGCGACATCTCAACGCCGTTCAGCGGTGCGTAGGTGCCGTCGTAGATGACCTTCGTAATGGAAGGGTCAAAGAATAGCGCCAGGTATGTACCGGTTAGTAGAAGAATGATGAAGCTGTACAGCGCCATCTCACCGAGCATGAAGGACCAGTGGGTCGGAAAGACCTTGTTCAGCTGCGTCCTTAGCACGCCGGCGGCGCTGTAGCGCTCGTCCATGTTGTTGCCCATTTGGGCGAGTTTATTGCTCATTATGACTTACGCTCCCAGAATGCCGGACCGACAGGCTCAATGAAGTTGCCCTCTGCAACAAGGTAGCCCTCATCGTCCACCGTGATGGGCAGCTGTGGCAGAGCACGGGCGGCCGGGCCGAAGACCGGCTTACCGTAGTGCAATGCGTCGAACTGCGACTGGTGGCAGGGGCACAGGATTCGGTTGGTCTGTGCCTCGTACAACGACGTTGGGCAACCAATGTGAGTACAAATCTTGGAGTAGGCGTAGTAATCGCCGTGGTGGAAGTCTTCCTGACCCTCACGCTCGATCGCCTTCTGCGCATCGGAGTGGCGCAGACGAATCAACATCACCGCGTTGCGGTTGCCGTGGATGGAGTGCATGTGGTGCTCGTATACGTCGCGCTTAGCGTCGTACTGGTCACCGTCGTTGACGTCTTCTTCCGCAAGCGGGAAGACGGTTTCCATGCCGCCGGCAGCCAAGTCCTCGGGGCGAACGCGCACCAAGCGGGTAACGCCTTCGGTGGTGTAGTGTTCGCCGGACTCGCCGGAGTGCTTCTCAGCGATGGTGCCGGTGTCACGAGCGAGGTAAAGCTTTACGCCCTTCTCGTGCATCGTCCAGCCGGAGGTCCACAGCGTGCCATCACCGGCGTAGTTCACCTCGTGGCGAACCTTCCATGGATTGCGGATTGCGCCGGCAAGCGGGGCGATAACAGTCAAGCCGAAGAGAACGCCTGCACCACCGAGCAGACCTTGGATGGTCTTGCGGCGGCCGAGAGTGGAGGTCTTCCAAGAATCGTTCAAGAGAGCGGTAAGAGTACGGCGGTCAACTTCTTCGGAAGGACCATCGTGGCGACGCTGCACGGAGATTTCTTCCGGCAGGATCTTCTTCACGTACTGAACGATGGCAAAGCCGAGTCCGAAGATGGACAATGCAGCGGTAATACCAAGCAGCGGGGTGTAGAGAATGTGCCAGACGAGGCCGTCCTCCCCTAGCTGCTTGTACTGCCAAGGCCAGAAGAGGTAGACGCCCAAGAAAGCCAATCCGCCGATAACGGAGAGTGCCAGCCAAATGGCGACATTGCGACCCGCACGCTTTTCCGCGGGGTCACCTTCAACCGGGAAACGCTCCTTGCGGAACGCTACGGTGACATCATCGAGCTCGGTACCAAGTGCAGCAAGTTCATCATTGCTCATCTTATCGAGCTCTGCGTCAGTGTAATTCTTTTTCACATTGCTCATGAGCGCGATCCAATCCACATAGCAGCGGCGCACAGGGCGCTGATACCAATAATCCACATTGCCAGGCCTTCAGCCACAGGGCCGAGACCGCCAAGGTCCCAACCGGCAGGAGACGGAGTCTCTTCTGCAGACTTCAAGTAGGCGATGATGTCCTTCTTTTCATCTGCAGTCAGCTGGCGGTCAGAGAACTTTGGCATGTTCTGCGGACCGGTCAACATTGCCTGGTAAATTTCCTGCTCGTTAGCAGGTGCCAGCTCCGGGGCGTACTTACCGGAGGACAGCGCACCACCCTGACCGGTGAAGTTGTGGCAAGATGCGCAGTTCATGCGGAAAAGCTCAGAGCCCTTGGCAACGTCTTCGGCCTGAATCTGGCCGTTGTAGTTGGCGCCGCGAAGGGATTCTTGGGCGATACTTCCATCGTCGTTGTAGACAATGTCTGCGCCGCCGCCGTTAGCAGCAACATAAGCGGCCAGCGCCAAGGTCTGCTGTTCGGTGTAACGAGGAGCCTTGCGCTCTGCCTGTGCGTCGTTGGACATCATCGGCATACGGCCGGAGTGAACCTGGAAGTACACAGAGCCGGCGCCGATACCTACGAGAGAGGGGCCACGGCCTTCGATGCCTTGCAGATTGGCACCGTGACAAGTGATACAAGCGGTGTCGTAGATGTCCTTACCCTCTTGCACGAGGGCTTGATCATCTTTTTCCGCCGTAGCGACCTGAGCGTCAGGCGTCAAGGCAGAGGCCAAGACGCCAGCGCCGGTCAAACCGATGGCCAAAGCAAAGCCACCTGCAAGGGTGCGCTTCGCCTTGCGGCGACGGCGGGTCTTCTTAGCCGAGGCAGTGGTCTGCTCCACTGCCGCGGACTGCGAATTGTTATCCATCATTTTCCTTTAGATAACTCGAACACGGGAGGACTGTTTTGGGGAGAGGGTCGCCGACACTACTGAATCAAGTAGATAACGGTGAACACACCGATCCACACAACGTCAACGAAGTGCCAGTAGTAGGACACTGCCATCGCGGCGGTAGCCTGTGCCGGCGTGAATTTAGACTTAGCGATACGCGCCAGGATGATTGCAAAGGAAATCAAACCGGCGGTTACGTGCGCAGCGTGGAAGCCGGTGATGATGTAGAACACCGAACCAAAGACGCTGGACTGTACCGTCACGCCTGCGTGAATCAACTCAGCCCACTCAAACGCCATGATGCCCAGGAAGACAACACCCAATACCAGCGTGATGGTGTACCAGAGTCGAAGCTTGTAAACGTCACCCCTTTCTGCGGCAAACACGCCGAACTGCGAGGTCACGGAGGAAGAAATCAACACTGCAGTAATGAGAAAGCCCATTGGCAGGTTGATATGGGCAGTGTGCTCTGCCCAATCGCCTTCCTGGCCGTTCGCTCGCGAGGTGAACCACATCGCGAACAGTCCGGCAAAGAACATCAATTCCTGAGACAGGAACACGATGGTGCCCACGCTGACCATATTGGGTCGGTTCAGCGAGGCAACACGTGGTGCTGTCATACCTTGGTTAGAAACTACGCTCGTCACAGTGGTAATTATGGCCGTTCTGGATCCTAAAGTCACTTCAATTCCCCCCGCTTTCTCTATTCGGATTTCACCAAATTGCCAGCTACCAATAAGGAAACGAACGAGATCCGTCAACAATAAATACCTGGGAACTTTTTGTATTCTTATCCGACGAGACATCGACGCAGGTGACACACTTAAACTCCGGCTATAGCCGCAATTCCTACGACTCGACCTAGCCGATGTACGATGATCCACCCTTCGTCCGCAACCGGTTTCGGCAAGTTTCTTAGAGAGATAAATCACACGGTGGTTTCCGGGGAAAATGGCCCATTTGCAACTTTCGGTTGACCCCCGCAGAAATAGCCGTTTACGTGCTGGGATGCGCTTTTGCTGCCCACTTAAAACCTGGACGCAACCCCGCTCCCCCTTCTCAAAAAAATTTAGGAACCGCGGGAACTTTACCCGTCGATTTCCGACGCAGATCGCCAAAGCCCTCCCCACCGAGGAATGGTGAGGAGGGCTGAGAAGTTTAGGCAGTGGCTGCGACTAGATAATTTCTAGTGCTTTTCCTTAGGCAGACCGTATTGCAAGGACAGTCCGGTGCAGGCAGCAATCAAGCACACGGCGCCCAAGGCGATGAGCCAGTAGTACAGGAAGATGACGCCCAAGCCCAAGAAGCCGATGGCACCGGCCATGGCCAGCGGCCAGATGGAGCTTGGGGAGAAGAAGCCCAAGATACCAGCGGAGTCTTCGGTCTCTGCTTCTTCCCAGTCTTCCGGCAGAACGTCGCTGCGGTTATCGGTGAAGTGCAGGTAGCCGCCCAGCATGAGGCAGAGCACGACGGAGAGGAACATGCCCACGATGCCAACCCACTCGGCACCGTAGAGGTAACCATCATCCTTCACGAGGGTGACGCCAAAGATATAAACAATCAGCGAGACGAAAAGGTAGGTCGCGATTGAGTAAAAGACTTTCGATGTAGCACGCATTGTGTAATGTCCTTATCTCTTATGCCGCGGTCTTAACGTAGTTGTCACCATCGGCGGTGTCGCGCTCGCCGGAGAACGGGTGGGTGGTAACTGCGTACGGATCCTGGCCGATTTCCTTCAGCGCCTCGGCGTTGGTGGCGTTCGGGTTCTTCTCGCGGAAGTCCATGTAGGCATTGAAGTCCTCTGGGGACACAACGCGAATCTCGAAGTTCATCATGGAGTGGTAGGTACCGCACATCTCAGCACAGCGACCAACAAAGGCGCCTTGCTTATCAATCGATTCGATCTGGAAGCTGCGCTCCTGGGCGTTGGCTTCAGGGTGTGCGTACACGTCGCGCTTGAACAAGAACTCCGGTACCCAGAACGCGTGAGAAACGTCAGCGGAAGCCAGACGGAACTCGATGGCGGTATCGGAAGGAAGCACCAGAACCGGAACCTCTTCGGTGGAGCCTACGGTCTCAATCTTGTTGTAGTTGAGGTAGGAAAGGTCACCCTTGGACTTGCCGTGAATCGGGTTGGGGTTATCCACACCCTCAGGGTCATGGGCGGTCTTTTCCGCTTCAGCCTGACGCGCTTCGTCCGCACCGTTGTAGTTTTCACCGTTGACGCGGTTTTCGGCGTAGCCGAACTTCCAGTTCCACTGGAATGCCGTGACGTCAACGGTAACCTTTGGATCCTTATCCAATGCGGTGACCTTCTGCTGGGTCTGCACCGTGAAGAAGAACAAGGTCATGATGATCAGGATTGGAACGATGGTCAGCACCATCTCCAATGGCACGTTGTACTGCGTTTGGCGCGGGAATTCACCCTTGCCATCGCGCTTGGCCTTCTTCGCGCTCCAGCGGAAGATTGCAGTAAGGAAGAGGCCCCACATGACGAAGCCGACAATCCAAGCTGCAACCCAGACCCAGATCCAGAAGTTGTACATTGCCTCAGCCTCAGGGGTCACACCCTTTGGCCAACCGAATCCCAGGAGGTTCTCTACAGCAGTTGGCGCCTGAACGTCACAACCAGCCAGGGCGAGACCGCCTAGGGCAAGTGCGCCAGCTACGCCCGCCTTACGGGCGTAGGTGCGCTTATTACGCTGTCCCACGTGTGTTCTGCCTTTCTGTCCACACAAACTTCTCGAATACTCACAGAGCACCCTTACCCAATCAGAATAATGGATAAATGCTTGGTTCCCAGCCTTTTTGAAGCTTAAAAGGAGACCCAGGGCGCTCAATTTATATCCACGTTCCAGTAGGTTACCGCCCCACCTGCACAATGTTCCAACCGTACCCCCAGTCTGCACCTTTGCCATGTGCCTTAACTCACAGGGAACAATTCCGGCCATCATCCGAAAGTTCGCACCCTTACGGGGAAGCTGAATTTAAGCTTTTCCGCAGCTTCTTCCAAGCCGTGGCGCTTTCTGGTTTCCACCCCATGCACCGTAGAGTAGGACACCGAGCACTAGTCGCTTAATTAAAAGGAGCTATCTTTACATGTGCGGACTTCTTGGCATGCTCGCGGCCACCGGAAACGTGGACAAATATGTCGACGCGCTCGAGCGGTCGCTTCCTTGCATGCACCACCGCGGACCGGATGCAGCCGGTACTTGGCATGATGGCGACGCCGCCTTCGGCTTTAACCGCCTGTCCATTATCGACTTGGAACATTCCCACCAGCCCCTGCGCTGGGGTCCCGAGGATGAACCAGAGCGGTATGCCCTTACCTTTAACGGCGAGATCTACAACTACGTTGAGCTCCGCGAAGAACTCAAGGCCTTGGGCTATACCTTCTATACGGAAGGTGATGGCGAACCCATTGCGGTGGGCTATCACCACTGGGGCAAGGACGTCGTCGAGCACCTGCGCGGCATGTTTGGCATCGTTATTTGGGATACCAAGACCAAGACCATGTTTGCCGCGCGCGACCAGTTCGGCATCAAGCCGCTTTACTATGCCACCACGGACGCCGGCACCGTCTTTGCCTCCGAGATGAAGTGCATCCTGGAGATGGCCGAGGACATTGGTCTAGAACTCAACCTTGACCGTCGTGCTATTGAGCACTATGTCGACCTGCAATACGTCCCGGAACCGGAATCCCTGCACGCCAATATCCGCCGGGTGGAATCCGGCTGCACTGTGACCCTGAAGCCGGGCGAGGAGGTCGTCTCCGAGCGCTACTTTAAGCCGCGTTTCCCGGTCCAGCAGGTACCAGAAGGAAAAGAACAGCAGCTCTTTGACCGCATTGCAGAAGCGTTGGAGGATTCCGTCGCCAAGCACATGCGTGCCGATGTCACCGTTGGCTCTTTCCTCTCTGGCGGCATCGACTCCACCGCCATCGCTGCCTTGGCCAAACGCCACAACCCGGATCTGCTGACCTTTACTACAGGCTTCGAGCGCGAAGGCTATTCCGAGGTGGACGTGGCCGCGGAATCGGCGGCCGCCATCGGCGTGGAGCACATCGTCAAGATCGTCTCGCCGGAAGAATACGCCGAGTCGATTCCTAAGATCATGTGGTACCTGGATAACCCGGTGGCCGATCCTTCCCTCGTGCCGCTGTACTTCGTGGCCCAAGAGGCCCGCAAGCACGTCAAGGTGGTCTTGTCCGGTGAGGGCGCCGATGAGCTCTTCGGTGGCTACACCATCTATAAGGAGCCGCTGTCGCTCGCCCCATTTGAGAAGATCCCCTCTCCCCTGCGCCAGGGACTGGGCAAGCTTTCCCGCGTGCTGCCAGAAGGTATGAAGGGCAAGTCCCTGCTCAACCGCGGTTCCATGACCATGGAGGAGCGCTACTACGGCAATGCGCGGTCCTTTAACTTTGAGCAGATGCAGCGCGTTATCCCATGGGCCAAGCGCGAGTGGGATCACCGCGAGGTCACTGCGCCCATCTATGCGCAGTCGGAAGACTTTGACCCGGTAGCCCGCATGCAGCACCTTGACCTATTTACCTGGATGCGCGGTGACATCCTGGTCAAGGCCGATAAGATCAATATGGCCAACTCCTTGGAGCTGCGCGTGCCATTCCTGGATAAAGAAGTATTTAAGGTCGCAGAATCCATTCCGCACGATCTGAAGATTTCCCACGGCACCACCAAGTACGCGCTGCGCAAGGCCATGGAACAGATCGTTCCCGCGCACGTCCTCAACCGCAAGAAGCTGGGCTTTCCCGTACCCATGCGCCACTGGCTGGCCGGCGACGAGCTCTACGGCTGGGCACAGGACACCATCAACGATTCCCAGACGGAGGACATCTTCAATAAGAAGGAAGTTCTGGAGATGCTCAAGGAGCACCGCGATGGCGTATCCGATCACTCCCGCCGCCTGTGGACCGTGCTGTCCTTTATGATCTGGCACGGCATCTTTGTGGAAAAGCGCATCGACCCGCAGATCGAGCAGCGCGACTACCCAGTCAAGCTTTAGGCCGCATTGGGTAAAGCTCTACACCGAGCCATAAAGACATAAAAAGAGGGTGAGTGCCGCGAAGCACTCACCCTCTTTCTTTATCCTTCGGTTTAGTTGAAGGAGTCGCCACACGCGCAGGAGCCGGTAGCGTTCGGGTTATCAATGGTAAAACCCTGGGACTCGATGGTGTCAGCGAAGTCGATCTTGGCACCGGTAAGGTACGGCACAGACATCTTGTCCACGACGAGCTTGATGCCACCTACCTCGTCGACCTTGTCACCATCGAGGCTGCGGTCGTCGAAGTAGAGCTGGTAGCGCAGGCCAGCGCAGCCGCCGGGCTGCACTGCGATGCGCAGGGAGAGATCGTCGCGGCCTTCCTGATCAAGCAGGCCCTTTGCCTTTGCAGCTGCGGCCTCGGTCAGAATGACGCCGGTTTCGGAAACTGGAGCGGTCATCACTTCTCCTCAAATATGTCTTGGTTGCGTAGCCACTACCCTACCCGCATCTACGAGGAGGGAAAAGGTAGCCCATAGTAATAACAACGCCGTGGGCGGGCCTATTCCCCTCTTGGGGTCGAAACCTTGTAGTCTGATCAGCGTGAAACTTCCGTGGCAAAAAGATGACAAGACCTCCCCTGAACCTGCTCCCGTGCAGGAAGAAGTTCAGGAAGAAACCCACCGCAAGGGGTATACCCCTCCGAAGGGCCGTCCCACGCCAAAGCGCCAGGAACAGGAAATCGCGCGCGGCGTGAAGCGCGATCCACATGGGGTATCCGATGCGCAGCGTTATAAGCGCCGCAAGGAACTCAAAAAGTCCATGAATAAGGACGAGTGGAAAGAATATAAAAAGCAGGAGCGCAAAGAGCGCAACCAGCGCAACCGCGAAAACCAGGAACGCATGGCTGAAGGCGATCCGCGCTTCCTCCCAGCCCGCGACCAGGGCGAGGAGCGCGCCTACGTGCGCGATTGGATCGATGCCCGTCGCACGCTTTCGGAATGGGTCATGCCGATGGCGCTTGCCCTTATCGTGGTGGTCTTCGTGACCTATGCGGCTCCCAGCATCGCAGGCCTTATCAACGCGATTGCCATGGTGGTCATCCTTATCTTCGCCATCGATGGCATCTGGCTGGGCCGCCGTGCTAATAATGCTGTCCGCAAGAAGTTCCCCGGCACTACCGCGACCGGCTTTGGCCTGGGATTCTACGCATTTTCCCGCGCCAGCCAGCCCCGCAAGTGGCGCATTCCTCGCCCGCGCGTAGAGCGCGGGGCCGACGTTTAAGGAAGCACGCTGATGGCTGATTCCCCGCAGCATTATCCCTACGGCAGGCTAAGCGATGCCGCACAGTGGCTAGCCGCCTGCCAGGATCGCTCCCCCGCTTCCGAGCCACAGCGGGTTCGAGCCATCATCTTCACCGAGGACAGTGACGGGATCCCACAGGCCACGGAGACCGCCGCTCGGCGGGTCGGGGCCAGCATTAAATCCGTCACGGTGACAGATTGCTCCTCGGCCTATGACCTAGGCGTGCAGGCAGCGGATGCGGAAATCGATGGCGGTACGGATCTGCTAATTCCTGGCGGCATCGATGGAACGCAGGCTGCCGCGGCCGTCATGGGGATCATGGCGCAGGAGGAGCCGGTGGTGGTCGTCAGCAAGCAGCCGAGCGTCGAGGCTTGGAAGGCCGAGGTTGCGGCCATTCGCGATGCCATGTTTCGGATGCGCGACCTGACTGGGCGGGAGCTCATTAAGGCCTGCGGCTCCCCCGTTTTGGCCGCGCTGGTGGGCTTTATCTCCCAGGCGGCGCGGCGGCGCACGCCCTTGCTTGTCGATGCACCCTTGACCGCCACCGCCGCCGTATGCGCCGCTGCAGACACGCGGATCCACGACTGGATCCTTGCCACCAATATCGCGCCGCAGCCGGCTCACCGGTTGGCCTTAAAGAAGCTGCGGCTGGAGCCCCTGCTCGAGCTGCAGATGGAACCGGTGCCGGCGCTCGGCGCTTTGGCTGCCCTACCCCTTTTATTACTGGGCGTAGAAATCACCGCGGACGCGACGCAAGCAGAGACCTAACTGCGCGCGGCAGGGCAACCAACCCCGCGCTGCGTCGTACTCCGACTCGGACAAGCGCGCTAGACCAGAGTGTGCAACCAGCCGTGGGCATCATCCACGGCGCCGCGCTGGATGCCGGTTAGGCGCTCGCGCAAGGCCATAGAGACCTCGCCGGCCTCGTTATTATTGACGCTAAAATCGGTGTCCTCACCAAGCACGCGCCCCACCGGCGTGATGACGGCGGCGGTACCGCAGGCAAAGGCCTCGGTCATCTCACCCGATTCCACATCTCGCTGCCATTCTTCGGCAGTGATGCGCCGCTCAGTTACCTTGTACCCCATGTCTTCGGCGACCTGCAGCAGGGACTGGCGGGTAATGCCGGGCAGCAGAGATCCGGAAAGGGCCGGGGTGACGATCTCGGCGTCGCTGCCGGTACCGTAGACGAACATGAGGTTCATCCCGCCCATTTCCTCGATATACCGGCGTTCGATGGCATCCAGCCAGACCACTTGATCGCAGCCCTTTTCTTCGGCTTGTGCTTGCGCTAACAAGGAACCGGCGTAATTGCCGGCGAATTTCGCGGCACCGGTTCCGCCCGGCGCGGAGCGGACATAATCCGTAGACAGCCACACCGAAACCGGCTTAATGCCGCCGCTGAAATACGCACCGGCGGGCGAGGCCAAGAGGATGAAGCGATACGCATTGGCCGGGTGCACGCCCAGCGATACCTCGGTCGAAATCATAAAGGGGCGCAGGTAGAGCGATGCTTCCCCGCCTGCCTCTGGAACCCAGCTCTTATCGATGTCCACCAGCTGGCGCAGCGCCTCGATGAACTCTTCTTGCGGTAGCTCGGGCATCGCCAAGCGCTGCGCCGAATTGATAAAACGCTGCGCGTTTTGCTCGGGGCGGAAGGTAACGATGGAATCATCGGGCTGCCGGTAGGCCTTAATGCCCTCGAAGACGGCCTGGCCGTAGTGGAAGACGTTGCTCGCTGGATCCATCGTCAGCGGGCCGTAGGGGCGGACCTGCGCGTCGTGCCAGCCCTTGTCCGTGGACCAATCGATGGTAACCATGTGGTCCGTAAAGTGCTGGCCAAAGCCGGGATTGGCCAGGATTTTATCTAAATCTGCTGCCGCCGTTGGTTGATTCGTACGGGTGATCGTGTAATCAAGCATGCCCACAATCTACTCCTTTTATCTATAGCCGGGTAGGAATATGTTCACTCTAGCGCGGTATCATGGGCAGAAGTTTCATTAGTACCAATTAAAAAGGAGGACTTTATGTCTCAGCACACTGGACCCGCACGTGGGGCATTTCCGGAGCTTAAGCTAGAAAAGAAGGCCCCGAAGAACGCGCAGGCCCTACTCATCGCCGCATTTAAGGGCGAGGAGGGCATTGAGCTTCCGGGCACCTCGCTGCTCAAGTCGGCCGCGCTGCGCGAAGCATACGAGTCCCTTATCGCCGTGGGAGCAACCGGCAAGGCCAATGAGGTCACCCGCATCCCAGCGCCTAAGAAGGCAGAGGTCGATTCCATCATCGCCGTCGGCCTTGGCGATGCCGAGGACCTCGATGCAGAAACCTTGCGCCGCGCCGCCGGCAGCGCCGCACGCTCGATTTCCAAGGTGGAAGAGGTAGCCACTTCCTTGGGCGATTTCGGAATCGCTCCCACGGTAGAAGGCCTCATCTTGGGCGGCTACAAATTCCAGGGGCTGCGCTCTAAGCCTGGCAAGGATTCCGAGCAGCCAGCCGCCTTTACCGTGGTGGCAGAAAAGTCCGCCCGCGAGGAGTTCGAGGCGGCCAAGATCACCGCGGAGTCCGTGGTGATTGCCCGCGACCTGGTCAATACCCCGTCCAACCTGCTGTACCCGGAGTCTTATGCAGACTTCCTCTCCGCCCAGGCTAAAGAAGTTGGCCTCGAGGTAGAAATCCTAGATGAAAAGGCGCTGCAAAAGCAGGGCTTTGGCGGCATTACCGCCGTAGGCCGCGGTTCCGCTCGCCCGCCGCGCTTAGTACGCCTAAGCTGGAACCCAAAGAAGGCGAAGAAGCACGTGGCGCTCGTGGGCAAGGGCATCACCTTCGATACCGGCGGCATTTCCTTGAAGCCAGGTTCTGGCATGTGGGACATGATTTCCGATATGGGCGGTTCCGCCGCCATGGCCGCCTCCATCATCGCTGCGGCAAAGCTCAACCTGCCGGTAAAGATCACCGCTACCCTGCCGCTGGCAGAAAATATGCCGGGCGATAACGCCACCCGCCCAGGCGATGTCATCACCCACTACGGCGGCATTACCTCTGAGGTTCTCAATACCGATGCAGAAGGCCGCCTCGTGCTTGCCGATGCCATCGCGCGCGCCAGCGAGGATAAGCCCGACTTCCTCATCGAAACCGCCACGCTGACCGGTGCCCAGATGGTTGCCTTGGGCGAGCGCACCGCCGGCGTCATGGGTTCGGAGGACTTCCGCGACCGCATGGCGGGCATCGGCCGCGAGGTCGGCGAAAATGCGTGGGCCATGCCGCTTTTGGAAGAACACGATGAATCCGTGAAATCCGCCAGCGCCGATATCCGCAATATCAACGCCAAGCGCGAGGGCGGCATGGAATACGCAGGCACTTACTTGAAACAGTTCGTGGACGAGGGCATCGAATGGGCACATATCGATGTCGCCGGGCCTTCCTTCAATACCACCGGCGCTTATGGCTATACGCCAAAGATGGGTACGGGCGTTCCCACCCGCACCGTCATTGCTGCCCTGCGCGAGATTGCTGAATCAAAGTAATACCCCGCACAGCCGCCTGGGCATAAAATAGCGGAGTTATGAACACTGCTTTAATCATCGTTGACGTCCAACACGACTTTTGCCCAGGCGGCGCGCTTGGCACCGATCGCGGCAACGAGGTTGCAGAGAAGATCTCTTCTTTGCAGACCGAGTATGACACCGTCGTTGCCACGCAGGACTGGCACATCGATCCGGGTTCCCACTTTGCTGAGGACCCGGATTTTGTCGATTCCTGGCCGGTGCACTGCGTCGCCGATTCCTATGGCGCCCAGATGCACGAGGCCATCGGGCCTGCGCAAGCATATTTTCGTAAGGGCGAATACACCGCCGCGTACTCCGGCTTTGAGGGCGCAGCACACGGCGTATTGCTGGCGGAGTGGCTGCGCGAGCACGATATCAACGCAGTAGATATCGTCGGCATCGCCACGGATCACTGCGTGCAGGCAACCGCTGCGGATGCTTTAAAGGAAGGTTTTTCCGTCCGCGTCTTAAGCGAGTATTGCTCTCCTGTTGATCCAGATCGCGGGGATGCCGCCCTAGCGAAGTTAGGAAAGGCCGGCGCCACCATCGTCTAGGCCGATTAACTTAAGTCCTGCCCCGAATCAGGGTTTTCGCCGCGCTCAAAGCGGGCGCGGCGAAGGCGCTGTTCTTCCCTTTTACGCAAGATGCGTTGGCGTTCCATGCGCTCGCGCATGCGTTGGGGGTACCCGGTTTCTTCGACATCAAAAACGTCGCACTGCAACAGTTTTCCTACCGCGTCAATCCCCTTCGGCCCGCCGATACGCCGGCGAATAAACTCACCCTTTTCATCCACAACGACCACGGACATTTCATTGACCACGGTCTCTGGCTCGATAAATGCCTCAATAAATGCCTTATCGGCGGCCCACATTTTGAGCTCTTGTTCATCTTCTGGGCGGATAGTTTCTCCCGGACCGCGGGGCGGTCGCAGTGGCGATCGGGACTTATTGCGGCGGAAGAGGTTGAACATAACCCACTAGTTTACCCGCATGGAGGGTATTACTAACCCCACTACTGCACGATGACGGGCATCACGCTGTAAGATTGTGCGGTAGCGATAGAATACTTCCAACTTTTCGAGGAGTCTTAAAACTCATGGCGAACTCCGTTGAGATGCCCGAGCTGGGCGAGTCCGTAACCGAAGGCACCATTACCCAGTGGCTTAAGTCCGTCGGCGACACCGTCGAGGTGGACGAGCCTTTGCTCGAGGTCTCCACCGACAAGGTCGACACCGAAATCCCTTCCCCCGTTGCCGGCACCATTCTTGAAATCAAGGCCGAAGAAGACGACACCATCGAGGTCGGCGAGGTGATCGCCGTCATCGGTGATGAAGACGAAGCTGACTCCTCTTCCTCCTCTGATGATTCTGACGACTCCGACTCCGACGACGACAAGTCTGAGGACAAGGAAGAATCCAAGTCCGAGGATAAGAAGGAAGAAAAGGACGAGAAGAAGTCTGGCTCTAGCTCCAAGGCTTCTGGCGAGGCCACCGATGTGGAGATGCCAGAACTCGGCGAATCCGTCACCGAGGGCACCATTACCCAGTGGCTCAAGTCCGTCGGCGACACCGTCGAGGTAGACGAACCACTGCTCGAGGTCTCCACCGACAAGGTCGACACCGAAATTCCTTCCCCCGTTGCCGGCACCCTGGTAGAAATCCTCGCCGAAGAAGACGAAACCATCGAGGTCGGCGAAGCCATCGCCCGCGTCGGCGACGAAAACGCCGCACCATCCTCCGACGACTCCGATGACTCCGACGACGACAAGTCCGAAGAAAAGGAAGAATCCAAGTCCGAGGATCAGAAGGAAGAAAAGGACGAGAAGAAGTCTGGCTCTAGCTCCAAGGCTTCTGGCGAGGCCACCGATGTGGAGATGCCAGAACTCGGCGAATCCGTCACCGAGGGCACCATTACCCAGTGGCTCAAGTCCGTCGGCGACACCGTCGAGGTAGACGAACCACTGCTCGAGGTCTCCACCGACAAGGTCGACACCGAAATTCCTTCCCCCGTTGCCGGCACCCTGGTAGAAATCCTCGCCGAAGAAGACGAAACCATCGAGGTCGGCGAAGCCATCGCCCGCGTCGGCGACGAAAACGCCGCACCATCCTCCGACGACTCCGATGACTCCGACGACGACAAGTCCGAAGAAAAGGAAGAATCCACGTCCGAGGACAAGCAGGAAGAAAAGGAAGAATCCAAGTCTGACGAGAAGAAGGAAGACGAGTCCGAGCCAGCCAAGGAAGAGAAGAAGGAAGAACCGAAGCAGGATTCTTCCCTGAACACCTCCACCAAGGTCAACAACGGCGATAACGTTCCATACGTCACCCCGTTGGTGCGCAAGTTGGCTGATAAGCACGGCGTGGACCTCAACTCCATTGAGGGCACCGGTGTGGGCGGACGCATCCGCAAGCAGGACGTCCTTTCCGCTGCTGGTGAGGGCGATGCGAAGGCATCCGCAGGCGACGATAAGAAGGCTGCTGACTCCCCACGCGCACGCTGGTCCACCAAGTCTGTGGATCCGGAAAAGCAGGAGCTTATCGGCACCACCCAGAAGGTCAACCGCATCCGCGAAATCACCGCTACCAAGATGGTGGAAGCGCTGCAGATTTCCGCACAGCTTACCCACGTGCAGGAAGTCGATATGACTCCTATCTGGGATATGCGCAAGAAGAACAAGCAGGCGTTCATTGATAAGTACGGCTCCAACTTGTCCTTCCTGCCGTTCATCGTGAAGGCCACCACGGAGGCTTTGGTCTCCCACCCGAACGTGAACGCCTCCTATGACCCAGAGACCAAGGAGATGACCTACCACGAGGATGTCAACGTCGCCATCGCCGTAGACACCCCGAAGGGTCTGCTCACCCCGGTCATCCACAAGGCACAGAACCTGTCCTTACCGGAAATCGCGCAGCAGATTGCGGAGCTGGCTGATAAGGCCCGCAATAACAAGCTGAAGCCGAATGACCTGACCGGTGCCACCTTCACCGTGACCAATATCGGTTCCGAGGGCGCACTGCTCGATACCCCGATCCTGGTTCCGCCACAGGCCGGAATCCTGGGTACCGCGGCTATCCAGAAGCGCGCTGTCGTGGTCAACGAGAATGGCCAGGATGCTATCGCCATCCGCCAGATGTGCTTCCTGCCCTTCACCTATGACCACCAGGTCATCGATGGTGCGGACGCAGGCCGCTTCATCACCACCATCAAGGACCGCCTGGAGACTGCAGACTTTGAGGCTGACCTCGATATCTAAAGCAGTTAGCTAACTGGCATACCTCCCGTTCCTTCCGCGCGAAGGGACGGGAGGTTTTGTCATGCCTGGGGTACCGCGCGGGGGTGTAGCGCGTAAACTTCCGGCAAAAATATCAGACGAATTTTATCCCGGCGCTGCAGGATATATTTCACTAATTAGGAGGTAAGCGGGCTACGACACATTTCCCTCGGTGAGTTGCTGCATAAAAGTTTTTCAAGGGCGCTGTTTTTACCGGTTATTAAACATATACTTAGGGGCGGTTAAGACCATTGCACCCGATGAAGGAGACCTCACAGATGGATTTCATCTCCCGCCACCTAGGGCCGGATTCTGCCGAGCAGGCCACCATGCTCGGCACTGTGGGCTACGACAGCGTGCAGGCGCTTGTCGATGCCGCCATTCCACCCAAGATCCGCGCTACGGAACTTCCCCACTTGCCAGAAGCACTCTCTGAAGACGGGGCACAGGCCGCTTTGCGGGAGTTCGCCGATCAAAACACTGTGCTTAAACCCTTCTATGGCCAGGGATATTCGGACACCCTGACCCCCGCCGTCATCCGCCGCGGCCTGCTTGAGGATGCCGGCTGGTATACCGCGTATACCCCCTACCAGCCTGAGATTTCCCAGGGCCGCTTGGAGGCCTTGCTCAACTTCCAGACCATGATCGAATCCCTGACAGGGCTGCCCATCGCGAATGCTTCCCTGTTGGATGAGGCTTCCGCTACCGCCGAGGCGGTCGGATTGATGTCCCGCGCAGTAAAGAAGGGCCGCCGCGTCGTACTGGACTCCCGCCTGCATCCGCAGGTGCTCACCGTTGCCGCTGAGCGCGCCCGCGCCATTGACCTCGAGGTAGAGATCGTGGACGTGCACGAGGGCTTGGTGGGCGAAGACCTCATCGGTGCAGTCATCGCCTACACCGGCACCGAAGGAGAGATTTTCGATCCTTCTGCCGTGATTGAAGAGCTGCACACCCGCGGCGCGCTGGCCTCCGTGGTCACTGACCCGCTGTCCCTGCTGCTTCTTGAAGGCCCCGGAAACTTGGGTGCCGATATCGTTTTGGGCTCGTCTCAGCGCTTTGGTGTACCCCTCTTCTTCGGCGGCCCCCACGCTGCCTACATGGCGGTAACGGATAAACTCAAGCGCCAGATGCCGGGCCGCATCGTCGGCGTCTCCAAGGATGCAGATGGCCGCCCGGCCTACCGCTTGGCGCTGCAGACCCGCGAGCAGCACATCCGCCGCGAGCGCGCGACCTCCAATATTTGTACTGCCCAGGCACTTTTGGCCAATGTAGCCTCGATGTACGCCGTCTACCACGGACCGAAGGGGCTGAAGGACATCGCCGAGCGCGTGCACGACTTGGCCTCCTCCTTCGCCCAGTCCATCGTGGATGCCGGCCTGGAAATTACATCGCAGGACTTCTTCGATACCGTCACCGTCAACGGCGTTGACGCGCAGAAGATCAAGGCTGACCTGCAGGATGCAGGCTACTTGGTGCGCGCAATTGGCACCGACAAGGTATCCGTATCCTTCGGCGAATCCGCCACGCAGCGCGATGTCGCACACTTGGCAGAAGCCTTCGGTGCTACCCCGGCTGAGGCCAATTTTGAGCTGCCGGAGAACCTGCAGCGCGCCGAGGAACCGCTGGAGCACGAGATTTTCCACTCCATCCATTCTGAGACCCAGATGCTGCGCTACTTGCGCAAGCTCGCGGACAAGGACTTGGCACTGGACCGCTCCATGATTCCGCTGGGCTCGTGCACCATGAAGCTCAACCCCACCGCGGCCATGGAACCCATCTCCTGGCCAGAATTCGCCGGTATCCACCCATATGCCCCGGAAGAGACCACCACGGGTTGGCGCGCGTTGGTGGAAAAGATCGAAGGCTGGCTCGCCGAGCTTACCGGCTATGCCAAGGTCTCCATCCAGCCCAATGCCGGCTCCCAGGGTGAGTTGGCGGGCTTGCTGGCCATTCGCCGCTACCACGTGGCCAATGGCGATAATGAGCGCGATGTTGTGCTCATCCCGGCCTCCGCACACGGCACCAACGCGGCCTCTGCCACTCTGGCAAACCTGCGCGTCGCCGTGGTCAAGACCGCCGAGGACGGCTCAATTGACGTCGCGGACCTGGAAGAAAAGATCGAAAAGCACGGCAACCACATCGCCGGCATCATGGTCACCTACCCCTCCACCCACGGCGTCTTCGACCCCGAGGTGCGCGATGTTTGCGATAAGGTGCACGCGGTCGGCGGCCAAGTCTACATCGATGGCGCCAATATGAACGCGCTGACCGGTTGGGCTCGTCCGGGCGATTTCGGCGGCGATGTCTCCCACCTCAACCTGCACAAGACCTTCACGATTCCGCACGGTGGCGGCGGCCCGGGCATCGGCCCGGTGGCGGTGGCAGAACACCTCATTCCGTTCTTGCCCAGTGATGCTGCATCCCCTGAGCTTGATGCCACCGCGGAAACCCCTGTTGGCCAGGGCGTTCCCATTACCGGCAGCAAGTACGGCTCCGCCGGTGTCCTGCCTATTTCGTGGGCCTACCTGGCCATGACCGGTGCCGAGGGCCTCGCCGCCGCATCCGGCCACGCAGTGTTGGGCGCTAACTACCTGGCGGCCTCACTCAACGAGTACTTCCCTGTCCTCTACACCGGCAACGAGGGCTTGGTAGCGCACGAGTGCATCATCGATTTGCGCGAGCTTACCGATGCCTCCGGGGTCACCGCCGCCGATGTGGCCAAGCGCCTCATTGACTTCGGCTTCCACGCCCCCACCCTGGCCTTCCCCGTGGCCGGTACCTTGATGATTGAGCCCACCGAGTCTGAGGACAAGGGCGAGCTGGATCGCTTCATCGAAGCCATGCGCACCATCCGTGCCGAAATCCAGGAGATCATCGACGGTGAGGTGGCCTACGAGAACTCCGTTATCCACCACGCACCGTTTACGGCTGAGTCGGTAGCTACCGATAACTGGGAGTACTCCTTCAGCCGTGACAAGGCCGCGTGGCCGGTCAAATCCCTATTGCATAGCTACAAGTATTTCCCACCGGTTCGCCGCCTCGATGAGGCTTACGGCGACCGCAACCTGGTGTGCAGCTGCCCGCCGCCAGAAGCATTCGAGATCGACGATTCCGAGGAGTAACAATGACCGAACTTCTAACCTCCCCGCTCAATGCCAAGCACGAGGAACTCGGCGCTACCTTCACGGCCTTTGTGCCGTGGAATATGCCGCTGAAGTACAACAGCGAGCTGGAAGAACACCGCGCCGTTCGCAACAGCGCAGGCCTGTTTGATCTCTCCCACATGGGTGAAATCTGGGTCAATGGACCCGACGCCGGCAAGTTCTTGTCCTACTCCTTCATCTCTAACCTAGATTCGCTGAAGGTGGGCAAGGCCAAGTACTCCATGATCACCGCTGAAGACGGCGGCATCATCGATGACCTGATTTCCTATCGCTTCGAGGATGACAAGTTCCTCGTCGTGCCCAACGCCGGCAATGCCGATACCGTCTGGGACGAACTCAATAAGCGCTCCGAGGGCTTCGACGTAGAGCTCAAGAACGAGTCCCGCGACGTTGCCATGATCGCCGTGCAGGGCCCCAAGGCCGCCGAGATCCTCGTCCCGCTGGTAGAGGACAATAAGCAAGAAGCCGTCTATGAGCTGGGCTACTACGCCGCCACGATGGGCAAGGTGGCACGCACCTTCGCCATCATCGCGCGCACCGGTTATACCGGTGAGGATGGCTTCGAGCTCATCGTCTACAACTCCGATGCCCCGCAGCTGTGGGAAGAATTGCTCAAGGCGGGCGCGGAATACGATATCAAGCCGTGCGGCCTGGCCGCGCGCGATTCCCTGCGCTTGGAGGCCGGCATGCCGCTCTACGGCAACGAGCTCTCCCGCGATATCACCCCGGTAGAGGCGGGCATGTCGCGCGCCTTTGCCAAGAAAGAAGCTGACTTCGTGGGCGCAGACGTCATCCGCAAGCGCGCCGAGGAAGGCCCACAGGTCGTTATCTCCGGGCTCACCTCGGATCAGCGCCGCGCCGCGCGTGCCGGCGCCGAGGTTTATCTCAATGACACCAAGGTCGGCACCGTCACCTCGGGTCAGCCCTCCCCCACTCTTGGCCACCCAGTGGCCATTGCGCTGCTTGATACCAGCGCGGAGCTCGAACCGGGCACCGCGGTGGAGGTAGAAATCCGCGGCAAGCGTTATCCTTTTGAGGTAACCGCGTTGCCGTTCTACAAGCGCGACAGGTAAGCCACCCGCACACCCTAAAATCTCAGCCCGAAAGGACTACACACCATGTCTAACCTGCCCCAAGACTTTTCCTACTCCGAAGACCACGAATGGGTTAACGCCGCGAAGGACGCCGTAGAAGGCAAGACCGTTCGCATCGGCATCACCTCCGTTGCCGCAGACCGCCTAGGCGAGGTCGTCTTCGCCGAACTGCCTGAGGTAGGCGATACCGTCACCGCCGGCGATTCCTGTGGCGAGGTCGAATCCACCAAGTCCGTATCGGACCTGTTCTCCCCAGTCACCGGCACCGTGAAGGCCGTCAACGATGCCGTGCACGATGACTACGCCGTCATCAACAACGACCCCTTCGGTGAAGGCTGGCTCTTCGAGGTCGAGGTGGATGAAGCAGGCGAGCTCATGGAGGCAGAGGAATACGCCTCCGCTAACGGCCTCGACTAAAAGGCGGTTAGTTCGACGCCCTCGAACATAAAATAAGGCGGGAGGATGCCAAGGCATTCTCCCGCTTTGCTTTTTCCTACCAAAGAAGACGACACTAGAGATTATGACTGCACCACGCGATCCTTTCTTTCCCGCTGAACGCTCCATTCGCGCCTCGGATAACCCCTTTGAAATTCGCCACTTGGGCCGCATGGATTACCAAGAGGCATGGGATTACCAGGCGGAGGTGGCGGCGGCGCGCGCGCAGGGCACGCAGGACGATGTGGTCTTAGTGGTCGAACACCCCAATATCTACACCGCGGGCAAGCGCACGCAGCCTGAGGATATGCCGGATAATGATCTGCCGGTTATCACCGTGGACCGCGGCGGGCGCATTACCTGGCATGGCGAGGGGCAGTTGGTGCTCTACCCCATCATCAAGCTGGCAGAGCCTGTCGATGTCGTCGATTATGTCCGCCGCCTCGAGGAGGCCACCATCCAGGCAGTGCGCGAGATGGGCGTGACTACCGCAGGCCGCATCGACGGCCGCTCTGGGGTGTGGGTGCCTTCTACCACCCAGGCTAAAGATCCTTCCGCCTCGCAGCGCGATCGCAAGATTGCGGCGCTGGGAATCCGCATTACCCGCGGGGTTACCATGCACGGCCTGGCGCTCAACTGCAGCAATACACTGGAGTATTACGAGCACATCGTGGCCTGTGGCATCGATGATGCAGACATCACCACGCTGTCGCTGGAACTCGGCCGCGAGGTCACAATGGAAGAAGCCGCACAGCCGCTTTTGCGGGCACTTGATGATGCCCTCTCGGGCCGCCTCATCGTTGCCGATCACAGTTTCGGTTCCGCGCCCGATCCCACGAAGCTTGCGAATGAGAAGGCGCGGGAGCGGCGTCGGCAAGCGCAGGCTTAATCGCGGTGGCCCTAGTTTGGGGCTAGCGTGGAATAGTTGCGCGCCCGCGCGCCTTGTACCAAGAAGAGCTATTAGCCATCACCATCTTTGATCGATAAAGTGAGTATTTGTGACTGTAAAGCCTGAAGGACGCAAGATGCTCCGCATTGAGAAGAAAAATGCGGAGTCGCCCATCGAACAAAAGCCGCGGTGGATCCGCAACCAGGTTCGCACCGGACCGGGCTATGAGGACATGAAGTCCCGCGTGGCCGGCGCTTCCCTGCACACCGTCTGCCAAGAAGCCGGTTGTCCGAATATCCACGAATGTTGGGAATCCCGCGAGGCAACCTTCCTCATCGGCGGCGATAAGTGCACCCGCCGTTGCGACTTCTGCGATATTGCAACCGGCAAGCCGGAGCCGCTTGACCGCGACGAACCGCGCCGCGTGGCCGAAAACATCCAGGAAATGGACCTCAACTACACCACGATTACCGGTGTGACCCGCGATGACCTCCCAGATGAGGGCGCGTGGCTGTATGCGGAAATCGTGCGCAAGATCCACGAGCTCAACCCACACACCGGCGTAGAAAACCTCACCCCGGATTTCTCTGGCAAGCCGGACCTGCTCGAAGAGGTCTTCGAGGCACAGCCGGAGGTATTCGCTCACAACCTGGAGACCGTGCCGCGCATCTTCAAGCGCATCCGCCCGGCCTTCCGCTACGAGCGCTCCCTCGATGTCATCCGCCAAGCCCACGACTACGGCCTTATTACCAAGTCCAACCTGATTTTGGGCATGGGCGAGACCGAGGACGAGGTCGAGGAAGCATTGCGCGACCTGCGCGAGGCTGGCTGTGACATTATTACCATCACCCAGTACCTGCGCCCCGGCCCGCGCTTCCACCCCATCGAGCGCTGGGTGCGCCCGGAGGAATTCGTGGCTCACTCCAAGCTGGCTAAGGAACTGGGGTTTGGCGGCGTCATGTCTGGTCCGCTGGTTCGCTCTTCTTACCGCGCTGGCCGCCTATACGTGCAGGCCATGGAAAAGCGCGGCCTGGAATTGCCGGAGAATCTCAAGCACCTGAAGGAGACCTCCCAGGGTGCTACCGCCCAGGAGGCATCCACCTTGCTGGATAAGTACGGTCCTTCGGAAGAAACCCCGGTGACCACCCGCATGGCCAAAACTCCGGCCAATGCTGATTCGGTCGCGGCAACCGTGCGCTAAACCCTCGGAGTTTTCTTACTCGGCCCTCGCCATCTGCGGGGGCCGTTTAACATTTTTGTCACCTGACCTTTAAAGTAGGAACCATGGCGAAAGATGACAAAGCAGCCCTGAAAGCTGCCAAGAAGCAAGAACGCGCGGCTAAGCGCCAAAAGCGTAAGCAAACCTGGTCACAGTTGTGGCAGGCATTCAATTTGCAGCGCAAGCAGGATAAGGCGCTCATTCCTATCATGCTGGCCGCCTTCCTCGGCGTCGGCCTATTGTTCTTCCTCATTGGCACGCTCTTTAATGGCCAGTGGTTCATGCTGATTATCGGCTTGGGATTGGGCGCGCTTTTGGCGATGTTCCTGTTTACCCGCCGCCTGGAACGCGATATGTACAAGCGCGTCGAAGACCAGCCCGGCGCCGCCGGTTGGGCCTTGGAGCAGCAGCTGCGCAATACCGTCGGCATTGTATGGTCCGTAAAGTCCGGCATCGCCGCCACCCGCCAGCAGGATCTTATTCACAGGGTCATCGGCAATGCGGGCGTCATCTTCGTGTGCGAAGGCAATAAGAACCGCCTTCGCCCCACCCTGAACCAGCTGAAAAAGCGCGTGGACAAGATTGCCGGTGGCGTGCCGGTCTATGAGGTCTACGTCGGCACCGGCGAGGACGAGGTGCCGGTTTCCAAGCTGCGCAACCACCTCATGAAGCTGCCGCGCAACTACAATAAGAACGCCACCTACGAAAATATCCGCCGCATTGAGGCCATGGACTCCATGCCGGGAACGATGCCGGGTATGCCCAAGGGCCCAATGCCGCAGCAGGCGCAGAACATGTCGGGCATGAACCGCCGCATGCGCCGCGCGCAGCAGCGCAAGGGAAAGGGCTAAATACTGCTTTAGCCACTCGCCCCGGCTAGGCTTTCGGCTCTCGCTTTGCTCTAAAGCACAAACGGTCCCTGCAACCACCCGATTGGGAAAGGTTGCAGGGACTGTCGTAGTTTTACGGTGCGCGGGACTTATCCCCGCGCACCGCTAAGAGTTAATGACGATGGTGCCGGTTGCTCGGTCGTGCATGCCGCGGCCGTCCGCGTCCACCATGGCGGCGGGGAAGATTACACCGGTAAGCAGCGTGCGCACTGCCGCGCGCCAGAAACCCACCTGCGCGCCCGGCACATCCAAGCGGGCCACGCCCATGCCGAGGATGAGCATGCCCGGGGTGCGTGCAAATAGCCAGCCACATATGATGCCCATTAATGCCCAGAGGGCGTAGCCCAAGAAGGATACGCCGCCGAGCTGCGTGGTGAACATGAGGATGAGATTGGCCAGCAGCATGCAGATGATCCAGTCAATGGCTACGGCGCCTGCGCGGCGGCCGACCGACGCCATGGACCCAGGTCCGGATTCCGGCAAGCCCAAGTGTTCACCGGGCCACCGGCCGGGGGTTCCTGCATCGTCATATTCGCCCGGAATATTGGGCCCATCGAGCCACGTGCGCTTGTCTGCCATGCTCACCAATTTAGTTGCCCCTCTCCCAGAAGTGAAACGAGGCCAATGGCCATGCCGGGTGGATAAAACTAGTAGGCTATAGGCAGATAATTCATCGGCCAACAAACAGGAGGCAATCTTGTCTTTCGAGACAGTGCAGGACATCGTCCAATTTATTCAGGATGAGGACGTAAAGTTCGTGGATGTCCGCTTTACGGACGTCCCCGGCACCGAGCACCACTTTTCCATCCCTGCCAGCGAATTTACTGAAGAAGAAGCAGAAAATGGTTTGGCCTTTGATGGTTCTTCCATTCGTGGTTTTACCACCATCGAAGAATCCGATATGACGCTGCTGCCGGATCCGGCCACCGCACATATCGATCCCTTCCGTTCGGCGAAGACCCTGAATATCAAGTTCTTCGTCCACGATCCCTTTACCTTTGAGCCTTTTACCCGTGACTCGCGCAATATTGCCCGCAAGGCCGAGGAATACTTGCAGTCCACCGGCATCGCCGATACCTGTAACTTTGGCGCCGAGGCCGAGTTCTACCTCTTCGATTCCGTGCGCTATGGCACCGATATGCAGCACGGCTTCTTTGAGGTGGACTCCGATGAAGGCTGGTGGAACCGCGATAACGAGACCAACTTGGACGGCACTCCCAATACCGGTTACAAGACCCGCGTGAAGGGCGGCTACTTCCCTACCCCGCCGTACGATAAGCACAGCGAGGTCCGCGATGACATCGTGGCCAACCTGCAAGAGGTCGGCTTCCAGATCGAGCGCTTCCACCACGAGGTGGGCGCGGCCCAAAACGAGATCAACTACCGCTTCAACTCCCTGCTGCACGCCGGCGATGACATCCAGACCTTCAAGTACGTGGTCAAGCGCACCGCCCAGGAGTGGGGCAAGGCCGCGACCTTCATGCCAAAGCCACTGGCTGGCGATAATGGTTCCGGCATGCACGCCCACATGTCCCTGTGGAAGGACGGCGAGCCCCTTTTCCACGATGAGGCTGGTTACGCAGGGCTTTCCGATATCGCCCGCTACTTCATCGGCGGCATCCTGCACCACGCAGGCGCCGTGCTCGCCTTTACCAACCCAACGCTGAACTCCTACCACCGCCTGGTTCCGGGCTTCGAGGCGCCGATCAACCTGGTGTACTCCCAGCGCAACCGTTCGGCTGCGATCCGCATTCCAATTACCGGTTCCAACCCAAAGGCTAAGCGCATCGAGTTCCGCGCACCGGACCCATCCAGCAACCCATACCTGGCCTTTGCTGCCATGATGATGGCCGGTGTGGATGGTGTGAAGAACCGCATCGAGCCGCACGCCCCAGTGGATAAGGACCTCTATGAGCTGCCGCCGGCAGAGGCTGAATCCATCCCGCAGGCACCGACCTCCCTGGAGGCTTCCTTGGAGGCGCTGAAGGAAGACATGGACTTCCTGACCGAGGGCGATGTCTTTACCGAGGATCTCCTCGAGACCTACATCAACTACAAGTACGAAAACGAGATCAACCCCGCGCGCCTGCGTCCCACCCCGCAGGAGTTCGAGCTCTACTTTGACTGCTAAGGCGTCGCTAGTTCTCAGCTAGTTTCTCCTACAAGGCAGCCACCTAAACAATGCTTAGGTGGCTGCTTTCTTTTTGCTTGCATCGGCACAGGTAAGCGTGCCCGAGAGTTTCGTCATACCCACCGCCCACTTTGACAGTGGCCGCTCCCCAGCGCGCACATGAGGGTTTTTACTAGGCAAAAAGTGGCGCAGTCTAAGTAAGAAGCTCTGGATGAAACTAGAATCTGGGTAGTGACTGATAAATTCCGCCACCTTCCCCCGCCTGGTCCGGCTTGGGCCGGCAGCCTTATGGGTACTTCCATCGTCTCGCGCATGTTGGTTGAAGAAGACATGTTTGTTGCCGCTGGTGTATTTGCTGCACTTGCGTGCGCTATCTTCGTTGTTTTGACCGCCGGTTACACCCGCTACCGCAGTCCGCGGTTTGAGCGGACCACCATGGCGGAGTGGTCTATGTTTTTCATCGGCGTCCTCGCGCTTGGGGCGGCATTATCCGGTTTGACGGGCATTGGAATATTCCGCCTCGTCGGCTTTTGGGTGGGTGGTCCCGTCACCGTCATCACGTGGGGAATTCAGCTCACTCGCTTCGATGGAGAGCCGCGCTTTACCTGGGGTCTCCCTTTGGTTGGGCCGATGATTTCGGCATCGGTGGCTGGGTGGCTTGCCCTTGATTACGGGCAGACCTACCACATCATGGGCACCGTGCTCTTCGCTATGTCTTTGCTGACGGCAGTCCCGGTATTTGCCTACGTCTACTGGGCAGCCTGGCACGGCAAGGTGGATTTAGTGGTGGAAAATCCGCCACCGCCTGGGTGCCACTGGGCGTGGTTGGGCAATCTACCACCGCAATGCAGATCCTCTACCCCGGCAGTGTCTCCGTGTACTACGGGCTTATTGCCCTGGCTATTGCCATCCCGCTATCGCTTTATGCGATGGTGACCTTTTATCCGCAAGCAGCCCGCTGGGTCTCCTATTCCCCTGCGTGGTGGGCGTGCACCTTCCCGCCTGGCACCGTGAGCATGGGCGGGCATCAAACGGCATTGGTCAATGGCTCGGAGTGGCTTGACGTTATCGCGCTGAGCATTCCCTTGCTCCTTATTGCGCACTGGTTCCTGTGCTCAGCGCGGTTCTTAGGCTGGCTCTGGGAAGGCCGCACACGCAAAGAACTGACTCACTAGGGGATGTCCTTACCTCGTCTATCATCGGGCCATGAGCTCTTCGCCTATTACCTTCATCGCCTGGGATGCTGCGGACCTTGCTGGAGTGCGGGAGGTGCTCGCCGGCTTGCGGCGCGACGGGGTCTTCTTGTACCGAGCAGGCCTAACGCTTGAAACCTCCTGGCTTGGCGATGCCGCCCAGGATTTCTATGGCACCGCCTGGGAATGGGGTCCAAAAGATAGCGAACTATTTTTTGAGCTGGCGCGCCGCGGCAAGCTGCTGATGACGATCGATGCCACGGTCATATGCTGCGGATCCGATAAAGACGCGGCGGAGGCTCAGGAGTGTGTCGCCCAAGAGTTGGTCGTAGCGAACAGCACGGAGGAGCTACGACACCTGCTTATTGACACGCAGGAGACGCGCTAGAGCCCGGGCTGCTCGCTGCGCTTCATCCAGCCCATGCGGGGAGAAAAGCCTTGCGGGTGCTTGAGATGCGCCACGGCATCCGCGATCATCAGGCGATGGCGGCGCGACAAGCTATCCGGAAGGTGGGCCACCGAGAACCACTGCGCTTCAGTATTTTCTTCATCGCTGATAACGGGCTCAGCACCGTCGGCAACAGACAGGCGCAGCGCAGTTCCCATGAACATGCATTCATCGCCATTGGGATAGGTCACTGGGCCGGATTGGCCAACGCCGAGGAGCGCTTCCACCTTGGCATCGAGGCCTACCTCTTCCTTGACCTCGCGCAAGGCGGTGGTCGTAATCTCCTCGCCAGGCTCACAAATCCCTTCCACAGGAGTCCACACGGCATTATCGGCGCGCTTTACCAGCAGTACGGATGGCACCTCCCACAGCGCCGCACCGGTTGGTACATCGCGGAGAATGATGGCACTGCACGCGGGGACGAAGATCTGATCGTGGCCGATGGATTCGCGCAGCTTCACAATATAATCAGGCGTTGGCATACCACCTAGCGTAGCCAATCTTGCCCGATGCTATGCCACGGGGCCGAGGACCTTCAGCGCCAGTGCTTGGATATCCGGTGCGGTGGTAAAGGCCACGTCAATGGTTTGTTGCGTGTCTTCACAGCTATGCCCCTCGTCCAAGGGCTCGGTAATTCCAGAGACCAGCCCCACGATGGTCTGCCGGCCATCGACATCGCCGTAGACAGGCCCGCCGGAATCCCCGACGGCGCTGCACATCTCCGCCAAGGCGGCGTTGGAATCGTGTTCTAGGCCCTGATAGTTCAGCTGTGTGGAATCCACCGAGTTTTTCACGTTCCCACAGGTCACAATGGTGGAACTGCCTAGTTTGCACACCGCATCCGGCAATTTGTCTAGCTGCGTCGCCACGGTGGTGGCTACCTCGCCTGGGGTGAAGTAGTCCGCGTCGCGGTACAGCTCGATGAAAGCAACGTCCAAGTGATTGGTCTCCTCGGCAAAGAAGTCCGAATAGATCACCTCGCCTACTGGATCGGCTGGGTAGGCAAAGTCACCCTCTTGGGTTCCGGCCCAGACCTTATCGCCAGGTTTGCCGCAATGGGAGGCTGTCACGGCGATGGTGCGGCCATCGGCAAGCGCGAAAGACCACGCCGCGGTGCAGGACTGGAAGTTAAAGTACTCGCTCGGCTGCGGGTCACTCGTGGTTAAATTCAGCGCGGCGCCTGGAGGTACCGGCACCACCGCGGGCTCATAAAATTCATTCGGCGGTGCCGGCGGTGGTGTGTCTGTGGATTGCGCAACCACTTCATCCGGCTGCTGGGCAGCATCGGTGCTACACGATGCCACCGCGAACAGCCCTGCTGCTGCCAGCAGGCTACTGGCTATCCGTACCCGCGTCACCTGCAGAGTCCTTGTCCTGTTCTTCCTTATCCGCCTCTGCTTGTGCTTTTAAATCGCGGATGAATTTTTCCGGATCGAATTCGGTATAGTGCTCCGGTCCAGCGAAGTTTTCTAATGCCATGTGGTGGCTACACCTCCGTGTTCTTGATGCTCGAGGTAATAAAGTCCTTGACCGCTGCAGCATCGTTAGGCAGATCCGCCACGTGGCGTTCCGCGTTCAGGATGTCAGCAAAACGCTCGGGTGGCTGCGGTGCGCTCCCGATGGCCTCGGTGATGGTTTCGCTGAATTTTACCGGCAGTGCCGTCTCTAAGCAGACGATGGGCGTCGTCACGCCCTCTTTTTGGGCCGCCCGCGCCACCTTGATGCCATCGGCCGTGTGCGGATCCGCCAGGTAACCATAGCGTTCGTTCACATCCTTGATGGTGGCAAGGCGGTCATCGTGGGTGGAGGAACCGGACAAGAAACCGTAGTCTTCGCGCGCGGCCGTAATGAGGTCTTCTTCAAGGTTAAACCCGCCTTCTTTGACCTTGGTGCCAAAGAGATCCGCAACGCGCGCAGCATCGCGGCCTAAAAGATCGAAGGCAAAGCGCTCGAAATTGGAGGCGCGGGAAATATCCATCGACGGCGATGAGGTGGCCATGGTTTCCGCGGCTGGGCGCGGGCGGTAGTTTCCGGTGCGGAAGAACTCATCCAAAACGTCATTCTCATTCGTCGCCACGATGAGGCGATCGATGGGAAGGCCCATGCTGCGAGCGATGTGACCGGCGCAAATATCGCCGAAGTTACCGGTAGGAACGCTAAAGGATACCTTTTGCTCGTTATTATCGGTGACCTTGATCCAGCAGGAAATATAGTAAACCACCTGGGCTAGCAGGCGCGCCCAGTTAATGGAGTTGACCGCACCGATGCGGTAGTTGGCCTTAAACTCCGCATCACTGGAAACGGCTTTTACCACGTCCTGGCAATCATCAAAGACACCGTCGAGGGCGATATTGAAGATATTCGGATCATCCAAGCCAAACATTTGGGCCTGCTGGAAGGCGGTCATGCGCCCAGCCGGAGTCAACATGAAAACGCGGATGCCGTCGCGCCCGCGCATGGCGTACTCAGCAGAAGAGCCGGTATCGCCAGAGGTAGCGCCCAAAATATTCAGCGTCTCCCCGCGGCGGGCAAGCTCGTATTCAAAAAGCTCGCCCAAAAGCTGCATGGCCATGTCTTTAAATGCAGCGGTGGGTCCCTCAGAAAGGTGACCGATAAAGAGGTCATCTCCTAGTTCAGTGACGGGGACGATCTCAGGGGAGGCAAACTTCGGGCTGGTATATGCCCGGGCGGCGATTTTATCCAGATCTTCCTCTGGAATATCATCGATAAACAGCTTGATGACCTCGGCCGCAAGGGCGGCATAGCCGTCGGTTTTAGCCACTTCACGCCACGCATCCAGCGTGGCGGAGTCCAGTTGCGGGTAGGTTTCAGGCAGGTATAGGCCACCATCGGGCGCGAGCCCTCCTAAGAGGATATCCGTAAAGGATGCGGGCTGGCCGGTGGTATCACGGGTCGAAATATACTTCACAAGATGAATCCTAGTAGTTAACGCGTAAGGTATCAGCCATGTCGCAGCCAAATCCAAGAGAAGTTATCACAACCCAGGCGTTAATGATTTGGGTGGCGGCCATGGCGGTCTACCTCGTAGCCATTACTGGGCGGTCTTCCTTCGGCGTAGCCGGCCTCGATGCTATCGAGCGCTTCGACGTCGATGCTGGGCGCATCGCGGTATTTACCTCCGTGCAATTGGGTGTCTATGCCATCGCGCAAATCCCCACCGGCATGTTGATCGATAAATTTGGCCCCCGCATCCTGCTCGTGGTGGGCGCGGTCATTATGGGCGTAGGCCAGGTCATGCTCGGCTTTACCAGCAATTACGGGGTAGCCATCTTCGCGCGCGTGCTCATCGGCGCAGGCGATGCCACGGGCTTCCTGTCGGTGATGCGCATCCTGCCCTACTGGTTCCCACTACACCGCACCCCGATGTTTACCCAGGTGACCTCCTCCATTGGCCAGATGGGCCAATTCATTTCCGCAGTCCCCTTCCTCTGGTTGCTCGGAACGGCGGGATGGACCGCGGCGTTCGTGACCCTGGGTGCAGTAGGCATCCTCGTCGCCATTGCCGCCGCAGTCGCGGTCGCTGACTCCCCAGAAAAGCTCGGGGTTATTCCGCTGGAGAAGGAGCCACCCAATTCCCAGGGCAGCAGCATCGGCGCGCGCTTGAAGGCGGTCTTTACCTCGCCCATCGCCTGGCAGGCATACTTTATTCACTACAGCGGGATGTTGCCGCTGATTGTCTTTGTCATGCTGTGGGGCATGCCCATGATGACCCAAGGCATGGAGTTATCCAAGGGCAAGGCCAGCCTAGTACTCACCCTCTTGGCGGTATTTTTGGTTCTGGTCGGGCCCTTGCACGGCCGGATTTCCTCCCGTGCGCAGAATATCCGCCCATGGGTCGCCCTCGGGTTTGTGTGCCTGCACGTGCTGACCTGGGTGCTATTTTTCGCCTTTGGCACCGGCGGGGGTCTGGCGGCCATCACCGTGGTCTCCTTTATCTTGGCGCTGTGCACGCCGACGTCGAATTATGGCTTCGACATCATCCGCGAGAGCATGGACCGCTCCGTCGTCGCCACCGCCACCGGCTTGGGTAATATGGGCGGGTTTACCTCCGGCATGTTGGGTGCGCAATTATTCGGCATGGTCTTGGACCACTCTGCCGATGCCCCCAATTACTCTATACCCGATTTCACCTCCGCCTCACTCGCCGTCCTCGCCGTATGGCTGTGCGGCATGGCTGGTGTCGTCATCACCCACATCCTGCGCCGGCGCGGCGGCTACGCGGGGCCATCCGTGCGGATCGTGGAAGTAACCTAGCGGTCTATTCGGGTCTTTCGGCCTCGTCCACCGTGGTGTCGGCCGCCTCTGCATCCTCCGCCTCTGCATCTTCTGCGTCTGGGTCCAAGATAAAGCTGATGGTTCCCACTGGATCCGCGAGGAACTCCCTAGTGGCGGCCACGGCTTCGGCCTCATCAAAGGAAATGCGCTGGAAGCCGGTGTCATTTAATTCCACGATATCGGCATTGGGGCAGCCTAATAGGATGGGTGAATGCGTGGCGATAAATACCTGCGCACCGCGGTCAACGGCCTGGGCGATTTCAGCGATCAGCGCCAATTGCCGGACGACGGACAAGCCCGATTCTGGTTCATCCAGAATATAGACCCCAGCGCCGTCTACTCGCTCATAGAGCACGTCGAAGACGGACTCGCCGTGCGAGCGGGCCTGCACATCCACCTGGATGGGCAGGGTGGAACGCCCGCCGGTTTCCTCGGGTGATTGTTCGCGCGATAGCAGGTATTCGTGGGTTTCCGCGCGCAGGAAATAGGCGCGCTGGATAAGCTCCGTGCACTCACAAGCCACCGGGCTTACTGGCAAGATTGCTTCCGGATCCCCCATCCGGCCGCCCTTGGGAGAGCACCCAAGATCCGTTGCCATGGCAGCCAAGAGGCTGGATTTTCCTATGCCGTTATCGCCGACGAAAATCGTCACCGGGCGGGTAAAGGAAAAGCGCCTTAAATCCGCTAGGTAATCGAAGGCAGGCAGGCTGCGGCGATAATCCCGCGGCATGGATTTCAAGCGAATGGCATCAACCAACATGCCTGGAACTTTAGCAGCAGCGGCGGTGCACAGTTGGGGTATGCACGCTATCTCTTCGCTAGTGCTGTTGCTACCTCGAGTGCGGACTTGAGGTGCAGGATTAATGGATCCCCGGTTGCGGCTTGGGCAATGGTCTCTGCTGGAACCGCATTTACCGCAAAGGCAATACCTAATCCCCCGCTAATAGGAAAGACTATGGCTGCGGCCACCGCCGCGGTTGTAGATAACTTATTGTTGATTGTCATCGTCTCCTCCAGTCCCTCGGTAACGCACACCTTTATTCGTTACCGTTTCGTTATGGGATAACTCTAGGGAGACGAGCTGTTAAGGCCATGCCGTCAGTCTGCCGGTTTCCTGAAACTTCTTAGGGACCATTCGCAGGCATTCCAGTGCCCATGGCACTGGCCTAATTCGCTGGGGCGCTTTCGGCCACGATGCCATCGCTGGCAGGGATGACAATCCCCTTTTCGAAGGCACCGATGATGGCCTTTTCATCTTCTTCATCCAGCTCGCCAGAGGCCACGGCGCTCTTTAACTCGCGCTCTAGATACTGCCGGACATCTGACTTTCCGGATTTATTCTGGGTAATATCGCGCGGCACCGATTCCAGGGGAATCCCCAACGCCTTTGCCAGCGACATCACGCGATTGGCCTCTGAAGACGCATCGCTTCCTACCGCACCATTCACCTGGGCGGGCGCTTCTTCTTGCACCACTCCCCCGGCTACGGCATCTCCCACGGTCATCGTCCCTTTAGGCGGGTGATGGCGACTGGTTGCCCACGTGCCAACGACGACGGCGATAATGGCCGCCACGGCGATACAGCCCCAGAGGTAGATAAGCTTCCTGCGGTGGGCTCCCGAAGATTTAGCCATGGTAATCCGAGTTTCCTCCGAAGAAGCCATAACCATTGCCGCGCGAGGAATTACCATTGCCGCGTTCATTCAAAATATCAATGAGCGAGCGGATCGTGGCCTCCCCAATGCGGTCGCCGCGCCCGCGCGAGCGGGAGTCCGCACCGCCCTCGCGGCCAAGGTCGTCTTGGTGATGCGGCGCGTCGAGATTCTGCCCGCCGCGGGATGCGCCTGTTTGTGGGGCCGAGACCTCAATGGTCAAGGTGGTGCCATCTAATTCTAGGGCGTCATCATCACGGACTCCTGCCGCGCGAGCGGCAGAAAGCAATGCGGCCAATTCTCCAACCGTGGCGGAGTCCACATCGAGCTGCAGCTGAAATGACATAACCAAAGATCCTTTCTCTAACTTATCCCTACTCTAGGGCGCGAAACTTCAACAGTTAAGGGAATTAGCGCTGTATAGACCAAGTTATGCGGCAACTTTAAGAATGCTCGAAGGATTCCTCCTCTCCCCAAAAGACTTCATCGACCACCTTGCGTGCGTGCCGGGTCAGTTTCAGGTAGGTATCTAGGAAATCCTGGTTATCCTCCGGAGTCCAGCCGGCCGCGCCGGCTACTTGAGCCAATTGCTGGCCCGGCCCAGGCAATTGATCCACGCGCTTGCCGCGCACCAGCACCAACGCGTTGCGGGCATCCGTTGCCATCAACCACGCATCCCGCAGGTCACTAGTTTGATCGGCGCTTAAGATACCGCTTTCTTCCAGCGCCTCCAGCACCGGCAAGGTTCCTGGTTGCCGCAGCTCGGGACATTCGTGCCCGTGCATCATAATCAGCAGCTGCACCGTCCACTCAATATCGGTCAGGGCCCCGCGCCCCAGCTTCGTGTGGGTGGTGCGGTCGGCCCCACGCGGCAGGCGCTCATTATCCACCCGAGCCTTCATGCGCCGGATGGCGCGAATGGTGGACTGGCTTGCACCGCTATCCGGGTAGCGGTATTCATCGATCATCTCCATAAAGCGCTGGCCCACTTCCTCGTCTCCGGCGATGAAGGCCGCGCGCAGCAGCGCCTGCATTTCCCAGGCCTCGCCCCACTCGCGGTAATAGCGCTTGTAGGAGGCAATGCTGCGCACCACAGCACCCGAACGCCCCTCTGGGCGCAGGCCCAAGTCAACGTCCAAAGGCGGATCTCCAGAGGGCTTGGCAAGTCGACGGCGCAGCTTATCGACGATCCCGATGGCCCACCGCATAGCCTCGCCTTCATCGTCTGCAGCCTCAGGCTCTGCCACAAAAAGAACATCTGCATCGGAGCCGAACCCAAGCTCACGGCCACCGAGCCGACCCATACCAATAACCGCAATGCGCGCCGGCGGTTCCGCATCCTCGTGGTCCATCCGCCAAGCCCGCACCTCAGCGCGCAGGGCGGCTTCCAAGACCGCGTTCCAGATGGTCGACAGTTCTTGGCACACCTGCTCAACGGGGATGATTCCTAGGAGATCGCCACTGGCAATGCGCGCCAGCTCCACCCTGCGCAGCGAGCGCGCGACCGCCACCGCCTTATCCGGGTGCGCATGGCGTTTGCTGGAATTAACCAGCGCCTTAGATACCTGCTCAGGCTTGGTTTCGAGCAACTTGGGGCCGGTCGCGCCATCGGAAAGCTGCTTTACCGAATCCGGGGCGCTGATAATAAGGTCCGCGGTAAATGGCGAGGTTCCTAGGATATGCATTAAGCGCTGGCCGACGATCCCCTCATCCCGCAAAATCCGCAGGAACCACGACTTATCCCGGGCGGCCTCTGAGAGCTTGCGGTAATTGAGCAACCCCATATCTGGGTCCGCGGTGTCTGCCAGCCATTCCATCAAGGTCGGCAGCAAGATGGCTTGAATGCGTGCCTTGCGCGACGTACCGGAGGCCAGGGAGGTCAGGTGCTCGAAGGCGCGCACCGGCGAGCTATAGCCCAATGCCGCAAGCTGTAGCTTTGCCGCCTCGGGCGAAAGTCTGAGCTCATCGGCGGACATGGTCACCACGGAATTGAGAAGTGGGCGATAAAACAGGCGCGAGTGCAACTCAGAAATGCGCATCCTGATGCGGCGCAAATGCGCAAGCATGCCCTGCACCGCAGACTTAGTGCCCTGCGGGGAGAACCCCGATATCACCGCGAGCCAGTTCAGGCCCGCTTCATCATCGTCTGCCGGCAGCGTGTGCGTGCGGCGGAAGCGCTCCAATTGCAGGCGGTGTTCTAAAAGGCGCAAGAATTCATAGGCCTCAATGAGCTGCGTGCCATCCTCGCGGCCCACGTAGCCTGCGGAGATAAGCGCGTCGAGGGCATCCACTGTCGAAAGCGCACGCAGGGACTCATCGGAGCGACCGTGCACCAATTGCAGCAATTGCACCGCGAATTCGATATCGCGCAGCCCGCCGACGCCCAACTTGAGCTCGCGATGTTTGAGCTCATCCGGCACATTATCTAATACGCGTCGGCGCATGGCTTGGACGTCTTCCACGAAGGAATCGCGCTGCGAGGCCGTCCAGACCATCGGCCGGATTTGCTCCAGGTAATCCTCCCCCAACGGCAGGTAGCCGGTCATCGCCCGGGCCTTGAGCAGCGCCTGGAATTCCCAGGTCTCTGCCCACCGGCGGTAGTAGGTCACGTGCGAATCCAGCGTGCGCACCAACGCCCCAGACTTACCTTCCGGCCGCAGGTTCGCATCGACATCAAAAAATGTCGTCGACCCAATCCGGTTAAACTCCGCGGCGAGCCGGGTGGCTTTGGGCGTTGCCTCGCTGCCGACGAAGATAACGTCCACATCGGAAATGTAATTGAGCTCGCCGGCACCGCATTTACCCATCGCCATGACGGCAAGCTGCGCATCGAGCGGATCGTCGCCGTAGATCTTGCGCACCGCAACGGCAAGGGAGGCGGTAAGGGCGGCATCGGCAAGCGCAGTAGTCAGCGTGGTGACCTGCCGAAAGCTTACCTCCGGCTGCGGGCGGGATTGCCCCTTGCGGGAGTGGAAGGTACCCGCCACATCGTGCGCGGCGAGCCGCATCATCAGCGTGCGGTACTGGGTCCGCATCTCCTTTTTATGCTCGCCTTCGCTCGCGCGGTACGTACCCGGCGCGCTGAGATCCTCCCTCGCTGGATCGGGAGCATCGAGCTCTGCCGCAAACGTTGCCGGCTGCGCGCCGACCGTTTCAAGCAGGCTGGTGAGCATCTCTTCTGGCTCCGGCAGGGGCTTTTTCAGCTCTTCCCACAGCTCCGGGTGGGCAGCGAGGTGATCCCCAAACGCCGTTGACGCACCCAAGAGCGCAAGAAGGCGCACCCTCACTTGCTCATTGCTGCGGATTTCCGCATCGAGGTCCGGGGCCTGCTCGTAAATGCGCACGAGGTTATTAAGTGCCAAATCTGGATCACCGACCGCAGCCAGCGTCCATAAGAGGTCAACGGACTCCGGGTTATTCCATCCCAGTTGTTCTAAGTCTTGTGCGGCATGGGACCGGCTAAGGCCCAGCGACGCCGGCGAAGGCACCGTGGCAGGACGCATTATTCTCCTAGAAATTCAGGTTGTTGCGCAGCTCGACTGTCGTAATTTGGCGCTGGTAATCGCGCCATTCTTCCCATTTGGCGCGCAAAAAGAACTCGAAGACGTGCTCGCCCAAGACCTCCGCCATAAATTCGGACTTTTCAAACTCTCGCAGGGCCTGATCCATGCTGGAAGGAAGATCCTTATACCCCATGGCGCGGCGTTCGCGGTGGGTGAGCTGGTGGACATCGTCTTCTGCCGGCTCGTCTAATTCGTAGCCTTCCCGGATGCCGCGCAGCCCGGCTGCGAGGATCACCGCATAGCCCAAGTACGGGTTCATGGAGGCATCGATGGATCGGATTTCCACCCGGCGCGATTCCTCCTTGGTCAGGCGGTACGTCGGCACGCGCACCAGGGCAGAACGGTTCTGCACGCCCCACGTAGCCGAACCCGGCGCTTCATTGCCAAACATCAGCCGCTTATAGGAGTTGGGCCACTGGTTGATAATGGGGCTCATCTCCGTAGAGTGCTCCAAAATTCCGGCGATGAACTGCTTGGCGGTGTGTGAGAGCGAAAATTCATCATCCGGATCGTGGAAGGCATTGGACTGGCCTTCAAAAAGGCTAAAGTGCGTATGCATTCCGGAGCCCGGGAGATCCTCAAAAGGCTTGGGCATGAACGTAGCCCGCACATTTGAATCCGTGGCCACCTGCTTAATAACGCGCCGGAAAGTCATAATATTATCCGCCATGGTCAACACATCGGCGTGGCGGAGATCGATTTCCTGCTGGCCCGGCGCGGTTTCGTGGTGGCTAAATTCGGTGGCGATGCCGAGTGATTCCAGCGCCAGCATGGCGCGGCGCCGGAATAGCGGCGCGGTATCGTGCGTCGCTTGGTCGAAATACCCGCCATTATCGGTGGGGACCAGGTCTGTCAGTTCCTTGCTGTGTTCCAGCAAATAGAACTCAATTTCTGGCGAAGCCATACAGGTAAATCCATCATTGGCCGCCTCGGTAACCTGGCGGCGCAGGATATGGCGCGGATCCACCACGGAAGGCTGACCATCCGGCTGCGCAATATCGCAGAACATGCGCGCCGTTTGCAGGTCCGGCTCGTTGTCATCAAAGGGCAAAATTTGGAAGGTGGAGGGATCCGGCAGCGCAATGGTGTCCGATTCAGAGATGCGGGAAAACCCTTCTACCGAAGAGCCATCAAAGCCAATCCCCTCCTCAAAGGCGGATTCGAGTTCGGAGGGGCTCATCACTACGGATTTGAGGGCGCCCATGATATCCGTAAACCACAAGCGGATAAAGCGGATATCGCGTTCCTCAACGGTGCGTAAGACGAATTCGTGTTGGCTATTCATGCCCTAAACCTTACCGGCTCACCGCTAGGCAGTGTGCAGTTCATTAGTCAATTTCCACATGGTCAGATTCGCAGGTCGCCAGAGTATTCAGGGGGTAGCTAGCGGGGGTTAATGCAGCAGGTACGGCTTCGCGCACGTGATTTGCTAGTGGGGCAAGCGAACACCTGTACAAGCTTTCTAAAGGAAGAAACAAGTATGACCTCCCACGTTGATGAACTTTCTGCCAGCGTTATCGATGCCGTAGTGACCGCCGCCCAATACGGGTGGTCCCCGGACGATTTACGCCACATCCTTGGTTCTTATTCTTATCCCCTCATCTACCGCGCTAGCCCGCACGTACCTGCCCGCATCACCTCACCCGCGCTGCGCAAAGCGTGGTTGCAATTAGAAGCCCCGCAAGAAAACTTCATTCCCCGCGATAAAATGCGCGCCATCATGAAAGAGCTGGTGCACCTGCCGCGTTTGCGCGATACCGAACTTTTAGCAGGCGGCGAGTTGAGCCAGGCTGGTGACCCTAGCGATAAGCAGGATAAAATCCGCCACAAGGTCTTGGGGCTATTACGCAAGGCAGAATCCACGTCCTTTGCAGAAGAGGCAGAGGTACTCATTTCCAAGGCGCAGTCGCTGCAGCAAAAATATCGCATCGAAGATCTCTTAACCGTTGACCAACCGCGTCTCATTTCCCACCGCGTGCACGTTCACCCGCCGTATATCAAGCATCAGGTCACCTTGTTAGGCACCATCGCCAATGCCAATGGGTGCACCACCCTCCTCATCCACGAAAAGGGCATTGCCTGCATCATCGGCGCGCCCGAAGACGCCGCGCACTGCGCCGACCTTTTCTCCTCCCTGAACCGCCAATGCGATTGGTACATGCGCAATAGCGAGGGTGCCGAGTTTGCACGCGCGACACAGACCACCGCGTCCTATCGCCGTAGCTTCCGCCTTTCCTATGCCGCCCGGATCGGGGAGCTGCTGCAGCTGGCCAATGAAGACGGCATCGAAGAAAAACTCGATGAGTCTCCCTATTGCAGCCACCACGCGGAGCTCATCGCCACTCAGACGCTGCCTGCGCTCCAAGCGCGCACCGATCATGCCGAGGAAACCCGAAATCGCCTATTTCCCAACCTGACCACATCCTCGCTATCCATGAATAGCCTGCATGGCATCACTGATGGCATCACGGCCGCGGATAAGTCTCACTTGGGTGGACCTGCCACTGGCATCGATTCTTAATACCGGCGGCCCCCTCACCCCGCGGCTTCTTCTACCCGCTTTCAGCCCATGGTGCCGGCTGCGCATTTCTACCTGTGCGCACAGCAAACGCTGCGAAATTTTTCAGGCGCGTGCTGCGCGTCACGGGTAGGATCACAGGTGAAATTAATTGTTGTAAAAGCTTAAGGGTATGTGAATGTCAACACAGACTTTTCTGGAAGTAGAAGCGAAATTCGCCGTAGCAGAATCGACTCAACTACCTGAACTCACTCGACTCGAATCCGTTGACCATATTGCAGAAACGCGCCACCACGCTCTATCCGCCATTTATTACGACACGGAAGATTTGCGTCTAACGCACTCCAAAATCACCTTGCGCCGCCGCACCGGCGGCAATGACGATGGCTGGCACATCAAAATCCCAAGCGAGGGCGGCCGAACTGAGATCCATGCCGAACTGGGAGAACCGGTAGACGGCAAATACGAGGTGCCCCAAGAGCTTGTAAAGCAAGTGCGCTCTATCGTTCGCCACAAAGAGTTAAGCCCCATTGCGCAAGTGGATAATAACCGCACCGAGATGCTGCTTGCGAACGAGCACAATAATCCCGTCGCGGAATTCTGCGATGACCACGTCACCGCCTTTTCCTTTCTTCCCGGCGGGCAGCAGCAATCCTGGCGCGAATGGGAAGTGGAGCTTGCCGGTGAGCTTCCAGGCACCGAAGAAGGAAGCCAGTTCATCCGCCGCGCGACTTCACTTCTCATCGGCGCTGGGGCTCGCGTTTCTTCGTCCCCGTCTAAGTTGAAGTCGGCCTTGGGAGATTCCTACAACAATGCTCCCCTACCGCCCGCGCTCGTAACCCCGAATGTTGATGAGGATTCCCCGGCAGCAGCGGTGATTGCAGCGCTGCAGGCTAACCGCGACAAGCTCATTGATTACGATCCGCGCGTTCGCCGCGATGAGTGGGACTCGGTGCACCAAATGCGTGTGGCCACCCGCGAGCTGCGCAGCCACCTACAGACTTTTCACGGCATCGTCGTCGGCCCACAGATTGAAAAAATCGAAGCCGACCTCAAAGAGCTCGCCGGCATTTTGGGCGTAGCCCGCGATGCAGAGGTCGTAGAAGAGCACTGGCAAGAACTCCTGGAATCCGAGGACTCCGATACCTTAGATGCCGCCACCCGCGAACACATCTCCCGCGACATGGGTACCGCCTACCGGCGGGCGCACCGCAAGGTTATCGCCGCGCTAAATTCTGAGGAATACCTCGAATTACTCGAGTCCCTCGACCGCCTATTGGCGGATCCCCCTACGTCCGGTTCCCAGTCCGCAGAAGATACCGATAGTGATGACGATTCCGCTGTTGTGGACGCGACTGAGGAAGCGGCTGGGGATACAACCGATGATTCAGTCGAAGAATCCGCACAAGCGCATGCTGCAGAGGAAAAATCGGCCGTTGAAAAGAAGACGGAAGAACCGTCTAACGCTGGCGACGCGGAGGCCGAGGACGTCGATGCCGTAATGGCACGCCACCTAGAAAAGGCCTATAAGAAATTGGTCAAGCGGCATAAGAAGGCCGTGGACAATTGGGATAACGCGGAGCTTTCGCTGCACGAGCGCGAGGATTATTTCCACGATATGCGCAAGGCTGCCAAGAAGCTGCGCTACGCAGCAGAGGCAGCTGGTTCAGCAACGAAGCTAAAGACCAAGCGCCTGTACAAGGCCTGCAAAAAGATGCAATCGGTCTTGGGGGATTTCCAAGACTCGGTTACCTCGCGGGATAAGTTGCTCGAGCTATCCCAGAACGCGCACCGCCGCGGGGAAGATACCTTTGGCTACGGCCTGCTGTATCAGCGCGAACGCGCTATCGGCCTTTCTGCCTTGGATGATTACAACGAGTCTTTCAAGGACATCAAGGCCGCGTTTAAACCGCTGCGCAAGAAGCTGAAGAAGTAGCGCTGCCGCGGCACCAGCTGTGTCGCGTTAGGCCGCATGAAGCGCAGTCAGATGGTGGTTGAGAAATTAACTAGTCCCAGCCATCATCTTCCTTTTCTGCGGCATCGGCTGCCTTGGTGCGAGCGCGCGCGATTTCTATGGCGTGCTCGGCCTCTTCGCGGGTGTCATAGGGGCCCATGCGGTTTTCCCAGCCGGATACTTTTCCTTTGCTGACTTCTTTGGTGGAGGGGTCGTAATACCATTTCTCATCTGCTGTAGTCGCCACGGTAGTCCCTTTCGTCTATATACTCTGGGCAGCACGTGTGCGCCGCCTGTTTGTGGTTGGTGCCCACACTACCCATGCACGAAAACACACGCCCGCTAGAATATGAGGGCAGTATTTCTTTTGATGCCTCCCCTGCTCTCTCACGCGGAGCGAGGGAGCCGCTTTATCGGCTACTTTGTCCATGGCGCTAGCCCGCGCCACGTAGCCGCGTGATTTTTATCCGCCGAATTGGAAAAGGAGCTTTTGCCTTCATGCCACTGTGGTCGACGCCTAAGTCCCCTATTGCTGAGCGCGTTGCACAACAACACGCCTCTATCGTGGGAACGGAGCCCACCCATGTCGCCAGCGCGCCCGCGACCTGGCCACTTATTGGCGAGCATATCGATCACTATGGGGGCATCGTCGCCGCAAGCTTGTCGGATCTCCGCGCAGCAGCGGCCGTCAGTTCGCGCACGGATGGCATCGTTTCGGTCCACTACATACCGGCTAGCGGGGAGCCTGCGCACGATTCCATTGGACTCCAGGAGGTGGCTGCGCTCGCTGCGGCCCAACAACCCACGACGGACTCTGAGGGCCAACCGGTCATCCCGCCCGCACCAGAAGGAGGTCTGGCCGCGCGCATCGGCGGCATCGTGCACACCATGGTCAACCGCCAGTTACTATCCCGGGAAACGGCTGGGGCGGATATCACCATCGTGAGCGATATCCCTGCCAATATCGGGTTAGGCGCTGCATCGGCGGCGGATGTTGCCGTAGCTCTTGCCTTAATGGGCCCAGCCGATAACCTCGATGCGCCGCTGCGCGTGCGCATTGCAGATGTCTGCACCCAGGCGGTAACCACCTTTGCCCATAAGCCCGCCCTTCGCGCGCGCCACACCGCCGCGCTGCGCAGCAGTGGTGACGGCGTGTGCATCATCGACTATGCCGATGGTTCGGTCACCCACGCGCCCCATATGATGGGCCAGGACGTGGTGGCCTTTGCCGTGGCGGTGCCCGGGGACGTTGCGCAAGAACAGGAACAGGCAATTAGTGACATCCGCCAGCGCCAGCAGTTTATTGATGATGCCTGCCATTCCTTCGGCACGGAGTCGCTGCGTTTATTGCCTGATGCACAGCAGCGCGTGGTGGAGTGGCTCAAAGCCGTACACAAGGTCTACGGCGAGGACGGCCGCCCCAGCATCAATGCGGCTACTGAGTGGATGGCATTTTATGAGGAAGAAACCACCCGTGTGGAGCACTTTGTGCGCTACCTGCGCTCACACCGCCGCAACGAGCTTTTCCCCATTGTCTTGCAATCGCAGGCCTCGCTGACCAATATTTATGGCTTCGATTCCGCAGAAAAGCTCGCGGAGCTGGTCACCGTCCGCGGCGCGGTAGCCGCGCGCTCGGCGCACGCGGGACTATCTAGCGCCGTTATTGCTTATGTCCCCAGCAACCGCGCAGAAAGCTTCGCGGCAGACCTAGCAGACGATGGGTTCCTGCTGGTGAAGCTGGCCGCTGGCGAGCCAGCCAAGGTAGAAGATTAAGGGCGAATGAGCCGGCCTATAAGCCGGATTCTGTCTAACCGCGGCGCCCCAACATGTGGAGATGCCGCGCGGCGAACATCCATCTAGACCAACCGTTGCCAGTTGGTTCCAGCAGCTACCTTCAGGCTCGGGCGAGCAGCCTTAAAACGCCTGATCGGGCCCTGCGACGTGGCAGGGCCGTGATGCCTTGCTCCCGGTGGGGTTTACCCAGCCACCGCCATCGCTGACGGTGCTGGTGCGCTCTTAACGCACCGTTTCACCCTTACCTTGTGGTCCCAACTTGGGTGGAAGCGCAAGTGGAGCCACAAGGCGGTCTACTTTCTGTTGCACTTGCCCGCGGGTCACCCCGGGTTGCCGTTAGCAACCACCGTGCTCTGTGGAGTCCGGACTTTCCTCGGCGCCCACGTAGCAGCACCAACGCTGCCCGTTTGCGGCGACGCGATCGCCCGGCCGGCTCATTCGCGCTCCTTAGTCTAGCGCAGCCCCTCCAGGTGTCCCACATCGTTGAATCCATGCACCATAGAGCCACCGTCCCAGAACTCGACATCCGATAGCGCAGCCAGATCCAAAAACAGGTGTTGGAAAGTGGCCGGGCCCGCGTTCAGGGCCTGGCAGAGGAAGGATTTTATGGGGTTGACGTGGCTGACAATCAGCACCGTCTTGCCGCTATAGCGCCGCTGCAATTCCTTGCGGGCTGCGCGCACGCGACGGTTAACAGCCTGCAGCGATTCCCCGCCGGGGCACGGTGTGGCGGCATCGTGCAGCCATTGCTCGTGTATCTCCGGGTCGCGCTGGTGCGCTTCGGCTGCGGTTTTTCCTTCCCACTCGCCAAAGTCCACCTCGCTCAGGCCCTCTTCGGTCACCACGTCGATATCGCGGCCATGCGCGACGGCGGCCGCCGTTTCCTGGCAGCGCTTCAGCGGCGAGCACACGATGGCGTCGATGGTGGTACCGGCAAGAGCCTGTGCGGCGGCGAGCGCCTGCTTTTTACCCAGTTCAGTAAGCTCCGGATTGGCGCGCCCTGAGTATTGCTTGGCGGCAGACATTTCGGTTTGCCCATGGCGCAGCAGAATGAAACGGGTCTTATCGCCGCGCTCGCCTAGCCAGTCGGAAGGGTGCGGCGCGGAGGTATCCCACTCTTTCTCGCCCTCGGCAGGCGTTGAGTCACCCGGCGCGGCTGCGGACGAAGGCTCGGCGGCAGGCTCATCGGCATCGCTCTTGACGATGCCCACCTTGTGCCCCGCCGCGGCCGCGTCCATCGCATCATTGGATAGCGCATCCGCCACCTTGTTTTTTGCGCGCGGGACCCAGTTCAGGCTGAAGGAAGAAAACCCGTCGATATGCGTGCGGGCCTTAAGGGCCAGCTTTTGCATATCGGGGTGCTTGATTTTCCAGCGCCCGTTGATCTGTTCCACGACGAGCTTGGAATCCATATAGAACTCCACCTCGCTGGCACCTAGCTCGGAGGCTGCCTCGAGCCCGCGCAATAAGCCGTGGTATTCAGCCACGTTATTGGTGGCCTTGGCACCTACCACATAGACGATTTCACGCAGGGTGGTTGCGCCATCCGCGGCATAAACGACGGTGCCTGAACCGGCTACTCCAGGATTGCCGCGCGAGCCGCCATCGGCGTAGATGATGACCTTCATGATGCCAGGCGCACCAGGTAGGAACCGCAGTCGCTGCACTGTGGCAGCTCATCGGCAGGCGCATTGCGCACGGCGTTTTTATCGGCGGGTGGCAAGACGATGAAGCAGCCGCCGCAGGCCCGGTTGGCCTTAAACTGCGCGGCGCCAACGCCGTTTTCTTGCCGCTGCGCGTCGTATTCCTCCAGGACATCGGAGGGCAGCTGTTCGCGCAAATCCGCAATGCGCACGGCGGGGTCGGGCTGGTTATCCGCGGCCTCCTGCGCGGCGTCGGCGGCGCGGCGCAGCATGTCCAGCTTGCGCTCGGAATCCGAGACGCGCGCGCCGTGGACGTCCAAGTTGGAGCGCAGCGCGTGGATCTCGTTGTGGGCTTCTTGCAGCTCACTCATCAGATCCGCGATGCGGGACTTGGTGGCGTAGAGATCGTGCTCGATGTCCTTGCGCTTTTCGGTATCCAATTCGGCACCGAGCTGGCCCTTGTCATCGCGTTCGCGCCTGCGCAGCTTGCGCTCATCGGCCTGGATGCGCAGGATTTCATTTTCCATGTCATCGACTGCCATCTGCGCGGAGCCGGAGGCATCGAGCAAGCGCTTGTGTTCCTGCTGCGCCTTGTCGTACTCGACCTTTTCTGGCAGTTCCTTATCCCCGCCAATGCCTTGCGAGCGTTCCAGGTTGGCCAATTCCAGCAGTACCGGTTGTAGTTCTTGCGATAATTTCACTTATGACTCCTTTGGGTGCGCGGAGATAGTCCACGGATCAGTTCGCAGGCTAATAATTTCCGTATCTAGTTCTAATGCTGCTTCTACGATATCGCTTGCTTGCGCCGTCCAGGGAAATTCGCTGGCCCAGTGGGCTGTATCGATGACGGCTGGTCCCCCGGCGCGCAAATGCTCATCCACCGGGTGGTGGCGCAGATCAGAGGTAACATAGACATCGACTCCCAGCTTTGCCGCAGCCGCAAGGAAGGAATCCCCGGCGCCGGACGATACCGCCACGGTGCGCACTGTCTGCTCTGGGTCGCCCGCGGCTCGGATGCCCCATGCGGTCTCCGGCAGGGCGTTGGCCACCTGCTGTGTAAACGCCCGCAGGGTCATCTCGCGGGGCAGTTCGCCCACGCGCCCCAGGCCCAGCGCGGTATCAAGATCGCCGTTTCCGGCCGTTTCCACGATGTCATAGGCGGGCACCTCATACGGGTGTGCCTCGTGCAGCGCTACAATCAGCGTGGACCGCAACGAGGCGGGAGCCACGAACTCCACCCGTACCTCGTCGCCGCGGTGCAGCTTGCCGATGTCCCCTTCTACCGGGTCCGCGCCCTCCTCCGGCTGGAATTGGCCTGCGCCCGCGATATCGAAGGAGCAGTGCGAATAGGCGCCGATGTGGCCCGCGCCGACATCGAAAAGCGCCTGCTTTACCTGCTCCGCACTGCCTGCAGGAATATGCACTCCCCACTTATCGATGGTCTCTGGGGCCTCCGGCACGATGGGCCGGCCCGGAGTAATGCCCACGAGCTCCGCGAGCTTATCGTTAACCCCTGGCCGGGCCTTATCGGCATTGGTATGGGCGGCAAAAAGCGCCACGCCATTTTTAATCAGGGTATGGACAACCTTGCCCTTGGGCGTATCGGCAGCCACGGATTCCACGCCGCGCAGGAGCAGCGGGTGGTGGACTATCAACATATCCGCGCCGAGCTCAACCGCGCGGTCCGCTACCTCTTGCGTGCAATCTAAAGCAAAGGCGACGGTACGCACCTCGTCTGTGGGATCGCCGCAAATAAGGCCTACGGCATCCCACTTTTCGGCCAAATGAGGCGGATAGGCCTTGTCCAAAACGCGGCGCACATCGCCCACTCGCACAGCAGACATGGGGATACTCCTTTATGCTCGATTCTTGTAAATTACGCTAGTGCTATATCCTGTCTCCCGCACTACAGTACTATCTGCGCAAAGGGTTTTCGCATGACTGAATCTTCTTCTCACTCGGGTCTCTACCTCGTCTTTGTGTGTACCGGCAATATTTGCCGCTCGCCCATGGCCGAAATCATCGTTCGCGATGAAATGGAAGATGACATGCTCGATCTCCTCGCCACGGTGGATTCCTGCGGGCTCGGCGGCTGGCACGTGGGGCAAGGCGCGGATGAGCGGGCAGTGGCAGAACTGCGCCGCGCCGGACACGATGGGGCCTCCCACCGCGCGTCCAAATTGGGCGAAGAACACATGGACGCCGACCTATTCATTGCGATGGATTCCGGGCACTATGATTCGCTCATCGATCTAGGCATCGAGCCTGCCAAGGTTCGGCTGATGCGCAGCTTCGATCCCAATTCCCCGGAAGGCGCCGAGGTCGCCGATCCCTACTACGGCAGCGAAGAAGACTTCGAAACCGCGCGCAAGAATATCGAAGCCGCCGTCCCCGGCCTGCTGGATTGGATTCGCGAAAACCACGACTAGACTTGGGGGCATGCTAAAGACGTTCCTCAAGCCTGTCTGGGTACTCATGCTGCTTTTCGTGGTGGCATTTTCCTACCTGGCCTTTAGTGTCCTTGCCCCGTGGCAACTGGGAAAGGACGATGACATTGTGGAGCGCAATGAAAATATCACCCACGCCTACGAAGCCGATCCGCAGCCGATTGACCAGGTCGTAGACGATGATGGGGCCATCGCTGGCGATGAATGGTCCCGCACCACACTGAAAGGTCACTACCTGCCCGAGGATGAGGTGCTGCTTCGCCTGCGCCCCGCCGGCTCCGGCCCGTCCTATCAGTCCTTGGTTCCTTTCCGCACCGATGCGGGCCTGACCATGCTGATTAACCGCGGTTGGGTCAGCGCCGAGGAGGGCAACGCGGTGCCGGATATTCCGCCCGCCCCCTCCGAAGAGTTAACGATTACCGGCATGGTGCGCTCAAATGAGGCCGAGCACCAGACCGCCCCCATCACGCAGGAGGGCTACCAGCAGGTTTACTCCATCCACACCGAGCAGGTGGGCTCGCTTATCGGTGCCGACTTAGGCCAAGACTATATCCAGCTCTCTGAGGATCAGCCGGGCGTGCTCAACGCCATGCCCGTCCCGCAACTCGATCGCGGCAACCACCTTTCCTACGGCTACCAGTGGATTGCCTTTGGCATCATGGCCCCGCTGGGTTTGGGCTACTTTATTTGGTCCGAGATCCGCGAGCGCCGCCGCCTGCGCGAGGAAGAAGCCGCCATGCAGGCTCTCAATGCGGACGCAGAATCGCTTGCCGATGCCCCCGTCTCCAGCCCCTCCGCCCACGGCGAGCCTGGCACCGAGGCTGCTACCACCGCCGCTGCTGAATCCGATACCGCATCTCACGCCGCCGCACTGCGCAACCGCTCCCGCTACGGCGATTCCAAGCCGGACCACTACGCCAAGCTGAAAAAGCGCCGCCGCGAGCGCTACTAACTTTCCTAGCCCTCCTGACCTGCTTTCGATTTTGTAGTGCTGGCAGACCGGTCCCACATGAGTAATGCGAAGCCCGCTGTTATCTAGGCCGCGAATACCCACCACGCGTGTCCTGCGCCTTGACCATCAAAATAGGACAAGGAACGAACGAGGTACCCCGTTGCGCCAATGGGCATCCGCTGCCCCAATGTAGCCCAGCCAGCAGGGAGCAACCATGGTCCGGTGGCTAGGCCCGAGAGTGGGTTGCCAAGGAAGATAGTAAACACCGCGCCAATTCCCACACCTGCGGTACCGATCACCGCAGCTAGGCCTGCCGTGAGCAATGAAGTGGAAAGAATACCCAGCGCGATGGCCAACCATTCCATACCAAAATTGAAGTGCCCCGAGTTTGAGAGTGTCTAATGGTTTGTGTGTAGGTTCCCAACCTGCATAAGGAGATAAGCCGAGCAGGGACCTTCCGTTAGTAAACATTTGACTCGGCAACTACTTCATCAGAATCGGGACCAAACAAAACAATTCTTTGTTCTATGGAGCTAGCAACTACTTCAAAAAGTCGCGCAGCCGCTCCAGTATCAGTTTGTTCATAAACATCGACAACCGTTTCATATTCGTCGATATCTGGTTTCAAATCCCAAAACGCAGTTACATAAGCACCACTAGGAGTGTTAAATCTGTAAGTTTCCTGGGAATCATCATCAGATTTTAGGTTAAGGCACTCTCCAGCTGTATCGAGAATCTTAATTACTCTAGCCAGCCGAGCATCAGTAACAAAAGCTATACTTTCCGCCACGTTTCCGTTTCACCGCCTTATTATCCTGTGAAACAGTAATTATTTCCTAAACGCGATCATACGGTCCTGACCCCGGAAAGTGGACACACCAAGCAGCACAAGCCACCAACGGCCATGGAGACGACCGACCAGCATGTTTCAACAGCGGCATCGACTCTAGCTACAACCACTCTATGGGAATATACAAAGGTCACATGCTCTAAACCACACACCCCACCAACACAAAATGTCATTTAGGCCGGATGCCGCATGGTTGTAGTAAAAATATTAAAGACCCCCTCTTCGATTTCTCGAAAAGCGGGGTCTAATTTGGTGCGGCCTGAGGGGATCGAACCCCCGACCTATTGGGTGTAAACCAATTGCTCTTCCAGCTGAGCTAAAGCCGCATGCGCCCTTGCGCTGTTATGTACAGTAGCGCAGGATTGTGAAGCTACACAAATCAGCTGGTGAAGGCTATTTTTTGGTGTAACCGCGCGGTACCAGGCAGGAACCTTGCCACTCGCCCAAGCGCTCAGCTTTGGTCTGCACCAAGCCGGCGAGCTGTGCCGATTCAGAAATGAGACCAGGCTCAATAGTGCCAGGCTTGCCAGCGCCTGGGGTCAGCAACCATACGGAACCGTTATCCGCGAGCGGGCGGATGGCATCCACCAAGCCGTCCACGAGGTCGCCGTCTTCCTCGCGCCACCAAAGAAGGACTACATCGCACAGCTCATCATTTTCCTCTTCGAGGAAATCCTCACCGAGTACGGCTTCGATAGATTCAGAGATTGTGGTGTCACAATCCTCGTCCCAACCAAGCTCTAGAGCGATTTGCCCTTCCTTGATTCCGAGCTTGACTGCAGCGTCAGCCACTATGCATTTCCTTCCTTATTCGGTGAATTCTTGCTCACGCCCGGCCCGCGCTCGGCGGAGAGGGCGTGTGTTATTACATGTAGTTTAACGTCCCAGGGCGTCTTTTACTTGCTATAGCACCCCTTTCCCCCAATTTGCAGGCCCTTTTCTGCTCACACCGGCGCCTGTTTTGTGGGAGAACTAGCGCCGTTTAGGGGCCTACTACCCACGTTTGCACGCCGAGCTAGGAAAGCAAACCGCAGGTTATAGGGGGTGCATCGGAAAGCACGGCGTTTTATCCGGCCTAGACCCCCACTCGCGATCTGGGAACGCGTATCGTAGGGGATAAACTCTGCAGACCCTTAATTAGGAGGTTTACATGGCCGAGAAGGACCCCGCCAAGGGCGATTCCAACTTCCCGCTTATCCGCGATGGTGTTGCATCGTACCTTCACGACAGCGACCCAGAAGAAACTCGCGAGTGGATGGATTCCCTCGATGGTCTGCTGGACCATTCTGACCAAGAACGCGCACGCTACCTGATGCTGCGCCTTCTGGAGCGCGCCACCGCCAAGCGCGTGGAGCTTCCCTCGTTGACGTCGACGGACTTCGTCAACACCATCCCCACCAACATGGAGCCAGAATTTCCTGGCGATGAAGAACTAGAAAAGCGCTACCGCCGTTGGATCCGCTGGAACGCTGCCATCATGGTGCACCGCGCGCAGCGCCCCGGCATCGGCGTGGGCGGCCACATCTCCACCTACGCGGGTGCCGCCCCGTTGTACGAGGTCGGCCTCAACCACTTCTTCAAGGGTAAGGACGATCCTTCAGGCGGCGACCAGGTCTTCTTCCAGGGACATGCCTCCCCGGGCATGTACGCCCGCGCTTACATGGAAGGTCGCCTTTCTGAAGAGGACCTCGATGGCTTCCGCCAGGAAGTCTCCCTTGGTGAAGGCAAGGGTCTGCCCTCCTACCCGCACCCGCGCCTGATGCCATGGTTCTGGGAGTTCCCCACCGTGTCCATGGGCATTGGCCCGATGAACGCCATTTACCAGGCACGCTTTAATAAGTACCTGGAAACCCGCGGTATCAAGGACACCTCCAAGCAGCACGTTTGGGCTTTCTTGGGCGATGGCGAAATGGACGAGCCAGAATCCCGCGGCCTGCTGCAAACCGCTGCTCTGTACGAGCTGGATAACCTCACCTTCGTCATTAACTGCAACCTGCAGCGCCTCGACGGTCCAGTGCGCGGTAATACCCAGATCATCCAGGAGCTGGAGTCCTTCTTCCGCGGCGCCGGCTGGGACGTTATCAAGGTCATTTGGGGCCGCGGCTGGGATAAGCTGCTGGAAAAGGACACCGAAGGTGCCCTCGTCAACATCATGAACACCACCTCTGATGGTGACTACCAGACCTTCAAAGCCAATGACGGCGCTTATGTGCGCGAGCACTTCTTCGGCCGCGATGAGCGCACCGCAAAGCTGGTAGAAGACTTCTCCGATGACGAGATTTGGGCGCTGCGCCGCGGCGGCCACGACTACCGCAAGGTCTACGCAGCGTACGCCCGAGCACTGGAGAACAAGGGTTCCGGCAAGCCGACCGTCATCTTGGCCCACACCATTAAGGGCTACGGCTTGGGCCACAACTTCGAGGGCCGCAACGCTACCCACCAGATGAAGAAGCTGACGCTGGAGGATCTCAAGAACTTCCGCGATAAACAGGAAATCCCCTTCTCCGATGAAGAGCTGGAAAAGGATCCCTACCTGCCGCCGTACTACCACCCGGGCAAGGATTCTCCGGAGATCAAGTACATGCTGGAGCGCCGTAAAGAACTCGGCGGCTTCCTGCCCGAGCGTCGCACGGACTTCACTCCATTGGAAGCACCTTCCTTGGACAAGCTGCGCTCCGTGCGCAAGGGCTCTGGCAAGCAAGAAGTCGCTACCACCATGGCCTTGGTGCGCACCTTCAAGGAGGTCATGCGCAATAAGGAACTGGGCAAGCGCATCGTGCCCATCATCCCGGATGAGGCTCGTACCTTCGGCATGGACTCCTGGTTCCCCACCATGAAGATCTGGAACCCGCGCGGCCAGAACTACGTGCCGGTGGACCACGACCTGATGTTGTCCTACCGCGAGGCCACCGATGGCCAAATTATGCACGAGGGCATTTCTGAGGCCGGTGCGGCAGCATCCTTTACCGCCGCCGCTACCTCGTATGCCACCCAGGGCGAAGCCATGATCCCGCTGTACATCTTCTACTCGATGTTCGGCTTCCAGCGCACTGGCGATGCCTTCTGGGCCGCCGGCGACCAGATGGGCCGCGGCTTCATCATCGGCGCTACCGCCGGCCGCACCACCCTGACCGGTGAGGGCCTGCAGCACATGGATGGCCACTCCCCTGTCTTGGCAGCCACCAACCCTGCGGTCATTTCTTATGACCCGGCCTTCGGTTTTGAGGTTGCACACCTGGTAGCGCGCGGTATCGAGCGCATGTACGGCGAGGACAATGAGCCGGTCATGTACTACCTCACCGTGTACAACGAGCCAGTCCACCAGCCGGCCGAGCCGGAGAACTTGGATGTGGAGGGCCTGCACAAGGGCATCTACCACTTCAATACCGCCGAGAACGGTTCCACCCCGGCCAATATCCTGGCCTCGGGCGTCGGCGTGCACGAGGCTCTTCGCGCACAGAAGATCCTGGCTGAGGACTACAATGTCAAGGCATCGCTGTTCTCCGTGACCTCCTGGAACGAGCTGGCCCGCGACGGTGCTCGCCGCAATAAGGAAGCGCTGCGCAAGGGCGAAGAGCCCTCCGAGGCATTCGCTACCTCCCAGCTCAAGGACTTCGAAGGCCCATTCGTGGGTGTCTCGGACTTCACCACCGAGCTCCAGGAGCAGATCCGCCCCTACGTCCCAGGTACCTACATCACCTTGGGCGCAGACGGCTTCGGCTTCTCCGATACGCGCGAGGGTGCCCGCCGCTTCTTCAATAACGACGCGGAATCCATCGTCGTCGCCGTGCTCGATGGCCTTGCCCGCGACGGCAAGATTGAGCGCTCCGTTGTAGAAAAGGCGGCCTCCGAGCTGAAGTTGGACGATCCAACTGCACCTAATAGCGGCGAGTAATATCGCCCGCACCTCCGCAATGGAGATGTAGCTCAGGCGCTTCCGGCTTATTGCTGGAAGCGCCTGAATTATTTTTCGCCCCATTCCCCCTAACCAGTACCGCGTGAGCCTATTTCTCCTATGCCACGCACCAATCGCTACTACACTGGTCATTATGGCAAATGACCTCAGTGCCCAATTGCAGGCAAAGTTTCAGGGTTCTGACCCAGATAAGGACCACGCCCCGGATCGGGATACGCTGGGCGAGCTCATCGCCCTCATCATCAAAGTCACCGGAATCGAGGCCGAACTTGGCAGGGACACCGCGCTTTCCGATGTCGGCGTGGAATCCCTCGAGCTTATAGAGCTCACCGTGCGTGCAGAAGAGCTCTTTAAGGTGCGGCTTACTGAGGAAACAATGCTTAACTGCGAGACCATCGGCGATATCGCTGACTATTTGGAGGACCACCAATGATTTCTTATCTATCCGATATGGACGGCGTACTCATCAAGGAAGGGGAAATGATCCCCGGCGCCGATAAATTTATTCAGGCGCTAAAAGATAATGACATTGAGTACATGGTGCTGACCAATAACTCCATGTCCACCCCGCGCGACTTGGCGGCGCGGCTGCGCAATACCGGCCTGGATATTCCGGCCGAGCGCATCTGGACCTCCGCTACGGCGACGGCAAACTTCCTGGCTACCCAGGCCAGCTCCAGCAAGGCTTACGTCGTGGGAGAATCCGGCCTGACCACCGCCCTGCACGAGGCCGGTTGGATCCTCACCAACGATGACGCCGATTTTGTGGTCCTTGGTGAAACCCGCACCTATTCCTTTGAGGCGATTACCACCGCCATCAACCTCATCCGCAATGGCGCCCGCTTCATCGCCACCAACCCTGATGTTACGGGTCCCGCTCCCGAGGGCGTGCTTCCTGCAACCGGCGCGGTGGCCGCATTGATCACCGCCGCCACCCACCGCGAGCCTTACTACGTGGGAAAGCCCAACCCGGTCATGATGCGTTCGGCGCTTAACCACATCGGCGCGCACTCTGAAAACACCGTCATGATCGGTGACCGCATGGATACCGACGTCAAGGCGGGCCTCGAGGCCGGCATGCGCTCCATTCTGGTGCGCTCCGGCATTTCCGATGACCGCGAAATCTCTCGCTACCCTTACCGCCCGACCGCCGTGTTTAAGTCGGTTGCAGATATTCCCGATAAGATCATGGATCCATTCGCCGACGAAGAATCCTAAAAAGGGCGCCCAGCCGCGCGGCCTAGCTCGTGCGGCTCAGCTCATGTGGCCGCGCTCGAGCCGATTCGCTCGAGCGGCTTAGCTAAAACGCACGGTGGCGCTAAAGCCATAGCGCTGCGCTAGGTAGCACACCGCGCTCTCGAGCGCGGCAAGCTCCGCCTCGGTTCCGGTGAGCACCTGATGGCAGCCAATGCCGATGCCGGAATCAATCTCCGGCCCCGTGGCCTCACCTCGCACGAGTGCCTCCATAGAGATCTCATCGCGGTACCACCGAGTACACCACTGGGCGGTCAGCGGGTCATCGCCTGGGACGATGAACTCCGATTCGGTGCGAATGCACCGATCCATGGCGCGCTCTACTTCCGGGCGCAGCGCACGCGGCATCCCAGAAATTTTCAGCACACCAGTGACCACGACGGCCGCGCCGTTGCGGCTGGGCCACGTGTAGTTGGAGGCCGGTTGATCAACCGGCACTGTATTGACGCAAGTATTCATAGCCGATATCTCCCTCGACAAATCACCACTGCGAACCACACGCATGGCATGCGGCGCAGTGCAAGACGAGCTTCGTCTTCCCCAACGAACTGTCTTTTGCGTCTGCACCCAATTTTCCTGCGTCACACCACCCTCTACAACCCTCAACTTTCACTTCAACCCCCAAGTTCTAAACCTCAACCCAAAGTCCAGACTGTGATTAAAGTGACTAAAGAAATTTGAGTTACAACAGTGAAATTTGAGAGATTTACCCCTCAAACCATTCGCCCCGAAGCGACTTCCTGACAGAAGCCGTTCACACGGCAGGTACCAGCAGAAACGCTTACCCAATAGCGCTCATCCCCTGAAACATCGGCCGAAAACTACCGCAATTCCGATAGAAGCCAAGCCCTCCAAAAAGCCCTGGGGCGTAAACCCACAGCGGGGGTAGCTAGGCGCCATACCCCACTCTCATCCCCTGCTTTAAAAAGAGACACACAGCCCCATCGGCGGAGTGGTCGATATACATTTATTTTGTGTTAAGAAACGGTTTGACACCATCCGCACACGCTGCCTATACTGAGATAAATTCAAACAATCCGGTTTGAATCCCCCCTACTGAAAGGAACCCCCTATGTTTGATCTTTCTTCTGCTCTCGGATTCCAGCTTCTCTCCCTCGTTGACGGCATCTTCACCCAGTTCGCCATGTTCCTCGAAGGCCTTGGTCTGCAGGTGTTCTAAAAAAGAGCAGCTTTAAGCTCCCCACTCCACTGGAATGGGGAGCTTTTCCCGTTTTCCTATTAAGGAAAACCTGCGAAGAAGCCTCTTATAGCGCCTGCCAGATCTTCGTATTGGTTTCATTCCACAGCGGCTTTGCCCAATCGCCAAAATCTCGGTCCGTTAATGCCACCATGGCGTAGTCGTCGGCCAGCCAGAGGTAGGTTCCGGACATGCCGAAGTGCCCGGTGGCATCGGCAGGCAGTGCTCCCATCCAGTGGTCTTTCTCGCCACGGATCTCAAATCCAAGCCCCCAGGTGCAATCCTTAAAGCTCCCGTAACCGGGCACAATGCCGCGCAAACCAGCAAAGTGAACGCGGCGCATATCGGCCACGGTGCTGGGGTGCAAGAGCTGCGGGTCGTGGACCTCGGCAGCAAATGCAGCGAGATCCTCCACAGTAGAAACCAAGCCGTGCCCAGCCGAGCCCTCTAAGCGGGTGGAGGACATTCCAAGCGGCTCGCACACACCTTCGCGCAGGTACTCTGCAAACTCGATGCCGGTGGCTTCTTCTACGATCTCTGCCGCCCATTCATAACCGGCAGAGGAATAGATGCGCCGCTCTCCCACTGGTTTTTGTTGCTCGCGCGAATCGAACTTCACGCCCGAGGCGTGCGCGAGCAAATGCTCGAGGGTAGAACCTTCCGGACCGGCGGGCTGCTTCAAATCCACCGCACCTTCTTCCACTGCCATCATCACCGCGTACGCCGATACCAGCTTGGTAACTGAGGCAACCGGAAACTGGCGCGAAGTATCTCCTACCGTATCTATCGACTCACCGCTGTGGATTAACGCTCCAGCCACGGTATCTACGGGCCATTGACTTATCTGCTGCAACTCGCTCATGGCTTCCAGCCTACTGTGCTCTAGGCCTCAGAATAAGGTGTGCCGATCGGTGCGGAGGTAAACCCGTGGTTACTGATTAAGGAATTTCTGGTGTAATGCAGCCTGAGCGGTTGCAGGCCCTTTCTATCTAAGAAACCTTATGAATATGACTAGCAGAAACCACAGCACGCAACCAGAGATGTCTCATGTCAATCGCCGCAAATTCCTCCAAACCAGCGGCACAGTCGGCGCCGCCCTGGCGCTGACCACCACTGCCAGCACGGCCAACGCCAGCACCGCTCATGCACAAAGCAGCCTCTCCTCGCACCCAGAACCACACATGGTAGAGCCCACGCTCGGTGAACGCCCCTTCCTGCACGGCGTAGCCTCCGGAGATCCCATTCCAGATTCCGTTGTTTTATGGACACGCGTGACACCAGATGCAGATGCGATGCCTGGCTCCGGTGCGGGCGCGCCTACCACCGTGGAATGGGAAATTGCGCGGGATGAGGAGTTTAGGGACATCGTCAAGCACGGCGAAGTCACCACCGATCCTGCACAGGATCACACCGTCCACGTGGATCCTCACGGCCTCGAACCAGAAAGCGTGTATTACTTCCGCTTTCATGCCCAAGATAAAATCTCCCCCGTAGGTCGCACCAAAACCGCACCGGCGGTTACGGCATCCCCAGAGGAGCTAACCTTTGGTGTGGCCAGCTGTGCCAACTGGGAGTCCGGTTTCTTTCAAGCCTATGGTGATATCGCACAGCGCGGACGAGCCGGGCAACTAGATTATATGGTCTTTCTAGGAGACTATATTTACGAATACCCACAGCGCGAGTACGCCGGTTTCGGTCCAGTGCGCCTGCACCACCCCGCGCACGAGATTACGACGCTGGAAGATTATCGCACGCGCCTTGGCCGCTACCGCACCGATGAAAATCTCCAAGCGGCGCATGCTGCCCTGCCGTGGATCGCGGTCTGGGATGACCACGAAACCGCAGATAATTCTTGGAGGGACGGCGCCCATAACCACACGGAGGGGAAAGAAGGCGCTTGGATCGATCGCCGCAACGCCGCGATGCAGGCCTACTTTGAATGGATGCCGGTACGGGCAAGCAATCCTTCCAATGATGGCCATCTCTACCGGTGCTTGACCTTTGGCGATCTCGTGGAACTGACCATGATGGATCTGCGCACGTACCGCGATAAACAGATACTCTTTGGACCTGCCAGGATGGCTGCAGAGGGGCGAAGCATGCTCGGTTCGGAGCAGTACGACTGGCTGGTCAACAAGATCGATACCTCCGCCGCCGCGTGGAATATGCTGGGCAACTCCGTCATGTTCTCCCCCATGAACCTGGCTACCCTGCAGCGCGACGACAAGCTAGCACCCGTATCATCCTCACTGTCATCCAATATCACCGGCATTCCCGTCAATGGCGACCAATGGGATGGATACTCGGCAGAACGCCGGATGCTTATCGATGCCCTTGCGAAGCACGACTCCCATGCCCTCTTTGTTACCGGCGATATCCACTCCGAATGGGCGCATAATATCAGCAAGGATGGGCACATCTTCGGGGCCGAAATGGTGTGCTCATCTGTCTCCGCGCCCAATGTCAACGAACAGCTTCACTTACCCGAGGACAACGAGCTTTCCAAGTTGGCAGAGAGGTTCCTTTTGGAGGCAAACCCTCATACACGCCACGTAAACCTCGATCACCACGGATATAGCTACGTCACCATCCGCCCGGATTCTGCGGAAATGCACTGGCTGCGCGTTGAGGATCTCCTCAATCCCGCCGCACCAGTAAACGAAGCCGTCACGCTGACATGGCGCCCGGATCAGGGATTTAATTCTTAATTTTTAGCGGGCAGTTGTTAACGCTCGCTGGGTGCACGTTCGATATAGAGAGTGAAAGATCCTCTCTGGGATATTTCACTCTCTATCACTCGCGCTCTCCCCCCTACCTGCCGCGGACTACGGGTTAGTCCGCGGCAGTTTCATAATCAATGTAGCCGCGCTCGCCACCGACGTAGAACGTGGCCTGATCTGGCTCATTAAGGGCCAGACCTTCTTCCCACCGGCGTACCAAGTCCGGGTTAGCAATGAGCTGACGACCCACGACAACGGCATCCACGTGGTCCAATTCCAGCTCGCGCTCGGCATCTTCCTTAGTGGTGACAGTACCGAAACCATCATTCATCAAGACCTTGGTCTCGCCATTGGCACGAGCCTTCTTTGCCAAGGCCGAGATGAGATCGCCTTCCGGCTCGGCGTGCAGGAAGGATACATAAGCCAGGTTCAGCGGGGCAATGGCGTCCAAAAGGCCGCCGTAGGTGGCCAGCATGTCTGCCTCGTCGTCTTCAACAATGCCTTGTACAACGTGGGCTGGCGAGAAGCGCACGCCCACGCGATCAGCACCAATTTCATCTACGACAGCACGAATAACCATCTCTGGCAGGCGCCACCGGTTTTCTGGGCTGCCACCAAATTCATCGTCGCGCTGGTTGGCAGATGGTGCCATGAATTCGTGCAGCAGGTAGCCATTCGCATTGTGGATCTCTACACCGTCAACGCCCGCGTCGACGGCCCGACGTGCGGCAGCACGGAATTCTTCAACGATGCGCGGGAGCTCATCGGCTTCTAGGGCGCGCGGTACCGGTGCATCCATCTTGCCGGCAAAGCCGCGAACCTGGCCGTCCCAATCAAGCGCGCTGGGGGCCTCTGCCTGGGCGCCATCAATGAGATCCGGGTGGCTGGTACGGCCGCCGTGCATAATCTGCATGAACAGCACGCCGCCCTTGTTATGTACTTCGTCAGCTACCTCGCGCCAACCAGCGGCTTGCTCGTCATCGACGATGCCCGCCTGACCAGGGAACGCGCGGTTGGTCCATGCGGGGAAGGTTCCCTCGGTCACGACGAGACCGGCGCTAGCGCGCTGGGAATAGTACTTTTTGTGTAGCTCGCTGGGTACACCACTGTGACCTGCACGCTGACGAGTCAGCGGCGCCATGGTCACGCGGTTGTTCAACGTATAACGGCCAAGTTCCAAAGATGTAAATAATGATGTCATGTCTACTGAAACAGCCCGTGGTTTAAATTTGTTCCACCTTTCGCCGCATTTCCTATAAGTCCGCAGCTAGATACCGGTTTAAGTGCTAAAGTTTTCACCATTCACACCGTCGATTGCTACCAGTTTTTATGATGATGAAACGCCACACTTCCTTAATGCTTGCCGCCTTGTCCCTCACCATGCTCAGCGCCTGCGGTACCTCCGATGATTCCGATTCTGCCGATCCCGAACCTGACTTTGTGCCCAGCGAGGCTTCCACGGCTCCTACGACCGTGACGGAAACCCTGGAGAATACTCCAGACTCCACCGAGGAAAAGGGCGATAAGGAAGGCGACGAGCATGGCGATGCCGGCTCGGATGATGACGCTCCCCCTGCTGGAAATCACACGCTTTACGCCGGGAAAATTGGCGGCGACTGCGGATATACCAACCAGGGAGACACCATCCACGCAGGCGAACATACATCCTGCAAATTTACCGGCCCCATTTTTGATGAAGCGCTCAAGCACACTTATACATTCCAGCAGCGCGATCCGAGAGCCAACGGCGCGTATAGCACCGAAATTTCCGTTGCCAGCCCTATCACCGGTAAGACCTATGACCTTCGCTGTTCAATTGGATCAGATCGCCGCGGACTCATCTGCGGGAAAGACGGAGACAATAGCTTAAGTGCCATATACCACGCCGAGGAACTCGATCGCTTCTGGACGGACCGCCTCGAGGTAAGCGGCGGTCCTCAGTAGAATCTAGTGGGGTTCTGAAGGAATCGCGGTCTGTTGGCTATCCGCCGCCCCGCTATTTCCGTCTGCGCCGGAGTCTCCATCTCCAGTCCCTTGGCCATCACCAGAACCGCCGTTCGAGTCACCTGGGCCATCTTGATTGCTGCCGTGCCCGTCCCCCGAATTAGGAGTGGAATTGGGGTCCTGGCTGAGGTAGCTAGGAACGGTCGGCGTATTGGTGGTCGTCGGTGTTGAGCCAGCATCCGTTGGTTCGGTTGGGGTGCCGGTAGTAAGAGGGTCTTCCGTGGGCGCATTCCCTTCAGATTCCGTTGGTGCCTCTGAAGAAGATTGCGTATCTCGTTCCTTCCAATAGTCCGGCGATAACCAGCCAGCTTCCCCTTCCTCTGGATTGCTTGCCGCGAGGATGAGCAGGCCAACGACGAGGAGAGCCGCCACGAGGCCAGTGGTGGAGGCACGCACGCGTCCGCCGATGGTGGAGACCTTTTGGAATTGGGTATTGGTCTGGATGGTGCGCCAGATCTTTCTGCGAGATTTATCATCGTCGTCTGCGGCATCTGCGTCCGCTTCATCCGTGACTGCTTGTTCATCGACCTTGGTCTGAGCAAGCTCGACTTCCTCTGGAACCAGTTCCTCTTCTACCGTGGGGTCATCCACGGGCGTATTGGGGCGGGAGCCTTCCCCAGCATCCAAGGCGTCTTTGGCCGACTGCGCCACGGCATGCTTTGGGTCCGCCGGCTTCTTCTTTTTCTGTTCCTGCAGCTCATCAAAGTCGATGGCGGAACCGTAGTGGTCCCAGAATTCCGAGAGCAACGCCGAGCGGATAGCTCGCTCCACGGACCACTGGCGGGCGGGATTGACAGTCACCATGATGCGGTAGCCCACCTGCCACGGCTGACCAGCAACCTGCGGGCTGACCAATTGCGTGGCGGGAAGAACCGTGAGCTCGCCGGCGACATCGACAGAGATCTCTGGGGCTTCAATAGCGTGCTCCGAAATCTCTTTGACGCGGCTCGTAATCTCCGGCAAGGATTCACCCTCATGCACTGGGACGTTGATATTGACCACCGCGCGGGACCATTCCTTGGAATAATTCGTCACCACACCCGCGGAGCTATTGGGGATGGTCACCAGCTCACCGCTTGGGGTGCGCACCTTGGTGGTGCGCAGGGTCAGCGTCACCACATCGCCTTCCACCCCAGGAATGCCAGCAAAGGAGACATAGTCACCCACGCCGAATTGCTTTTCCGTCAGGATGAAAAATCCGGAGAGGAAGTCCGAAATCACGGACTGGGCACCAAAACCAACCGCCGCGGAAACTATCGTCGCAGGCACCGCAGCACCCAGCGCCGGTACGCCGAGGTTGGTCAGCGCGGCCGCGACCAATAGGAAGTACGCAACCGCTTGGACGATGTAGACCAATGCTCCGGTCAGAGCCAGCCGCGCTTTCGTGGATTCTTCTTGCTCATCCAAATTATGTTCAATAATCCGGATGGCTAGGCGCCCCATGCGCGGCAGAAGAATGCCGATTATCACGAATGCGATGAGCGGCAAGCCGTGGTCAACAATGAGGCCCCACAGCTCAAAAAAGTAATACCTCAAGTTCATGATTCAAGGATATGGCACCTAGCTGAGAAATTGATGCCAGTTTTCTGCCAGAAATCCGGACTCAGGTGTTTAATTTAGGGGCATCGGCAAGCAGCCGCCTAGAAACCTAGTCGCGCGATTGGTAGCGGTCCATCAGGCGGTCAATCAATTCATCGGTAAGTTTGTCATCTTCCAGAATCGTATCGAGCAGCCGCTGCGATTCCTCGCTGGAGGCCTGCTCCTCCGCCTCATAGGAATCGCCGCTAAAGTCCACTCCAAAGTCCATATCCTCGGACTCAGCTGAGACACTACTCAACTGATCAACATCTGATTCGAAGGACTGCAAAAACTCGCTCGCCTCCTCCGCCGCATCCTGGCGGCGCTTGCCGGAGCGCACTTCCTTTTCGATGCGCCGCTGCAGCGCCTCTTCCATCTGCCGGTGGCGCCAGGAGCGCACGCGGTGCGGCTCCAGCTTGCGCCCGACCGCGCGGCTCTTGTTCTCAGCCTTCTTCGCCAGCACCTTAACCTGCGCAGCCGTATCATTAATCGGCGCCCACTCCTGGTTCGCGGGCACGCGCCAACCGGCCCAAATACCCAGCAGCGCCAAGAAAATGGACACCAACGGTCCCACGATCATGCCGACGGCCAACATATCGAAGTGGTTTCCCACCAGCACGATCACCGCACAGGCGATGGCCGGAATCACCGTCGGCTGATTATCGCCAAAGACGGCGGGCTCGCGCCCCATGGCGATATCGCGAATCATGGAACCGCCTGTAGCGGTAAACACGCCCATCATGATGCACGGAATCGGCGGCAGACCATAGGTAATGGCCTTCACGGCACCGGTGCCGGCCCACAGGCCAGAGACCACGGCATCACCATGCGCCTGGATATAATCCCAGGTCTTGCCTTTGAAGTAGACAAAGCGCGCAATCAACGCGCCAGTAAACGCCAGGTAGAGGTACTCCGGCTCGCTCATCGCCGCCACGGTGCCGCGATTGATAAGCACATCGCGCACCATGCCCCCGCCCAGGGAAGAAAACATCGCAATGAAGAAAAACCCGATGATGTCATACCCGCGCTTGCGCGCAATGGTGCCGCCGATAATTCCCATCAGCAATACACCGCTGACATCGGACCAGCGATAGAGGGACTCAATGAGCGGATCTACTTCTGTCATGCCGTTTATTAGACTGCACTGCTCACCCGCGCGCAATTCGCCTGCCCATATGCACTGCGGTGCTGCACTTTCCTACTCAAATGCCCCTTCTATCTCTCCCCTACATTCCGCATAAAAGAGATTCTCGCGCTCTTGCCGGCGCTCCTGCTGGTTAGCTGCTCGTCCACCCCCGCAGACGACGAGCCCAGCTTCACCGATACCACCCCGCACAGCACCAGTTCAGACAGCGGTACGTTTGCCGATGCCGACACCAATACTGATTCCACGGCTTCCGCTTCTTCTGCGCCTGCCGCACCTTCCAAGCTGCAGAAAGCAGAGGAAGACGATGACTCCGCGCTCGCTGCGCAGGTAGGCGGTATTTGTGGCATCCGCAATTACGCACAAATCATCGCCGACGACGCCACCGATTGCGCCTTTGCCCTGGACATTTATAAGCATGCAATGGATGCCACATACAGGCTCGAAACCCCCGATCCGACCGTTACTGCAGCCTGGCAACGCGATATTACTGTGAAGGACCCAAACTCTAGTGACAGCTAAGATCTCCACTGCATCATGGCCACGAATCAAAAATCCGTCCATTACAGAAACCCAGACGACGCAAATATCGGCACCCGCATCGAGCTGACCGCTAGGCCGATTTTCTCCGAGCGCGTGCACACCGAATACTAAAAAAGAGGCGCCAGCACTGCTTGCCGACGCCTCCTTCTACCGTGGGGCCACCGGGGCTCGAACCCGGGACCGACGGATTATGAGTCCGGAGCTCTAACCGACTGAGCTATAGCCCCACACGGAAGTCATGTCGTAAGACACGACACTCCGCTCCCAAAAGATTAGTCAATAGCTCGCGAAAGACCAATTTCCTCATCTCTCCCGCGCTGATCCCCCTCCCCACCCCCTTAGGATAAAACTTTTATATGGGAAAACTATTACCTTCTCTCGTTCTTGCTTCTGCTCTTGTCCTCACAGCATGCTCGAGTCCTGATGATGAAAACGGATCATCACAACAAGACCAGCATGCTAAATCTACTGAATCACAATCCCAATCCGTGATCGGTACGTGGAAGCAGGAGGACAGCGCCTCCGAAGATGGCTGGATGGAAGCCAGCATCACTGATGACGTCATTACTGTGGAATGGACGTTTGATAATGGCAAGAATCGCTCGATCTACTGGATAGGATCATTTGACGCTGAAGCCGCCGCAGCTGGCGAAACGATCACTTCGAAACGAGACATCGTAGCAACCGATACTGCACTCATGGCAGCCTCAGCTGACGAAAAAGATTTCAAAGTGGACGGCGATACGTTATCCTTCGATGTTGCTATTCAGGACGTCACCCTTACAGCGATTTTGAAAAAGATCAGTGACGACCCAACCACCGTCAACTCCCTAAAGGGCACAGACTCCAACCGGAGCTTCAAGGACAATGTGCTCGAGGTGCCGGCAGCTACGATCAAGATCACAGATCACCGCATAATCCCCACCGGTGAGCCGGGCAATGAGGATGGAGAGAAGCCACTCATCGTCTTTTATTATGACGTCACTAATAAATCGGATGCAGAGCTTTCAGCCTTGGACTTCGTCCAGTACTTTACCGCTATCCAAGACAATAACTCCGATACCGTAAACGAGCTCGAGGTCGGATCATTTTATGATCCAGAGCTCACCGATTCCCTGCTCGAGAAGATTAAAAAAGACGGTACCGCTTCTGGCGCGGTCGCCTACGAGCTCGATGATGAATCCACCCCAGTAGAGCTTGTAGCTAAGGACAATTTTGGCCAAAACGAAATTGGGCGCCAAACGTTTGAGCTGGACTCTTCTGTCAAGAAGTAAGCATTTCCATTTACCTTCCTTCTCACGCGCTTTAAAATAAGGAGTGCTTTTTCTTCATAAACCCTAACTATGTGATGGGAGAAATAAATGGCTACAGTGGACTCTTTATTGGCGCCGGGTGCTGTGGATCTTCACGGCACTGCCAATGACTGGAGGGAGGCTATCCGGCTGGCGGGCACGCTTTTGGAAGAAGCCGGCACAGTAACTTCTGACTACACGGAATCCATGATCCAATCTGTCGAGGACAATGGGCCCTATATCGTGGTCGCACGAGGGTTCGCTTTCGCCCATGCGCGCCCATCAGAGGCGGTAAAAGAAACCTCACTGTCGTGGGTTCGGCTTTCAGAGCCAGTGGAATTTCACCATGCGTCCAACGATCCCGTACATCTAGTAGTTGGGTGCGCGGCCAAGAGCTCCTCGGAGCATGTGGAAGCGATGAAACAACTGGCCAGGCTTTTGGCGACTAAACGCGAAGATCTTGACCGCGCGGAGACTGAAGAACAGCTACGGAAGGTCATCACCTCAGATACCCCAACTCAAACATCTTCCTCTGCTCCAAGTCGTACTACTTCCGCGGCGACAGCCCCTTCAGAAACCACCCACGAAACCGCAGAAGACTCAGTGGCATCCAAGGGCAAGATTCTAACGGTCTGTGGCAACGGGCTGGGAACCTCGCTTTTTCTCAAAAACACTTTGGAGCAGGTCTTGGATGAATGGGGCTGGGGTCCCTACCTCACCGTTGAGGCAACCGACACTATTTCGGCGAAGGGCCGAGCTAGTGAAGCGGACTTTTTGCTTACCTCGGGTGAAATCGCTGCCACTCTGGGCGATGTCGGCGTTCCCGTATACGTCATCCAAGACTTCACTTCCACTTCCGAACTAGATGGGGCTCTACGCGAGCTCTATGACTTTTAAGGAATAACGCCATGGATATTCTTCTCGCCATAGCCAACTTTCTCGTCAACGAAATCCTCGCTGTACCCGCTTTCCTCATCGGCATCATCACCGCAGTCGGCCTAGCTGCCATGGGGCGCGGCGCCGGCAAAACCATCGGCGGCGCGATTAAAGCCACGCTAGGCTTCCTCCTTATCGGCGCCGGTGCTGGCCTAGTATCCGATTCGCTAGAACCGCTGGGTGCCATGATCACCGGCGCGACGGGTGCACAGGGAGTAGTGCCGACTAATGAAGCCATTGTCGGTATCGCCCAAGACCAGTTCGGCAGCCAAGTCGCCTGGATCATGATTTTGGGGTTTGTTGTCTCCCTCATCTTGGCCCGTATTACACCGCTTCGTTACGTCTTCCTCACTGGCCACCACGTACTTTTCATGGCCACATTGCTGACGATGGTACTCGTTGCCACTGGATATCCTTCGTGGGTCATCGTCGCCTTTGGTGCGGGACTGCTTGGCATTTTGATGGTGTCTTTGCCCGCTATAGCCCACCCCTTTACCCGCCGCATTACCGGCGATGATTCCGTGGCAATTGGGCATTTTGGCACGGCGGGGTACTTGGTCGCAGGTGGCGTCGGCAAGGCCGTAGGCGGTAAAGGCGATAAAGTGTCGCCTTCGTCTGAGGATCTCAAACTCCCAGAAGGCTTGCGCTTCCTGCGCGATTCGATGGTGGCGACGGCCCTTTCTATGGCGCTGATGTACCTCGTGCTCGCCGTATTATTTATTGCGCGCGCAGGCTCTGATGAGGCTTTCACGGCCTTCCCGGATGGCGCCACCAATGTGGGCAATTACCTCATGCAATCTATAACTCAGGGTCTGCAATTTGGCGTGGCCGTTGCCGTCATTCTTTTCGGTGTCCGCACCATTTTGGGTGAGCTTGTCCCCGCCTTCCAAGGTATCGCGGCAAAGATAGTTCCCGGCGCAATCCCAGCGCTCGATGCCCCGATTGTCTTCCCTTACGCTCAAAATGCCGTGCTCATTGGGTTCATTTTCTCCTTCACCGGCGGGCTCGTCGGCTTGGCTGTGCTATCGCTATGGCTCAACCCGGCTTTTGGTGTCGCCCTCATTTTGCCGGGCCTCGTGCCACACTTTTTCACTGGTGGCGCGGCCGGCGTGTACGGCAATGCCACCGGCGGGCGCCGCGGCGCGGCTTTGGGTTCTTTTGCCAATGGCTTGCTCATTACTTTCCTGCCCGCCTTCCTGCTTAGCGTGCTCGGTTCCTTCGGAGATGCCAACACCACCTTTGGCGATGCCGACTTTGGCTGGTTGGGTCTTTTGCTCGGCTGGTCCATCCAGGCTGGCGGTGTATGGAGCGGCATTCTCATCGCAGTGATTGGCCTGGCCATCCTCGCGGTGGGTTGGATGTGCCAGCGCAAGCTTGTCGATACCCACTGGGATCCCGCACCCAATCGACCTTCTCCGGCAAAGACGGCCGACGTAGTCGGTGCCACTGCGCCCACCACTGGCGGTACCGCCGAGAGTGCTGGGAAATCCAGCCAATCGAAGCGCTACTCCAAGGTACTTCCGCCCGAAGGAGCGCCCACTCCCCCGGCGCGGGTTGAGTAGGCCTGCGCCGCACACTTGAGCCGTACCACCTTTCCTAGCGCGTCCTTTCGCTTCTTAGGTCGCTGACCTCGAAAAACACCGATAACAATTCTGAGTACAATCGGCGGCTGTACTCACTACTAGTACGAAAACCACTTTTAGAAAAGGAGTAATCATGGATACCCTCTACACCACTGAAGCACTCGCTACCGGAGCAGGCCGCGATGGCCGCGCCGTAGTGCAAAATTCTGACCTTGACTTCAAGATGGCCACTCCGAAGGAAATGGGCGGCGCTGGCAACGGCGCCAACCCAGAGCAGCTCTTCGCCGCTGGTTATGCCGCGTGCTTCCACTCTGCCCTGCAGGCGGTAGCTCGCAGCGAGAAGGCTGAGTTGGGCGACTCCTCCGTGGGTGCCCGCGTGTCCATTGGCAAGGAAGGCGAAGGCTTCAAGCTCGCCGTTGAGCTCGAGATCATCATCCCCGCCCAGGAGCATGACAAGGCACAAGAGCTTGCCGATGCCGCTCACCAGGTCTGCCCCTACTCCAACGCCACCCGCGGCAATATTGACGTCAACGTCACCGTTGCGCAGGACTAAGAAGGACTAATACAGTCTCTTAGTCCTCGGCCCCCAAGGGCCACCATGCGCGGGCGGATCCACCGAATCGAATAAGTGAGTCAAACTACGCTGCATGTGTCCGGCGTAGCTGGCAAAATCGAATCATGTCTGTTGAAGCTCGCGCCCTTTCACTGCGGCGGTTATTACATGATTCCGCGGCAGTGCGGCTGCTGGCGGCCGATAATGCCCCGGTGATTTTGGCGCTAATTGCTGAGTATTTTCCCCGCGGCACTCGGGCGCGGCCGGCGGCAGAAGTATATGAGCTGATGGTCACCGATTTCGAGGTGCTCGCCAGTGAATTCTCCATGCCGCGCACACCGCAAAGTTATTGCAATGACTGGGTAAAGGCTGGTTGGCTAGTCCGTAAATCTGGCAAGAGCTCGCGCGGGGAAACCTTGGAACCGAGCGAGGAAGCACTATCCGCGCTCGAGGCCGTTGAGCGTTGGGAAACACCGGTTACTACGGTCACGGCATCGCGCGTGGAATCTATCGGCTCGGCGCTACAACGCTTAGCGCGAGATACAAATGAGGACATTTCGAGCCGCGTCGCCAGCTTAGAGGCGGAGCGAGACCGCATTGACCGCGAAATTGAAAAGGCTCATTTAGGGCAGTTTGAAAGGCTGACTGCGGCAGAGACGCAGGAGCGCGTCCAAGACGTGCTGAACATGGCTATGGCGGTGCCAAGCGATTTCGCCAGGGTGCGCCATGAACTCGAAGCCCTCAATCACAGGCTACGCCGGCAGCTTTTGGATCCGGAAGGGTACCGTGGCGAGGTGCTCGAGGAAATCTTCAGCGGTGTAGACCACATCGCGGAATCGGACGCGGGGCGTAGCTTTCGCGGATTCTATTCCTACCTCATGGATAGAGAACGCAGCGCGTGGCTGGACCAGTGGATTAAGCAGGTTCTAGAAAGCGACGTTGGACAAGAGCTGGCGTCAGAGAACCGTCGGCAGCTGCGGAATCTCTTCCGCGATATGGAAGAAACGAGCTTCGAGGTCAATCAAACGATGACTGGCCTGGCGCGCAGCTTGCGCAACTATGTCTCTTCGGAACAATTCGCAGAAGATCGGCGCATGATTGAGCTACTGCGTGAGGCACGGGGCATGGCCATTGATGCAGCGCAGGCATCGGAGCTGAAAGCCTTTCACCGCATGGAAACTCCCCTGCAGCGCATCGGCATGTCCATTCATTCCGTATCGCGCATCCACTTGGCCAACCCAGGACGCGAGGTCGTGGAGGAAGCACCAGAGGCCTTCCAGCCAGGCCAGGAGAACGCCGAGGCGTTGTATGAGCTGGTGCGCGAATCAGAAATTGATTTTGAGGAATTGCATGGGGCGATTCGCGGGGCCGTCGGCAAGGCGGGCCCGTGCACGATTGGCCAGGTATTACAGGCGTGCCCTCCCACGCAGGGCCTGGCCAGCGTCGTGGGTTTGGTACACATTGCAGACCAGCACCCGCTACCGGCTTTGCACGATGATCATGAAAAGGTCACCTGGACCGAAGAAGATGGGACCATTCGCGCGGCGTATATCCCTACTATGTATTTCGATAGCACCACCGTTGAGGAGTTGTAGTGAGCGCTACTGATAACCACCGCGTCGATTCCGCGCATGAGCCCCCACTGTGGGAAAGCGATAAAGGATCGCTGACCTATAACTCACGCCGCGCGTTGGTGCAGCTCTTGAAGGGGCCGCTCGTGCGAGCACACAAGGAACCTGTCTTATGGTCCGCCATCATCTCGGACGAAGACAACCTGCGCGCCCGCCTGCATGAGGTATTCCTCGAGCTGGTCGTCGATGAAGCGGAAGGGTTTGCGTTTACCCGGATGGTAGAAGAAGAAACGCTGCCTATCCCGCAAGTGCTGCGCACGGATAAGCTTAAGCACATCGATACCGCCATCCTGCTGAACCTGCGCCAGGAACTTGGTTTGGCGCTGCCGGGTGAACGCGTGATTGTGGATGTAGAAGACCTCCGGGAGGGCATTGGCTACGTCCGCGCGGTTGATAACCGCGATGAGGCCGGGTTCAATAACCGCTTCAATGCGGCGATTAAACGCATCCGCAATGAATACTCTCTGCTGAGTGCCACCGAGACTGAGGGGCGCTACGAGGTATCACCCGTCTTGCGTCAGCTTTTCGATGCCGCCACGGTCACCGCTATCCGGGATGAATACGCCCGCCTCGCAGAATCCGAGGGCGACCAGGAGGAGGCTTCCGATGACTAACCTGTATCCAGGCCAATTCCGCATCAGCCGTATCCAGCTCATTAACTGGGGTACCTTTCACGGCTACTTTTCCATCCCGGTAGCCCGCAAGGGCTTCCTCATCACCGGCGGATCCGGTTCGGGCAAGTCCACGCTGCTTGATGCGATGTCAGCGGTATTGGTGCCGCAGAAGGACCTCAAGTTTAACGCGGCATCGCAGCAGGACCTCGGGCGCCATAATGGGCGCAACCTCGTCTCCTATATTCGCGGGGCGTGGCGGCAACAAGAAAATGCGCACACGGGTGAAATCGCCCCGGAGTATTTGCGTGAGGGCGCAACAAACTCGGTGGTGGCGTTGACCTACGATAATGGGGCTGGCACGCAGCACACCCTCATCGCCATCTTCCGTCTCAACGGCGGTGAAAATTCGGTGAGCCAAATTAAACGGCTCTATGGGGTGGTGCAGGGAGATGAGGACATCGATAAGCTCAGCCCCTTACTCACCCGCAGCCTGGATACCCGCAAGATTAAGGCCATGTACAAGGGGCCGGGAGCGTCATTTACGCCGACGTACACCACGTTTGCGGATCGCTTTCGCAAACGCCTGGGCATCAAGAGCGAACAGGGGCAGGTCCTGCTGCACCGCACGCAGTCTGCCAAGTCTCTATCCAGCCTGGACCAGCTCTTCCGGGACTATATGCTGGATACGCCGTCTACCTTCGAGCGGGCTGAGGAGTCAGTGGAGCAATTTGAGGATCTGCGCCAGGCATACCTGCGGGTAGAGGACGTCAAGGCCCAGATTGAGACGCTGGCACCCCTGCCCCAATTACACTCCCAGCGCACCACCGCAGAAGCGGATAAGCACAAGGCCGAGGCGATGAATGAGGCGCTGCCGGCGGTGCGCGCCCGCTTGGTGGCAGAAGAACTGGACTATCGCATCCGCGCGCTAACCGCCCAGCAGGCAGAGGCGCAGTCAGCGGCCGAGGCACTCCAAGCGGAGGTCACGCACCTTGACGATGCCGAGCGACGCGCCGCTGTAGCCGTCTCCCAACTCAGTGCCGGCGAGCTGGCCGCCCTAGAAGCCAAGATAGAAACCGCGGAGAAGGAAATTGAGCACCGCTCCAAGGAGTTTCACCACCTTGCCGCTGCCGCTGACCAGTGGACCGATCACTTTGAGCTCAACCCGCACGGCTTTGCTGAGCTGCAAGCAAATGCCCGCCTGCGCATCGCGGACTTCGAGGCCGACTCGGCCCAGCTTACTGAGCAGCAACAAGAAGCCGGAGTGGCCGCCCGCGATGCCGCGACAGCATCCGCGTCCTTAGAAAGTGAGCTGCACTCATTTAGCTCGCGGCGCACCAATATCGATAAAGCCCTCGTAGAGCTGCGCACCCAACTCGCGCGGGATACTGGCTATGCCGAATCGGAGCTTCCCTTCGCTGGCGAGCTACTGGATATCGCCCCGCAGCAGGCGGAGTGGGAACCAGTGATCCAAAAACTGCTGCACGGATTCGCCGCCACCCTGCTCGTTCCGGAAACCGCGCGGGAAGCCATTAACCAGTGGGTCAATTCGCGCAATGTGGGCACCCGGCTCGAATACCGCACTATCCCCGAGTTTGCTCCTGCGCCCGCGCCCGCGCGCAGCCCGCAACAGCTCATCCACAAATTGGAGTTCCAGGATCACCCCATGGCGCCGTGGGTGCGCCACCATATTTCAAGCCGTTTTAACTACGAATGCGTCAACTCGGTGGCCGCGCTCGAACAGGTAACCAAAACCCCAGCCGTCACGCGCGATGGCTTGGAAAGCCGGCCTAAGGACAAGGATGGATCGACGCGCTTTATCAAGGATGATCGCACGCGTTTTAAAGGCACGCGGTGGTACCGAGTAGGTTCTACCAATACCGCCAAGATTGAGCTCCTGCGTTCCCAATTGAATGAAGCGAAAGCCACTGCTCGTGCCATGGCGAAACAGGTCCAAGAGCTCAACCGGAAAATGGATATCCTGCGCACGCAGCGCGATAAATCGCAGCGCGTACTGGAGACTAAGTTCCAGGATATTGATACCGCTTCCGCTGAGGCGCGCAAGCGCGATTTGCAAGAACAGTACGATTCTTTGGCTTCCTCCCCAGAGGCGCAGGCCTTAGCCACGGCGCACGAGCAGGCAAAGGAAAAGCTCACTGCCGCCCGCGCCCAACTGAACCAAGCACAAAAACACCTCGGCAACGTAGAGGGTGAGCTGAACCGCTCCACCCAGCGGCGCCAAAGCATCGGAACGGTGCCCACGGTGGCCGATCAGGGCATCGCCAAGGCGGTCGAAGAGGCCCTGCACAAGGGCAGGAGAAAACTCACCATCGATGACATCGATGCCCGGCGCGATGAGGTGCAGGCCAGCTTGCAAGAAACCGCGCGTAGGGCCGCACGCCGCATCGAGGAGACGAATGCCAAGATTGTCTCCGTCCTGCACAAGTACCTATCACAGTGGCCGGCGGAAGCGGCGGATTTGGAGCCACAGGCGAGCTTCGCCGGCGAAGGCATGGAGAAGCTGAAGTTCCTGCGCGCGGACCGCCTGGCGGATTTTCGCGCTCATTTCTTGGAGCTGCTCAATGGCACGACGGTGCAAAACCTATCGCACCTCGCCTCTTCGCTTCGCCATGCCCGTAGCGATATCGAACAGCGCATGGAGTTTATTAATAAGTCACTGGAGCGCACGCCCTTCAATGGGGACCGCGCCCTGCGCATTGATGTGAAAGATGCCCGGGGCCAGGTGGTGCAAGACTTCCAGCGGGATCTCGATGCCGCAACGTCCCATAGCCTGGCGGAGATTAGCGCCGATGAGCCCGAAGCTGCGGTAGCGCGCTACCACGCCTTGGACAAGATTCTCAGCCGCTTGGGCTCGTCTGAGCCGGAGGATATTCGGTGGCGCAACCTGGTTCTGGATACCCGCAAGCACGTCAGCTTCATCGGCCGCGAGTGCTACCCCGATGGCACGACCGCGAATACTTATCAGGATTCCGCCTCTCTTTCCGGCGGCCAGGCCCAAAAGCTGGTGTTCTTCTGCTTGGCTGCGGCGCTGCGCTTCCGCCTGGCGGAGCCGGATCAGGACGTTCCCACCTACGGTTCCATCATTTTGGATGAGGCCTTCGACCGCGCTGACCCAGCCTTTACGCGCACCGCCATGTCCGTGTTTGCGTCCTTTGGTTTCCACATGATTTTGGCAACGCCATTCAAACTCATCCAGACGCTATCGCCGTACGTGGATGGCACCATCGTGGTCAATTACGATGAGCCCATTATCCAGGGCCGCCCGCAGGCGCGTACGGGCTATTCGCTTATCGATGCCACTTCCTACCCCCAGGAATCCCCGGAGTCCCCCAATGCGGATGCCTAGTGACCTGCACGCGCGTGCGGCAAAATACCTGCGCAACCACTTTGCTGAGGCCTTAGCCGCCCCGGATTCGCTGAGTATCGATTGGCCGCTTCATCCGCCTACAGCCGCTACCGCCGCGCGCAATGTCGCCGCCACCCAGGAGTTTATCCGCGCCTGGCAGCGCTGGCCATACCAAGAAGAGATCCACTACGAACAGCGCAATTGGTCCCGCATGGGCCTGGGCACCAATTCCGTTCCCACCCGCGCGGTACTTACCGGTGCGCCCCGCATCGCCGCGGCCGCAGGCCTCAGCGCCAAATACTCCCGCGCGCTACAGCGCGCACGCGACATCGCCGCGATCTCCCCCGACTCCCCTGCATTCGCCGACGCCGTGTACCGCACCTATGCCCAGTGGAAGGACCTAAGCGCATACGATCTGCGCTGCTTAGCACCATGCTTGACCTGGCTGCGCGCCCATCCGAATTCCGGCGAGTGGGAGCGCGCCGTACCGGTCGAAGGCGTGGATGGCAAGTGGATAGGCACCCACCGCCGCCTGCTGCTCGCGCTGCTTTCGCCCTTCGGCATCACAGATTTGGGGCTGCGCCGCACCGATGCCCGCCTGCGCCTGCGCTACCTCAACCACGCCCCAGCGCTGTCCGATATCGAGGTTCCCCTTTCCCAGGCTGCACAACTCTTTCCCACCGCTCCCCCGCGCGTTCTCATCGTAGAAAACAAGCAGACCTTCCTAGCCCTGCCCCTGCTTTCCGATGCCGCCCCACCCACCATCGCCATCCTCGGCGCCGGCAATGCCGCCCGTCAGCTCCACGCCCTCGACTGGCTCCACGATGTCGAAATCACCTACTGGGGCGATCTTGATGCCGCCGGCTTCAGCATCCTCAACGGCGTGCGCGCCCATTTTCCCCACACGGAGTCTCTCCTCATGGATACCGCCACCGTCACCGCGTTCCGCCACCTCGCGGTCCCCGATCCTGGTGATGGCTCCGCCATGCTTAGCCACCTCACCACCGAAGAGCAGCGCGCCTATTCCCTCCTCTTCACCGAAGGCAAGCTACGCATCGAACAGGAGCGGATTCCGTTCGCGCATGCAAATGACGCAATTCAATCTACGTTTCAACGCTAGGTTCTAAGCTTTCGAACTAGAACCTCTGCTAGTTGTTCCCGTATTCTTCTTTCTCCGCAGCAGCAAGACGAACGCGAGTAAAAATACCTATTGAGCCCTCAGCTAGTAAAACCTTGCGGCGGCGTCTCTATCTCTCACTGCATCGCGGTCCACTCGATGTCTTCAAAGCCCCAGTCGGAGAAATGCCAGGTGATGGTCTCGGTGGCATCGATAAGCGCGTGCTCCATTGTCTCTTCATCGTCACCAGTAACGGAGAGCTCGAGCATCACTGAAGTATCTTCTTCGTCCAATAGCCCCACGTCCAAGGGGCCGCCATCATCGAGGCCGGACACAAAGCGCGCAACCCAATTATCACCGCCAAAGAGACTGGAGTCATCCAGGGAGTACTTTTCCTCCAAGTCCCATATGGCTTCAATAATGTCCCAGTTGCCGGTAATCGCAGCGGATAGCTCGGCGTCACGCCCGTACAGCACCAGCTCGTGGAGCCACGAATAGTCAATGATGAAGCTGCTCATAATGCCTGCCAGTGTATGCGACGAGAACCCCATTCCTTAGACGCACTCACCGAGCGTTTTACTTATAAACTCAGCTGTTCAAGTTCGGTACAGAGAGCATCGATTTGCGCCCGCGTATGGGTTGCCATGAGGGTGACGCGGAGAATCGCCGCGCCTCGTGCAACAGTGGGCCACCGGATTGCCGGGACGATAAATCCATTATCAAGCAGCACAGCGCTGGCGTCCATCGCGGCGGCCTCATTGCCCACATGCACGGGGATAATGGGCCCTTGCTGCGGCGTAGTCCCCCGTGTGTGATGCCAATAAGAAATATTGTCCTGCAGTTGGCTAACCAGGCTGGGATCAGACTCAATGAGCTTTAGCGCCGCAAGCACGGCGGCAGAGGTGGCTGGCGTGGGCGAGGTAGAAAATACGAAGGACCGGGCTTGTTGCCGCAATAGCTGCGCCACCGGCTTACTCGTTGCTACGACCCCGCCTTCAGCGCCAAGCGCCTTGCTAGCGGTAATAAGTTGGATATCGGGCTGGACGCCGAAATATTCTGGCAGTCCAAGGCCGCGGTCGCCGACGGTGCCAAACGAGTGAGCATCATCGACCATAAGCCAAGCGCCGTGTTCGCGTGCCAGCCGCGATAGCTCAGGCAAGGGCGCGAGCACCCCGTCCATGGAAAAGAGGCCATCGGTAACCACCAAGGCATACTTGGTGGTCCTGTTAGCCAAGGCATCTTCCACAGCGCGGGTATCGCGGTGCGCCGTGACGACGAGGGAGGCGCCACTCGCCTTTGCGAGCCGGCAGCCATCGATGATGCTGGCGTGGTTGCGCGCATCGGAAATAATGGTGAGTTCGGGCGAGGCTAAAGCCTGCAACGTCGATAGATTGGCTTGGTACCCGGTTGCAAAAAATACCGAGTCTGGATACCCAGTCAGCCGGGCCGCAGCGGCTTCTACCGCAACGTGTAATTCAGACGTGCCGGTGGTCAAACGCGAGCCGCCTGAACCTGCGCCGTAGTGATCAACGCTGTCCTTTACGGCGTTTTTAATCTCCGGATGCTCTGCCAGGCCCAGGTAATTCGACGAGCTAAAAAGCACCGCGTCTTGGACTGTCTTCCCAGCGGCCGTCCGCAAGGAGCTTTCCGGCACTTGCCCACTTCCAAAGACCGAAGGGCTGCGCCACAGGCCGTCTTCTCGCCACTTATCCAGGCGCGCAGATGCGACTTTCTCTAGGCTCTCGTTCACTGTTCTGCCTCAAAATCCACGACCACGGCGCGGTTTTCCAGATAATCTATCAACGCTTCAACATCGGCCCCTGGTTTGATGATGAACGCCCTCGCCCCCTCGTCCGATCCTGGTTCTTTAATGTGCGGCAGGCGGTGGTACGTGCCATCTATGCAGACATAGCCGGTGGTATACGCCGGGTCATCAGACACACAGACTTCGGCTAAGACATCGGGATGCGCGGCAACCTTGCTCGCCAGAACGATGGCTTCACGGGCTGCATCCTTGCCTTTGAATTCTTCCTCTGTAGCACCGTACGCGTCCATGTGGCTTACGCGGACGCCGCGCTGTGCGTCTGGCTCGCAGCGCTTACCTGTATCGGCCGCAATGAGCATCGCACCGCGCATATTCCTAGCGGTAAACGTCCCTTCAATGACTACCTGGGAATAAGCGGTCATGGGGCGCAATAGTTCCTCGATGATGTCCCTAGCTTGTGACGGCGATTGCACCGCTCCTTCTTTTACACCTACGGCAGGGACATGCAGAATATCGGACTCGGCCAAAGCCTCCACCGTGATGAAGATATTTTCCGCCATTTCCTTCGGGTGCGCCAAAGCACGTTCGGACAACGCAGCGCAGACCGCCGGAACTTCATATTCCCTGACGATTCGCTCTGCACCCGAAATGTGCTGGCCTGCGGAATCCGCACGCATTCGCACTGAGAAATAATTCATAATCTGAGGGTACCGGACGCATTGAACGATGTTCAGGAATAGGGAAAATTAGCGGGACTCGGCCAAACTCCAGGTCTTGGTTCCAACATAGGAACGCACAAGCAATGCGCTTGCCGATGTCTCCTCCCCCTCACCCCACGTTCCACACCCCTATTTTTCCTGCTAACCAGGCGATTTGTGTGAAAACGGCGTTAGGCTATATAGTTAATTCTCGTTGCACAGAGAACGACACGTTCGAAGTACAACATGGATATTCCTCCATAGCTCAGTTGGCAGAGCATTCGACTGTTAATCGAAGGGTCACTGGTTCGAGCCCAGTTGGAGGAGCAACACAAACCCACTGGTAACGGTGGTTTTTTACTTGTTCCGAGCGTCATCGTTGTATCGCGTGCTACAAACGTGCCACTTGATGGTTGGGTTAAGTAGCAGAAGGGGATGCGGACATTTTTTAGGACTATTCAGAGTAGCAGCTTGCGTCGGCGTTGATTGATGCTTAATCCGCCGAACTCAAGCTTGATTCTTCGTTCGTTGTAGAAGTCGACATATTCATGAATCGCTTTCTCTAGTTCCTCACGATGGC